>DASZAE010000321.1:0-12826 GCA_035945515.1 Terriglobia bacterium
CCCGATTCCTTCGCACGATTGGTCGCGCGAGGCGGCCGTTGCCAACGAGTGCGCCTACGAAATCGATCCCCCCGCATTTGCCCCGTACCGCTCGTCCATCTTTGCGCAGCAAGCCGGGATTAACGTCACCAACGTGCGGGATAGGCTGCTCGATCTTGGCGAGCAAGCGGGGATTAACCGGCTGCGGCTCGCGGGTTGCCTGGACGCAAAGAGCACGATGCCGAGGATTGACGCAGACTACAACGAGGCTTTGAAGTTGCAGGTTTTCTTCACTCCAACGTGTTTCATCGACGGCTACCCCGTTGTGGGCAACGCTCCGCCCGAGGAGTTCTACCGCATCATCGACGAGGATTTGCGGCGCGCGAAGTAACCCTCTCGTCCGAAGACACCCGAAAGAGAAAAGCATGAAGCGCTGGATTGCGAGATTTATACGGAGCGCCATAGGTCAGCGACGGTCATTGGCTGTAGCGGCGGCCTCTGGCCGCCGGTCTTTACTATTAAAATCCGGCGGCCAGAGGCCGCCGCTACAGAATCAGACGCGCCCGACTTATGACGTCACGTATCGAATAGGGGCAGGAGTTGCGCTCATCGCCCTGCTCGCGATCCTTCCTTCAATCCAGGCGCAGAGCCGCCCCGCAAGAGCGGCCTCGCCCGAGGCGGCGTCGAGCGGCGCCGCGCGCGCTAAAATCGAGCGATACCTGCGCGAGCGGTTTTCCATTCCTCCCTCTGCCACGATCACCGTAGGCCCTTTGCAGCCCTCAATCTACCCCGGCTTTATGAAAACTACGGTTGCCATGGACCTCGGGAAAAACAAAAGTTCGCAGGATTTTTATGTGACGCAGGATGGAAATTATCTGATTGCGGGCAATGTCTACGGCCTTAACGGCAACCCGGAACAACAGGTGGAGCAGATGATTGACATGCAGAATCAGCCTTCCACCGGCCCGGCGGGCGCGCCCGTGACGATTGTGGAATATGCCGACCTGGAATGCCCGCATTGCGCTGAGATGCAAGAGTTTTTGGAGAAGCAGGTGCTTCCCAAGTACGGCTCAAAGGTGCGAATTATCTTTAAGGAATATCCGCTCTATACGATCCATCCGTGGGCTGTGGTGGCGGCGGTGGCGAACGAGTGCGCATTCCAAGCCAATCCTGCGGACTTTCTCCCATTCCGCTCGCTTATCTTCCAGAACCAGAACACGATCAAGCCGGAAACGGCGCGGCAGCAACTGCTTGATTTGGGCGGACAGGCGGGCCTTGACAAGGATAAACTCGCGGCTTGCCTGGATTCGAAGGCGACACTGCCTCGCGTCCGGGCGGATTATGTCGAAGGCACGAGCCTCGGTGTTAATGAAACACCCACGTTTTTTATCAATGGCAAGCTGGCCGCCGGCGCGGTCACGCCGGCGGACTTTTTCAAGCTTGTAGATGACGCCTTGGCTCAAGCTGCCGCGAAATAGCGCATACGCATCCGCGGCACTTGGGAGAGGTATTTTCGAGAGAGCATTGAAAACGGCTTACATTTTCAGTAAGATACGGAAGCAATGCGGGTTGAAGGCTGCTACACGCGAGCCTCAGCCCGATGTGGAGAACAGAGCAAAGCGGTGAAGCGCCGAAGGAAAAAATCGCGTTTGGGCAGCCGAAGGTTGCGCGCCGCGGCAATCTGGTTTCTCTTTGCCGCGCAGTTGCAACTTGTCTTCGCGGCTGAGCTTCACCGGCATGGTTATCCATGTGTCACGCTTCACCAACACCCCGTGCTCACGGCTTCAAGCGCCGCCCCGCCGCCCGCTTCTTCGAGCGAAACCGAATGTATCGCTTGCCAGATCGTCCGCCAGAGCTCGGCACGGCCAGCAACAATTGGACAGGCCCCGCGCCCCGCGCAGCGGATTATCTTTCATCTTGCGCCCTTTTGGTCCAGCTTACCTAATCTTGCCGTCACAACCCTTCCCGTTCGCGGTCCCCCATCACTTGGTTAGTCCTAAGCACAGCCTGGTCATCCTCTATCATTTGGCTCAAAAGCGGGCCTTCTAACCCTGGTTTAAGCCATATTTGGGGTTAGATTGGGTCAAATTTAGGCCGCCTGTTAGGGTATTGGGGCTGATTTGGACCTGTTTTGATCCCGGCTCGCCTCTTGTGCTTCCTGCCACGTGGATAGAGGAAGCAAAGTCACTTTTCCGAGACACAAGTTCGCCTGGCGAACTTACCCCCGGTTGCGGAACCCATTTTCGAGGAGATTAGTTGATTCCCATGACAAAGTTGTTCGTTTCAGCCCCGCCCGGCGGCGCGAGGGATACGGGCAGGCAGTCCACCAGGGTATTCAAATTCGGCAAGCGCCCCCGCCTTGCCTCCTGCCGTCATTTGACCTTTCTGGCCCTGACCGCCGCAAGCTTGGCCATACTGCCCGGCTGCACGAAGGCGCTGAGAGGCCAGACTCCCCCATCCAGCCCGGTGGGCGCGGCCGGAGCATCGAATACAGCAACGACGGCCGGAACGCCCAGCGTTCGCATTGATCTTCAGCAAGCGATTCAATTGGCTCTCGCGCACAACCACGCGCTCGAAGCCGCGCGCACGACGATCCCGCAAAGTCAGGCGCAGGAGATTACAGCTTCGCTCCGGCCGAATCCAATCTTATTGGGCGATTCGCTTTTCGTGCCGCTGTTTAGCCCCAGTAATTTGAACAGTTCAACGCTGGATGTCATCAGCGAGTTTGACTTAGGGGTCTCATACCTGATCGAACGGGGTCACAAGCGCCAGGCGCGCATCCGGGCCGCAAAAGATCAAACGGCCGTGACGGCCACAACGGTCAAAGACGATGAAAGAGTTTTGACGTTTAATGTCGCGCAACAGTTCATCCAGGTTTTGCTCGCCAAGTCCACGCTGCAGTTTGCTCAGCAGGACTTGGCGAGCTTCACCAATACGGTCGACATCGGCCAAGCCCAATACAAGGCGGGAGACATCAGCGAGGGCGACTTCCTCAAAATCAAGCTTCAACTGCTGCAATTTCAGACCGACGTTTCCTCAGCCCAAGTTGCGCTGGTTCAAGCCAAGGCCAGCCTGCGGCAGTTCACTGGGTATGACGCGCTCCCGGCCAATTACGATGTGGTGGGGAACCTGAACTATGTGCCCATTCATTTAAGCCTGCTTGACGCCGAGGCCAAGGCGCTCCAGTCGCGCCCGGACCTGCTCGCCTCCAAGGAGGGCGTGACGGCTGCCGACAGCCAGTACGCTCTTGCCAAGGCCAACGGCAAGCGTGATGTGACCGTGCAGGCGAACTATACGCACGTCTCCGCGCTGAACAACATTAGCGTGTTTGGTTCGGTTGAAATCCCCATATTTGACCGTAATCAGGGCGAAATTGCCCGCACCCATTTTGCCATTACGCAAGCGCAGGAAACAGAACAAGCCGCTTCCGATCAGGTGCTCACCGACGTCAAAAGCGCCTACGCCGCGTTTCAAACCAACGCTCAGGTGGTTGAGCTTTACCAATCTGGCTACCTCAAGGAAGCGCAAGACTCCAAAGATATCAGTCAGTACGCCTATCATCGCGGCGCCGCCAGCCTGCTGGATTTTCTCGACGCAGAGCGCAGCTACCGCGCAACTCAGCTTGCCTACCTTCAGGCTTTGGCCTCATACATGGCCTCAGTCGAGCAACTGCGCGAGGCGGTGGGCACAAGGAATCTGCAATGAAAACACATCAGAATACGAAATTGAATGGTCTGCATATGAAGTTGCATCGAGAAGAAGCAACGGCGGCTGTAGCGGCGGCCTCTGGCCGTCGGCTTTTAGATATTAAAGACCGGCGGCCAGAGGCCGCCGCTACAACTCAAAACCCGCAGTTGTCACATAGTCTCTGGCGCCTCGTGAAGCGATTCGCGCTGATGGCGATCTTTTGTTTCCCGCTCATCATTGTCACCGGCTGCAATAAGTCCGCCACAACGGCGAATGCCGCCTCGCCCCAAGCGTCCGCTTCAAGCAATGGCAGCGCCCCCCAGGCGTCTTACTTCCGTGTCCCCGAAAGCCAAATGGGGCGGCTCCAGATCATTAAAGTGGAGAAGTCCTCCATTCCGCACATTCTCCGTCTGCCCGGCTCGGTGGCGTACAACGACTTTGAAACCACGCCGGTCATCACCCAGGTGGGCGGCCGCGTTATGCGCGTGCTGGTTTTACCGGGCCAGACAGTTCATCCGGGGCAGCCGATGATGGAAGTTACCAGCCCGGACTACGCGCAAATGCGTGATAACTATATCAAGGCTCGAGACGCCTATAATCTTGCCGAGAAAACTTATCGCCGCTCCCAAGACCTTTACACGCATCACGCCATCTCGGTAAGCGCGCTCGAGCAGGCCGAATCCGCCGAAGTGCAAGCCAATGCAGACATGGTTGCCGCGTGGCAGACGCTAAGGGTGCTCGGGTTGACGAGTCAAAGCGCGGTTCTGCAAGCGGCAACTTCACCCTTAATTCCAGTGCTCGCGCCTATCGCCGGCGAGGTGGTGGAGAGGACGGTGGCTCTCGGCCAGGTTGTGCAGGCGGGATCGACCCAATGTTTCACCATTTCCAATATGAGCACGGTCTGGGTCTTGGCAAGCGTATACCAAAGCGATCTCGCCTACATCCGCCAGGGGCAGAGTGTAACGATTGAGACCAACGCTTACCCGGAGGTCTTTCGTGGCCGCATTTCCTACCTCGCGCCCGCTATGGATCCCAACACCCGCACGCTTCAGGTGCGTATCGTGACGCAAAACCCCGGTCAGAGACTAAAGAAAGATATGTACGTGACCGTGCAAGTGGATGCCGGCGCAATCCCGAATGCGCTCTCCGTGCCCGATTCCGCCGTGCTCAGGAACAGCGAAAACCAGCCATTTGTATACGCGGTTGCCGGGCAGGGAGAGTTTGCGCAGCGATTGATTACCATCGGCCAGACGCAAGGCGGCCGAACGCAGGTCCTCGGCGGCTTGCAAGCGGGCGATGAAGTCGTGGCTGACGGCAGCCTTTTCCTGCAATTTGCGAATTCACTTCAACACTAATGGGAGACTGCTGGATATGGATTCCGCCAGGGCCTCCCTCGCGGTGATTCCGATCCAAACTATCCGATGATCCATAGAATCGTTCATTTCGCTTTACACCAACGGTTTCTGATTCTGCTGATGAGCGCGGCCATCGCCATTGTGGGCGTGGTGTCATTCCTGCACATGCCCATTGAAGCCTACCCTGACCTGGCGCCGCCCATGGTCGAGATCATCACGCAATGGCCGGGCCACGCGGCAGAAGAAACAGAGCGTCTGGTGACGGTCCCCATTGAAGTGGAGATGAACGGCATCCCGAACTTGACGTATATGCGGTCCATTTCGCTTTATGGCCTGTCGGACGTCATCATGACGTTCAGCTACGGCACCGACAAATATTTCTGCCGCGAGCTTGCCTTTCAGAGGCTGAGTGACGTGAGTCTACCCCCCGGCGTTACGCCGGGCCTGGCGCCGCTCTCGAGCCCGAGCGACCTGATCTACCGTTATGTTCTGCAAAGCACGGACCGCACTCCTATGCAGTTAAAAACGCTTGAGGACTGGGTAATCGGACGCGCTTACCGGTCCGTGCCCGGCGTCGCGGACGACTCGGGATTTGGCGGCGAGGTGATGCAATATCAGGTGCTGCTCGACCCTACCCGCCTTTTTAACTATCACCTCTCGGTTCCTCAGGTGATGCAAGCTCTTTCCCTGAATAACTCGAACACGGGCGGCGGCTTCTACTCGCAGGGCGGCCAATTCTATTACGTCCGCGGCCTGGGGTTGATTAAAGACGCGCAGGATATCAGCAATATCGTCGTGGCCAGCCAGAACGGCGCGCCCGTGCTGGTCAAGAACATCGGAAACGTTGCGATTGGCCATGCGCCCCGTCTAGGTGAATTTGGCTACATGCATCAAGATGACGCTGTTGAAGGCGTGATTCTGATGCGAACCGGCGAAGAGACGCAGAACGTCCTGAAGGGCGTCGAGCAGGAGACTGCGACGCTGAACAAGTCAGTTCTTCCGCCCGACGTGAAGGTTGTTCCATTTTACGACCGTAGCGACCTCGTGAAACTGACCACAAGCACCGTGGAATCCAATCTGCTTCGCGGAATGATCCTGGTGGTGATTATCCTGATCATTTTCCTGATCAGCTTCCGCGCCGCGATTATCGTCGCCATCACTATTCCTCTCTCCCTTTTGTTCGCATTCATTTTTCTTCACGCCAAGGGGGTGGACGCCAACCTGCTCTCGATAGGAGCCATCGATTTCGGCATCCTCGTCGAGGCCGCGGTGATGATGATGGAGAATGTTTACCGTGAAATGGGGGCGCGCCACGGAACGCAGTACAAACTGTACGATGTGATTCTCTCGGCCGCCCATGAAGTGGACCGGCCCATTTTTTACGCGGTTCTCGTCATTATTGCGGGTTATCTCCCGATCTATGCCTTGCAGGGCGCCGCGGGAACCTTATTCCGTCCAATGGCGGATACGATGGCGTTCGCGCTCATCGGATCCCTCATTCTGAGCCTGACTTTGGTTCCGGTGCTCGCGTCCTACTGGTTTAAGAAAGGCGTGCGCGAAAAGATCAACCGCCCGTATGAATGGTGCAAGCGGGTTTACCGGCGGCAACTCGAATGGTGCCTGCGATACCCTAAGCTTACGTTTTTGATCTTTATGCTTATCTTCGCCGCGGGTCTTTTAACCGTTCCTTACATCGGGGCCGAATTTATGCCTCACATGGACGAAGGCGCGCTCTGGGTAAGGGCCACCATGCCTTACACCATCTCGTGGCAGGAGGCGGCGAAGATCTCGCCCCAGGTTCGTAATATCTTGATGTCGTTTCCGCAGGTCACGACGGTCGCGTCTGAACTAGGACGCCCGGACGACGGGACCGACCCAACCGGGTTCTTCAACGATGAGTTTTATGTCGGCCTCAAACCTTATAGCGACGCGGTGTGGAAAGAAGGGCGTGTTCGCACTAAGGATGAACTCATTAGCGCCGTCAATACCAAGCTGCAAACGTTTCCCGGCATCATTTTCAATTACACGCAGCCGGCGGAGGACGCGGTGGACGAGGCGCTGACGGGCTTGAAAAGCGCCCTAGCGGTCAAAATCTATGGCCCGGACCTGAACGTATTGCAGGATAAAGCCATTCAGGTGAAGAGAACCCTCGAACACGTGCGCGGGTTTACGGACCTGGTGGTGGTGCGCGAGCTCGGACAGCCGAGCCTGATCGTCGATGTTGACCGCGCCGCTTGCGCCCGCTACGGGATTAATGTTGCGGATGTGGAAGCGGTCGTTCAGGCGGCAGTGGGCGGCCAAGCCGTCTCGCAAGTAATCCAGGGAGAAAAGGAATTTGATCTCGTCGTCAGGATGGAGCCGCAATATCGCAGCAACGGAACCGAGATCGGGAATCTTCTGGTCGCCAATCCGGCAGGGCAACAGATTCCTCTGCGGCAGCTCGCGGACGTTCGCATCGGCAATGGCGCCTCGTTCATCTATCGCGAAAACAACTCCCGGTACATTGGCGTGCAGTATTCGATTGAAGGGCGGGACCTAGCCGGAGGCGTAACAGCCGGACAGAAGGCGGTGAATGAAGCCGTTCGGTTGCCCCCCGGCTACCGGATGGTCTGGGGCGGGGAATACAGCGAGTATCTGGCGGCGCGAGACCAGATCAAGATCATTGGGCCGCTGACCATCTTTCTGATCTTTCTGATTCTGTTTGTGCTCTACGGCAACATCAAGTTTCCCGTTATTACCGCCGTTGCGGTGGTGATGACGGAGCCAGTAGGGGCGCTGATTGCGCTCAAGCTGACGCATACGCCCTTCAGCGTCTCTTCCATGCTGGGATTGCTAGCCTTGATGGGCGTTGCCGTAGAGACTTTTGTGATTCTTTTCAGTTACGTCAACAAGCTGCGGCTGGACGGCATGGATATCCACCAGGCGACGCTTGAAGCCTCTGTTGTGCGCTTGCGGCCCATTATGATGACCGCTCTCGTCGCCTGCTTGGGCTTGCTGCCCGCGGCCATGTCGCACAGCATCGGCTCCGATACGCAGCGGCCCTTTGCGATTGTCATTGTCGCGGGCCTGATTTCGCGGCTCTTTCTCGGAATTTATCTCGGCCCGGCGCTGTATAAGCTTGTGGCCCGCGACGGAGACACGCTGCAGGTGTAATCTTGCTGGATAGGCCACGATCTCCGCGCACACGTTGTGGCTGTAGCGGCGGCCTCTGGCCGCCGGTCTTTCATATCTAAAACCGGCGGCCAGAGGCCGCCGCAAATGCTACCCTGAGCACAACGAATCGCAACCGCAGCCATGAAAATGTTAGAATAATCGTGAATGTTAAGAACTCGGCATGCCTGGATATTGCTCGTCTCCTTCTCGCTCGCGGGGCTGCCCTCTTTAAGCTGGCTGACCATGCGGAGCGGCGCATCGCGCTGTTGCGCATCGGCGGGTTGCTGCGCGCACGGGCATTGCCGAATGGGACAAATGGGCCAAATGAATTCAATGAGCCAGTCCAATTCCGGGATGCCGGCAAACTGCTCCATGCCCAAACAACCGAAGCCGGGCCATTGTAGTCTGGCCTGCTCATGTTCCGTATCTCCTTCGCCTGCCCTTTACTTGGGCATGAGCCATAACCCACTCTGCTTTGACCCAGTGGATTACGGCACTCTACGCAGTCCTTTCGTTTCATCTCCATTCCGTGTTTCCGTGGCGGAAACCGCTCCCGCCGGGCATCTGCGGCGGCCTTATCACCCTCCCCGCCTTCTTTCCTAACCCAATTACAGTCGGAGCAAAAATCTCAACGGCGCGCCCGTGTATTTTCCCGTGCGCAATTAGGAGGAACTATGAGGCGGCGGAGTGTGTATTTTCTTGCCTTGGTCATTTGGATTGCCAGCGGCTTGAGCGCTGCTGCGCCCGGAGCCGTGCTGCATGGAATCACGCACGATTCACAGCACAGGCCGGTCCCAGGAGTCTCGGTCACGCTGGCCGCTGCCGGCCTGAACTGGAAGGAATCGGCGCGCTCGGATGAAAACGGAGAGTTTGAGTTCCGCAATGTTCCACCGGGCGATTACACGGTGAGCGCCGCAGCCGCCGGTTTTCAGACACTTTCGGAGCAGCTTGAGGTTCATGCTGAAGGCAACGCGGTGGTTCACCTGCAAATGCGGCTCGCCGGGATGAGGCAGTCGGTCACGGTCTCGGGGGCGCCCGCAACGCTCGATACAGAAACCTCGACCACTCAAACCGTGGTCTCATCGAAGGAAATTACCCGGACGCCGGGTGCAAGCCTCGCCAACAGCATGGCCATGATCACTGACTTCGTTCCCGGCGCTTATATGGTTCATGACATGCTGCACGTGCGCGGCGGCCATCAGGAGAGCTGGTTCTTTGATGGAATTCCCGTGCTCAACACCAACATCGCAAGCAACGTTGGCCCATTGATCGATCCACGGAACGTCGAGTCGCTACAGGCGCAGACGGGCGGCTATTCTTCCGAGTATGGCGACCGGACTTACGGTTTCTTCAATGTGGTGACGCCTTCCGGGTTCGACCGCAATAACGAAGGCGATTTAATCACGACTTATGGAAGCTTTAATCAAACCGACGACTTGCTGAGCTTCGGGAGCCATACCGAGCGGTTCGCCTATTATGCGAGCGTGGACGGGAACCGCTCGGACCTTGGCCTTGCGACGCCCACGCCGGAGATCATTCACGATCAGACCAGCGGTCTCGGCGGGTTTGCTTCGATCCTCTACAATCCCTCGGTGGAGAATCAGCTTCGAGTTGTTGCTTCGTTCGGCGGCAGTCATTTTCAGATTCCAAACGGCGCAGCGGAACAGTCCTCTGGCATACGCGACCTCGACATCGAGCGCGATGATATGCTGGGTTTCACTTGGGCGCACAGCTCGCCCGGCGGCATGGTGCTCACGGTATCTCCCTTTTTCAACTACAACCGCGCCAGCTATCTCGGCGGCCCCGCCGATACGCCGTTTGTCCTCAATGATAATCGCCGGTCGACGTATATGGGCGCGCTGGCAACGCTGGCGGTTCCGAAAGGAAGACATAATTTTCGCGCTGGCCTCGAAGTTTGGGGACAGCACGATAACACGTTTTTTTCGCTGGCGGCTAATCCCGGCGGCCAGGTTCTTGTCCAAAAGTTTTTGCCCTGGGGGAACTCGGAGTCGGTCTTTGCCGGAGACCAATACAAGCTGACCTCGTGGCTGACGCTCAACGGCGGCGTCCGGCTGACGCACTACGGCGGACTTATCAGCGAAAACGCGGCGGACCCGCGCATCGGCGCGGCGCTGCGGATTCCGCGAATTCATGGGCTTCTTCATGGTTACTACGCCACTTACTACCAGCCGCCGCCGCTCGACACCGTCTCAGGCCCGCTGCTCAACTTCGCGCTGGAACAAGGCGTTGGATTCGTTCCCTTGCCAGGCGAGCGCGACCACCAGTGGGACGTTGGTCTCTCCGTGCCGCTCCGCCATTGGTCTTTGGATGTAGATCATTTCCGCACCAGCGCCAGCAACTTTCTTGATCACGATGAGGTTGGCAACTCCGATATCTTCCTGCCCTTAACGGATCTGGCTGCATTGATTCGCGGCACAGAGGTCAGCGTGCGTTCGCCGGAAATCTTCGGACGCGCGCAACTGAGAATTGCATACTCTAATCAACTTGCCGAGGGTCTCGGGCCAATCACAGGCGGTCTCATCGAATTCGCGCCCACGAGTTATTTCCTGCTCGATCACGACCAGCGCAATACCGTAAGTTCAGTGCTGAACGTCCAGCTTCCGTGGAGGAGCTGGGCAGACGCGACCTATTCGTTTGGCTCTGGTTTTCTTAACAGCAACGGGCCGGCGCACCTGCCGCCACATTCAATCGCGGACCTCGCGCTGGGGAAGTCCTTTGGGGAGCGATTTTCCATCAGCGTGAACGCGCTCAACTTGAGTAATGCGCGCTTCATGCTCGATGACAGCAATACATTCGGCGGCACCCATTTTGTCGACCCGCGCGAGTTTTACGTCGAATTCCGATGGCGGTTTCATTATTGACGCCGCCCAAGGTTACACCGCGCGAAGGATCAAGCACTTCAGGTAATGCGTTTCTGGCACCGTCAGCAGAATGGGGTGGTCCCGCGACTGGGTGCGCCGCTCCACAACTGTGACCGTCCGGTGGGCATCAACGCTTGCGGCTGCGATCACACCCAGGAAGTCCGCTTCGCTCACGTGATAGGAGCAAGAGCACGTGATTAGGAATCCGCCGGAGTTCAGGATTTTGAGCGCGCGCAGATTCAATTCCTTATAGGCGCGCAGCGCGGCTTCCTGGTGCGACTTTTGGCGGGCAAACGCGGGCGGATCAAGAACGACGGCGTCAAACTTCATCCCGTCGTGGTCAGCCGACTTGAGAAAATCGAAGCAATTCGCCTCGCGCCATTCGACGTTATGAATATCATTGAGCCTCTGGTTGGCTTGGGCCGCTGCAAGCGCATCGCCGGAACTATCAATGGCTAGGACCGAATCGCAGCGGGAAGCCATCGTCAGCGCGAACCCGCCGTTGTAGCAAAAGCAATCGAGCGCGCGGCCGCGGGCGTATTCGAGCGCGGCGGCGCGGTTTTCCCGTTGATCAAGAAACCCTCCCGTCTTCTGGCCGCTCAGCAGGTCGAACCGGAACTTTACTCCGTTCTCGGTGACAACTGCGCTGTGATCTTCCCCGCTCAGCATCCCTTTGAGCTCAGGCAGCCCTTCGAGAGAGCGAACCGTCACATCGTTGCGCTCAATCACTGAACGCGCGCGAAATTGCTGCGTCAGAATCCCCACAATCGCCGACTTGAACTTTTCCATTCCTTGGCTTAGCGTCTGCAATACAAAGCAATCACCGTAGCGGTCGATCACTAGCGACGGAAGCATATCGCCTTCGGATGAAACTACCCGGCAGGCTTCAACCCCTGCCGCAATGCGCTCGCGGTAAGCAGATGCCTGCTGGATGCGCTCGGCCAGAAAATCCCGGTCAAACTGGCGCTCTTCTCTTGCGACTAAGCGCAGGGCGATTTGTGATTGGCTGCTGTAAAGAGCTTGACCCCAAAAGTGGTTCCGGCGGTCCATAAGGCGCACGACGGCGCCAGGATCAATATTTTCTGTTTCCTTTGCGTCGCTGCGGTAAATCCACAGATGCCCCGCGACGATGCGATCAATCGCGCGGCTGGTGATCCTGACTGCGGGCTGGCTCATGCAATGACTTTAGCACACGGCGATGGTTCACTAACTTGGCTGCGGCAATGACGTCTCGCCGCCGGGTGTGCCGCAACGTGGTTGGTGACCCTCGGCGGAACTTGATAAACTTTTCTCTTCATGTTGCTTTCAGAATTTGATTACGATCTCCCGCCTGAATTGATCGCCCGGCGGCCTCTTGCGCGGCGCGATGCCTCACGGTTGCTGCTTCTAAACCGCGCCCAGCAGACTTTTGAGGACCTGTCCTTCAGCGATCTACCGCGGTTACTCGAACCTAGCGGCCTCCTGGTGTTCAACAATACGCGTGTCTTTCCGGCGCGCCTTCTCGGCCGCCGCCGTGGAACGAACGCGCAGCCCATTGGCCGCAACAATCCGCGCGCGCATGAATTTCTGAGGGGCGAGGTGGAACTTCTGCTCACGCGAAACGAGGGCGGCGGCGTCTGGCAAGGGCTGGTGCATCCGGGCCGCAAAGTTCGTGTAGGCGAAACGCTCATTTTCGGCGATGGAGAGCTTGAGGCCGAAGTGCTTGACCGTGGCGAGCAAGGCGTCCGGCGTGTTCGACTGAAGGCGAAGAGCGGGGGCATCGAAGCGCAA
>DASZAE010000322.1:0-8011 GCA_035945515.1 Terriglobia bacterium
TTGGCACCAGCACGGCAAGACCGTTTGAGAGGGTCGGCAACGGCACGAGCGGCTGATACAGCTTCACCGCAAGCGCGTCAAACGATCCCTGGGGAATCATATTGTTCTGGAATGGCTTTCCGGTGGATGGATTCACGATGACGCGGTTGCTCGCGGAGTAGTCTCCATTTCTCTCCGCTGCGGTCGGCACGGTGATGTTAGACGGACTCGAGGATCCGATCTGCCGCGTGGCTTGATAAGAGAAAAAGACAAATGCCTTGTCTTTTTTGAGCGGCCCTCCAAACGTCGCGCCAAACTGATTCTGCTTGTAGGGCGATACTGTGGTGGAAAAAAAGTTTCTCGAATCCGTGGCGTCGTTGCGCACGAACTCATAGACTGAGCCGTGAAACTGATTGGTCCCCGAGCGGGTGGAGAGCAGCATCGTGGCGCCTGGACCGCTCAGGCTGGCGCTGAAGTTCGAAGACTTCATGGTGAATTCCTGCAGCGCATCAGGATTCGGCAGCGTGGGCGGACCGTCCCACTCGCGGTTGATATACTCCATGCCGTCGAGAACGTAGTTGTTGTCGGGAGCACGGAGGCCATTTGTGGTCACGCCCTGGTTTTCCTGCTGGTTGCCCTCGGTCCCTGTGTAGGTGAGAAACGTCCCCGGTGTGAGCGTGACAAGCTGCAGTGGGTTCCGGCCGTTGAGGGGTAGTTGGCGGATTTCGCGGCTCGCGACCGTTGTCTGCACTACAGACGAGGTAGGTTGCACAACAGGCGCTGCCGACGTCACTTGCACGGTTTGAACGCTCGCGCCCACCTGAAGTTCGAGGTGGAGATCGACGCTGTGTCCGGTGAGCAAATCGAGCCCATTGCGCACGAGGCTCTCAAACCCGGCATGGGAAACGGTGACTTCGTATTCGCCGATCGGCAGGCTTGGAAACCGGAAAAGTCCCTCGGCATTAGTTTGCGCCTTGTAGGAAAGCCCGGTCTGCGTGTTGCGGCAGACGACAGCCGCTCCGGTCACCACAGCGCCGCTTGGATCAACCACCGTGCCTGTCAGCAAGGCCGTGGATTGCGCTCGCGAGGGCTGCGGCAAAAAGATCAACCCCAAAGCGACCACGAAAACCGCGGCGAATCCCCTTAAAATCCGCCGCCATGTTCCACCTCCGTTCCCGCGCATCGTGTAGCCTCCTTGGAAGGGCAGTATCAAATTGCCGATCTTAAATCGTATATCAGATATCACTGCCAGGGTTCGGTGTCAAGATAAATCGAAATACTTCTTGACCTCTCAATCACCCTGCGAATCAGGCGATCCTGGCTGATTATGATATATATCACTCGGTGGGCGGCATCCGCCGTTCCTAATTTTTATGGTCACAGCAGCTAGTCTTTGCCATGCTTAGAGTTCTCCATCTTGACACCGGCCATGAGATGCGGGGCGGCCAGTGGCAGCTTTTGGCGCTGGCGCGCGGCCTTCGGGACCGCGGACACAGCCAGGCGATTATTTGTCCGACGGGAAGCCGGCTGGAAGCATTTGCACGCCGCGAAGGATTTCAGACTCACGGGCTCACTTTCCGTGGCGCAGGCGCGGTGGCATCTATTTTCAAGCTGCACGGCCTGATCCGGGGGTTCAACATCATTCACGCGCATGACGGCCGTGGACAGACTTTTTCTTTGCTGGCTTCAAGGTTCGCTCGGTCATCCGGGCCAGTGAAGCGCGTGGCAAGCCGGCGAGTTGTATTCCTACCTCGTGGCCGGTTCATTCACCGTCTGAAATATAACCGGGGCTGCCATGGCGTGATCGCCGTTTCGGCGTTCATCCGCGACCTGCTTCTCCAGTCTGGAATAGCAGCCGCCAAGGTTCAGGTCATACCGGACGGAATCGATTTCCCGGTTAGCCTACCCGATCGGGCGGCGCGTCGTGAAATGCGCCGGAGCTTTCGGTTAGAGGAGGGTGATTTTGCCATCGGCCATGCGGGCGCCTTCACGCACGAAAAGGGGCAGGAGATCGCAATCCAGGCGTTCCAACGCGCGGCGGCCAATCTGCCAAGCGCGCGGTTATTGCTTGCTGGGGTAGGCAAGATGAAGCAGCCGCTCACCCGGAAGTATGGCTTGGATAGTCAAAAGCAGCGCATCCAGCTAGTGGGCTATCTACATGATCTTGCCCCCTTCATGAATTCTATCGATCTTTTTCTGATGCCCTCGCTGGCCGAGGGCTTGGGCTCTGCGGCGCTGATCGCAATGGCGCACGGCGTTCCGGTTATTGCCAGCCGTGTGGGTGGATTGCCTGAGATTGTGGAAGATGGCATAACCGGATGGCTGGCGGAGCCGGGCTCGCCGGCCGGTCTCGCGGAGAAGATCGCGGCTGCCGCCTCGCACCTCGAATTGCTGCGCCTGATGGGGGCTAAAGCCCGGGAAAAAGCGAAGGGGTTTACTGATGATATAATGGTGGCGAAAACCGAGCGTTTCTATCAGCAAATCACCGGGGCGTCGTAAGTTGTAGCGCAGGGTTCGCGTTTTAACGCTGCGGGTTTTAATTGAGCACAGGACTGCCGCAGGGTTATAAGGCGAACCCCGCACAACAACGCGCCTTCCTTTTTTTGTGTCTCTATGTTCATACCGGTTTATCTGTCTTACCTGTTCGCCGCTCTTTTTGGGCTTGTTTTCGGCAGCTTCTTGAACGTCTGCATCAGCCGCCTTCCCAATCACCAATCCGTGGTGAGGCCACGCTCGCGGTGCCCGCGATGCGGGGAATTCATTCACGGATACGATAACATTCCCGTTTTTAGCTATCTGGCGCTGCGCGGCAGATGCCGGAATTGCCATGAGCATATTTCAGCCCTTTATCCGTTAGTTGAGACCATCACCGCCTGCCTTTTCGTGGCGGCCTTTGCCGAGTTTGGGGCTACGCCGCTGTTTCTTAAGGCGATTGTTTTTTCCATGCTGATGGTGACCCTGATTTTCACCGACTTCCGTGCGCGGATGATTCCTCATTCGGTAACGGTCACAGGGATCGTGCTGGGTCTGATTCTCAGTTTTTTCACTCCGGTCAATGACGGCTTTGTGGAATGGATTTTTCGCCGCGCGGGATGGACGCTTTCCGGTCCGTTTTCATCTTTCGCCGGCGCGCTCACAGGAGGCTTATTCGGAGCGGGTTTGCTTTATCTTGTGGCGTGGTTTTTCAGGCGGTTCGGCAACCCCGAGAAAGAATATCTCGGATTCGGCGACGTAATGCTGATGCTGGTAGTCGGAGTCTTCCTGGGGATTCCTTTGACTTACGTCACTATCCTTTTAGGTTCGCTCGCAGGCACTCTGATTGCTGTTCCCTCCCTGCTGCTCAAGAAAAACCTGCGCAATTATCAGTGGCCCTATGGAAGCTTTCTCGGCGCGGCGGGCATCTATGCTCTCTTTGGAGGGCAGGCGCTCATTTTTGCGTATCTTCACTGGGCGCGACTGAGGTGAATAGAAGATGGCTCAGCAGGCTGTGGCGCAGCGTCTCACCGGCAGAACAATTGAAAAACAAAGTCGACAGCAGGACTACTGCCGCTACAACGCCTTCCCTAGGCCACGGCGTGTATTCTGGGATCGGGCACGATCAGGTTTCCGATGGAGCTGCTGATTGACAAAATGACCTGGGAATCCCACCAGCCGGGACGCATGGCTTCCTGGATGGCCTGAACGTTCTCCCGAATTGCTTCCCACACACGGGGAGACGTCGAGAGAAAAACGCGAACAACCTTGGGATCAAACTGCAAGCCAGAACAAGCCCGGATTTCTTCGTAAGCCCGCTCCATCGGCAAAGCGCGCCGGTAAGGCCGGTCGGATGTCATGGCATCGAGCGTATCGGCAACAGAAAATATTCTCGCCCCCAGCGGAATCTCTTCGCCTCTCAAGCCGCGCGGATAGCCTTTGCCGTCAAAACGCTCGTGATGAGAGAGGACAATTTCAGCCGTCTTTTGAAGATGCTCAATCCGCTTCACAATGTTATAGCCGATCACGACGTGGGTTTTCATCACCGCCATTTCAGCCGGCGTGAGGCGGTCGGGTTTCAATAGAATTTCGCTGGGAATTCCGATCTTGCCGACATCGTGCAGAAAGGCGCCGAGAGCCAAGTCCTTCCAGAGCCTGCGCGGAAGGCCCATGCGCTTCGAAATTTCGAAAGTGTAGAGGGCAACCCGATGGGCGTGGCCAGCCATCTCCCGGTCTCGAATATCAAGCAGCGACCCCAGCGTTTCAACCGTCGCTTCGTGACTCTGGCCGATCTTGGCAATCGCCGATTTTAACTGCGCGGTTCTTTTGGCCGCAAGGTTCTGGTAGTATTCGCTGCGCGCTTGCGCTTCATTGTATTGGCTCTTTTTGTGCGCGGCCCTGCGGACGCTCGCAATCAGCGATTCGACGGAAAAAGGTTTCACCAGATAGTCGATCGCGCCTTGCTTCATGACCTCGACGCTCACGCGGGCGTCCTGTTCGCCGGTGACGACCAGAAAGGCGGATTGCGGGCAGGCTTTCTGCCCCTCTTTGAGCACCGCCATGCCGGAGATTCCGGGAAGGTAGAGGTCAGTGACGATGATATCGAAAATTTCCTGCCGCAAGAGTTGCAGCGCCTGTTCGCCGTTTGCACAACTCTTGCAGTGGTAGCCTTCCTTCTGAAGCGCGTCATTCATTATCTGGCGGACGATCTGCTCGTCATCAACCAGCAAGACGCGCTCGCTTATGTTCCGGCTTGCTTCCATGCTTTCCCCGCAGTAGCCCTGTTCGCAGCAGAAACGCTGTGAGCCGGGAATTTCAAATGGCGCGGCAAACTGTCCCGCCCAGATGATCATCGGCAGTCTTTTACGCAGAGTTGAGGGTGGATTTAAAGGCTTGAAATACGACGACCGTGTGGCGGTTGATCGCCCCCTTAGGCGCAGCGCGAGCCGCGCCTCTTCATACTGTTCTGGATTCTGCTTTAATCCTCATATCACGCAGCCAGATAGGGAAACATTTGCTATCCCTGCCGGTGTCTATTCTATTAGAGGAGATTCGACAGCACGCCGCGTGGCCCACGAGCCTGAGCGGCAACCGCGTTCGTAGCGGCGGGGTTCCCGCCGCCAGTTTTTAATAGTAAAAACCGGCGGCCAGAGGCCGCCGCTACAGCATCCGTGTCCTGGAAACTGCTTGAACTGCCTGAAGGGAGAACTCAATCATGTTTGATCAAACCTTAGTCGATTCGGCGCCAGCCAACGCCCCAGTGCTGAGCATTGCAGCTTGGGCCATTTCGTTTGGCTTCGCTTTTCTGGGTTTCTTCGCAGGGTTCATTCTAATTACGGCGGTTGGCAGGCAGCCCATGTCGTCCGGCGCTTCGTTCTTCCTGGCCGTGATCATCGCAGTATTCGTGTTTTTCACGACTTTGATGCTTTGTTACATTGTGTCGGATTCGAGCCGTCTAAAGCTAAACACGAAGCTATGGTTCTTGGTCACGCTGATTTTCAGCGTTGCTGGCTTTTCCAGTTATCTGATCTACGCCGCGGCCAGAACCAAAAACTGGAAGAGGGGCGCCATGCCGATGGGGTCTATGGTTGAAGGCCTTGTTGTGGCTGCGCTCATTCTCTACCCATTGATTTATACCAGCGCGCTTCCCAAAACGCAGTTGATGAAATTTCTGGTCGCGCCGGCGCCTCCCGCTTCGACGGCTCCGCCTGCCGCCGGGCAGCAGGTCGTTCGCCGCGTGTCGATTGCTCAATTGATGGCGATGCCCAGCGTGATCCCCAAAACGATCCCGCAAGTCAAAAACTTGCCGGAACCAACGTCCGACGCTTCAGGCATAGCCGTGCCCGGCAGCGTGCCGCAGGCCAGCGGAAATGGAATGCCCGGACTGTTGCCGGGCGTCGCCGCCGTTCCCCCTCCTCCCCCCGCGGCAAAGGCAGTTCCTGAGCGCATTGTAGTGGGGGGTGTTGTGGAAGCGGCAAAAGCGATCTACCGTCCTGCGCCCGCGTATCCACCTTTAGCGAAGATGGCTCGGCTTCAGGGTGTTGTGAGGCTGGAAGCCGTAATCGGCAAAAATGGCAGGATTCAAAATCTGCGCGTGATTGACGGGAATCCCCTCTTGATCGAAGCGGCTCTTGACGCCGTGAAACAGTGGCGCTACGAGCCGACACTCCTGGACGGCGTTCCCGTCGAAGTCGCTACCGAGATTGACGTTGACTTCAATTTGTCAGAGTGAAGATGCCGTTTTTTAGTTGGACGCTGCGCTCAGGATTACATTCCCGCAATATCTCAACAATGATCCCCGGATTGCGGCTGCGCTGAGAATTATGTTGTAACAGCGTCGGAAGCAAGTGTATCCTGAATTTAGCCCACCTGTTAGACGGAGCAATGGATGAATGTTCTTATGATTTACCCGGAGTTTCCAGATACGTACTGGAGCTTCAAATATGCGCTGCCCATCGAAGGTAAAAAATCAGCCTATCCGCCGCTCGGCCTTCTTACCATCGCGGCTATGCTGCCATCGCATTGGACCAAACGCCTTGTTGATACCAACATCCGGCGGCTGAAGGACTCCGATCTGAAATGGGCCGACGTCGCCATGCTTAGCGGCATGATCGTGCACCGGCAAGAAGTGATTGAGACGCTCGACCGCTGCCGCGCTCGCGGCTTGCGCACCATCGTGGGCGGCCCGATCACTAACAGCGTTTCCGAACTTCCCGAACACGCCGACAGCGTTGTTTACGGCGAGGCTGAAGATCTAATGCCGCAGCTCATCGCCGATCTTGAAAGCGATGCTCTGAAGCCCTCCTACAAAGCGGTTGAATTGCCCAGCCTCCATCACACGCCGGCTCCCGACCTGAGCTTGATTGATACGAAGCACTACAGCGCCATGCCTATTCAGTATTCTCGCGGCTGCCCTTTTAACTGCGAGTTCTGCGACATCATCGAGATTTACGGGCGCGTGCCCCGCACTAAGACGCCGGGCCAGATTGTGGCGGAACTGGATCAGCTTCACGACCGGCGTTGGCGCGGCTCGGTCTTTATTGTGGATGATAATTTTATCGGCAATAAAAGGAAGGCGAAGGAATTGCTCGTGGCGCTGGCGGCTTGGAACCGGAGCCACCGCACGCCGTTCAGCTTTTTCACCGAGGCTTCGGTGAATCTTGCGGATGATACCGAACTGCTGCAGATGATGAAGGACGCCAACTTCACGCGCGTCTTCATGGGGATTGAGACGCCAGTCGAGGCCAGCCTCAAGGAAGCGCAGAAGATGCAGAATACGCGCAAGAACTTGGTTGAGAGCGTTCATCGCATTCAGGACTACGGTCTCGAAGTGATGGCGGGCTTCATCGTTGGCTTCGACAACGACCCCGAGGATATTTTCGACCGCCAGGTGGAGTTCATCCGCGAGAGCGCCATACCTCTTGCAATGGTTGGCATCCTGCTGGCATTGCCTGGAACGCAGCTTTTCCGGAGGCTCAAAAAAGAGGGGCGTATCCTCGACGAAGGCCACGGCAACAACATGGACGTGCGGCTCAACTTTATTCCTAAAATGAACGCGCAGAAGCTTGTCCAGGGATATCGGGACATTCTTCAGCGGATTTATACGCCCGAAGCATACTACGAGCGCGCCCTGCGCTTCCTCGACCGCTACAAACATCCCAACCATCGCCCGCGCGTTTTCTCTGACTATCTTGCCGTCGCCCGCTCTTTTATCCGGCAGGGCGTGCTCAGTGAATCACGCACCAGCTATTGGAAGTACGTCGTAAAGGCGGCGGTGAAATACCGCAAGCAGTTTGATACCGCCATGACATTGGCGGTAATGGGTTACCATTTCCAGATGCTTACCCGGATCATTTTGGAAACCGAATAGGCCGGAATTCATTTTTCTGGTGCGCCGGAATAAAAACAACGCTGTTGATCACCCCGCAAATCAGGGCATGCCCAGCGAGTGTACTGTATTGCGTTCTGTAAATCCGATTACGTAAACTAGTACATCGTCCAATGATCTGACACATCACCTCCCACGAGGGCATGGAATGCAAAAATACGACATCATCGT
>DASZAE010000323.1:0-3206 GCA_035945515.1 Terriglobia bacterium
AGGTCGATCTCGCGCACCGTCTCGGAGCCGCGATTGGCGACTTCGCCATCGAGGTAATAGATTGTGGCGCCAAGAAAGTTGCTCGCCGCGCTCACCGAAGGATTCGTTACTTGGATTTGGGAAAGATAATCTTTCTCCGCCGGCGTCATCGGCTGCTCAACCGTTGCCGGAGGCTGCGCGCGCCGGTGCTGAACCACAACGTAGATGGATACGGCGATGGCCAGGGCCACCAGAGCAATGATGAAATATTTGGCTGACGTCGAGTGCTCGGCCATCAGATGCCCGCTACCGTCAGACCCTCCACCAGCACGGTGGGCGAGGCTACGGCGCCGCGAAATACGAGGTCCGATCCGGTCATGGCAATATGATTCAGCATTTCAGGAAGCCGCCCCGCAATAGTGACCTCTTCCACTGGATAGGCCAGCTCGCCGTTTTTGATCCACATCCCTGCCGCTCCGCGCGAGTAATCGCCGGTGACGATGTTCACGCCGAACCCGATCAGTTCGGTGACGTAAAATCCATTCTTCACCGACCGGATGATCTCTTCGGGCGCATGCGGACCAGGATCAAGATAAAGATTCTTTGGGCCCACGGCAGGCGGCCCCGCCACGCCGCGCGCGGCATTGCCCGTCGTTTTCAGATTCAACTTGCGGGCCGTATACGCGTTGAGCAAGTAGCTGTTGAGCACGCCTTTCTCGATCACGGCCGTGGTGGAGGCAGGGACGCCTTCGTCATCAAACGGCCGCGAGCCGAAGCCGCCGGGACGCAGGCCATCGTCTATAACGGTGACGTTTCCGCCGGCCACCTGCTGGCCGAGCTTTCCGGCCAGGAACGACGCGCTGCGGTAAATGGCGTCGCCGCGGACAGCTTCAAAAATGTGCCCGACGAGCGAGCGCGCCGTTTCAGCATCGAACACAACCGGCACGGAGCAGGTGGACACTTTGCGCGCGCCCAGTTTGCGCAGAGCGCGTTCGGCTGCTTTGCGTCCCACGGATTCAGGGCTTTCAAGCCCCCCCACGCGCCGCGCTACCGTGTACCAGTAATCACGCTGCATGGCGCTTCCGCCGCCGTTCATGGCCACCGGGACCACCGAAAGCGCGCAATAGGAGGAAGAATAGTTGCCAATAAATCCGTGCGAATTGGCATAAATCTTTCTGCCCGTGCTCGCCTCAAAGGTGGACCCCTCTGAATTTTTGATTCGCGCGTCTGCGCTCAGCGCCGCTTCCTCGGCTCGCCGCGCCCAGTCTAATCGCTCTTCGGTCGAAAGCCGCGCGACTTCGGGGAAAAAGAGCGCGAGGTCGCCTTTGTATTGTCCAAGCTGCTCGCGCTCCACCAGGCCAGCCGCTGGGTCCTCTGAGGTGGCGCTTGCCATCGCCAGCGTCCTCTCCACCAGCCGGTCAAGCGCGCGCGGAGAGAAATCCTGCGAATATGAGCTGGCGCTCCGCGTGCCGCGGAACATGCGCAGGCCGAGCGCCTTTGAGGCGGCTTCCTTCAGGCTTTCGATTTCCTTCATGCGAAGCGTGGCGGTGAATTCGTCGCCTTCGCGCACCACCACATCGGCTGCGCTCGCGCCTGCTTTCATGGCGCGGGCGACAAGGTCCTGAGCGAGCGTTTCAAGCGAATCTGGCGTCATAACGTGGTTTCAGAGATTGCTACCGGTACACTTCTCTACGATGGCCAATCTTAACAATGTCCACCGCTTCCGTTGAGTCGTCGATGGAGTATAGGATGCGGTAGTCGCCTTGCCGAATGCGATATCTATTCTCACCCGAAAGCTTCTCACAACCTGGAGGTCTAGGATCGCCAGAAAGCGATTGCATCCGAAAGGCAATGCGATGGCGGTCTCTCTTAGGAACGCCCCTGAGTTCTTTAACTGCCGAAGCCGCGACAGAAACTTTATAGTTGGCCACGCTTCTTCATGTCCTTGAGAACGTCCTCCAAGCGGAACCTTGGCTCGCGAGACCTTTTTTCGAACGCAAGGATATCCTCTGCGTCCTCGGATAGAGCTTGCCTGATAGCGTCGTTCACAATTTCAGACACGGAGCGGTCTGTCTCTGCCGCTTTCAGCCGTAAAGCCCGATGAAGGGGTTGTTCAAGATAAACCGTGGCCCTCTTGAGTTGTGCGCCCATAGGATCATATTAACGTTAAGACATTAAAGCGTCAAGACGTCAAAACTCCTAACATCTCATCCAGCAGAAACCGCCATCAAGTAAATGACGCCGCCGCGCGCGGCGCGGTGCCGCCGACGGTCAATTGGCTTACTTTCATGGTCGGAATGCCCACGCCGACGGGGACGCTTTGGCCGTCTTTACCGCATGTGCCAATGCCAGGATCAAGCCGCAGATCGTTTCCAACCGCGGTAACATGCGTCAGCACCGTGGGGCCGTCGCCGATCAACGTAGCGCCCTTCACCGGCGCCGTCACTTTGCCGTCCTCGATTAAGTATGCTTCGGAGGCCGAAAACACGAACTTACCGCTGGTAATGTCCACCTGCCCGCCGCCGAAATAAACGGCGTAAAGGCCGCGCTTCACCGACCGGATAATTTCTTCCGGGTCGTCATTTCCGGCCAGCATATAAGTATTGGTCATGCGCGGCATTGGGATGTGCTCGTAGCTCTCACGGCGACCGTTTCCCGTGCGGCTGGTTTTCATCACGTCCGAGCTGAGCTTATCTTGCAGGTAGCCGCGCAGGATTCCGTTTTCGATCAGCGTGGTCTTGTGCGTGGGCGCGCCTTCGTCATCAACGTTCAGCGAGCCGCGCCGCGCGGGCACGGTGCCGTCATCCACCACGGTGCAGATTTCGGAAGCCACGCGCTGCCCGATGCGTCCGCTGAAAGCGGAAATGCCTTTGCGGTTGAAGTCGGCTTCAAGCCCGTGTCCAATGGCTTCGTGCAGCAGAATTCCGGGCCATCCCGGCGCGAGGACCACTTCCATCTCGCCGGCAGGCGCTTCGCGCGCGCCCAGTTGCACAATCGCTTGCCGCGCCGCCTCGCGCGCGTAAGATTCGGGCGAACGGTCGTTCTCAAAAAATTCGAGTCCCACGCGTCCGCCGCCGCCGTAAGAACCGGATTGTGAATTCCCATTTTCCCGCGCGATGGTGAAAACGCTCATGCGCACTAGCGGCTGAAAATCCGCCACCACGCGCCCGTCTGACCCGGCCACTAGCACGTGACGCACCTGGTCTCCATAGCTCACGCGCACCTGC
>DASZAE010000324.1:0-5403 GCA_035945515.1 Terriglobia bacterium
TCTGCGGAAAAATCCATGATGGCCAACAATTCGCAGCGGAAAACAGCGAAAAACAAAAAAATCAGCGTTTTTCCGCAGCCTGTAAAGCCGTGGTGCCTTGATGATCCCTGAGCGGCACGGCTAAAGCCGTGCCCTGATACATCGCCAACCGAAGATGGTAATCACTTATGTCGCTCTGTATAGCTTGCCCTGAGTGCAACGAAGGGATGCCGGCGCTACGCCTAGCGTTACTATGCCCTTTTGCAGCACCCTACCGCAACTTCATTACCCGCTTCCAAACAGGTCCGACTGGCTGGCGGCGTTTTTGCTTTGGCGTTCCGCTTTTCTGAAGGTTTCGATGCGATGCCGGGGGAAACGCAGTTGCTTCCCATCCAGCAATTCTTCGATGGTGAGGATTTGGAGCCGGGGATATTGTTCGGGAAAGTTTTCTGATTTATAAAAGCCCGCTGAAGCGGCTTCGGTGAGCATGGGCTTGGTGGGTTCACGTAGGGTAAGCAACGCGCCGATGGCCGCTTTCTCACGTTCGAGAACGCCTTTCAAATCGCGCTACGGGGCCTTTCATCCCAAGTGCGCCCATCAAGCATCCGTCCGGTTCTACTTTTAAATGGTCCACCCCACTGCTTGAAGAAAAAAGGAATCGACGCTCTGGCGCATTGGTCGCGGATTTCGCGGACCCAGTCGGGGTCGATAGGCCTTGCTCCCGGTCCCGATTCTCCGCCAACGATTACCCAGTTGATCCCTGCAAGATTCAGATTTGACAAGGGGCCAAGCAGCGGCTCAAGGGAAAGAAACTTAACGTGCGCTTCGGTCCGACGCAAATCATCAATGCGAAATCTGTATTTGTTATTTTCTACGCTGACCCCCATCCATATATGCGGGGCCCACTCGAGATGTTGATCGGTTTGCCGGAGTCTTTCTGATCGCTTCGTTAGAATCTGGTACTGGTGCCAATCAGCTTCGTGCATCACTCTAAACACTTGTTGGATGTACGTTAGCGGGACATCAGTATGGAAAAGATCACTCATCGAGTTAACAAAAATATAGCGGCCTTGCCGCCACCGGAGCGGAATGTTCAGCGCATGTTCATGCAAAGTGGTTTTGAAACCATTAGCATAGTTGGGCTGACCCATTGCTTGGAGCCGTTTTGCCATTCGCGCAGCATAACAGTGCTTGCACCCGGGGCTGATCTTGTCGCAGCCGCTGACTGGGTTCCAAGTTGCATCAGTCCATTCGATATGAGATCCGTTGGCCACTAAATTTTTCCTTGATTCCGGTACTTTTCAAAAATATGCTCGACGATCTTATTTCCCGTTTTGTTCGGAGACGCAAAAAACAGGTAATACACCGTGGCTCCTTTAGTGTTTTGCATCGGCAATGGCTTGGGAACATACTTGAACCCTGCGACGTCCAGGAGTTTTTGTCGATATCCCTCTGCAAGCACTTCATTTCCACGATCAACTTTCTCATCCTCTCCGAAAAGGTTGCCGCTGCTGCCATACATGAGTTTTCGCCAGGAATCATCGCCCCAGAAACGATTCATTCGATCAATCTGTGCGGACTCAGCCTTCTCTGGATTTTTTCTGAGGATGTTCATGTTCATATCCATAACCATGAAGTTCAGGAAAATTTCAATTGATTTCATTTGGCCGGCTTGATAGACAACTCTCCATTCAAGGTCGATATTGTACGGATCGATGAGGCATAGCGCCCGCGCATAATCTTCGTATCTGGCGCGCGAGAAAACATCTTTTGGCAAAATGGCATTGCAGTCCCCGGGATGGGTGAAAACGTTCGATTGCCCACCAACCAAGTCGTTCAATTGCGCGACCCTATTCTTGTCGGCGTCGATAAAATGGAACTCCGTGAAAGGAGGCTGAACGAGAAGTGCGTTCAACGGACTTCCGTTAACGTAATTTCCCGACTGACGAGATAGATGAATACCCGGTCCGGCAAAGGCGTCGATATAAATGTGCCTCCTAATTGTTGGCTGTTTGGATATAATCTTGGAATACTCGCTTGCATAAGCCCTGACTATTTCAAGCTTGATCTCGGACCAAATTCCCACCTCGTCCAATTTGGTTTTCATTTAGAAGTCCATTCTATAGCGAAAATAAAGCGAAAACAAGAATTTTTGAAAAGCACGTTGTAATTGGCGTTGGAGTTGAACGGCGGGTCAAGGTAAATGAGATCGACGGATTCCGAAGGCACGCTGGCCCGCAGCACTTCCAGGTTATCGCCAAAGTAGAGCGTGTTTTTCCAGTCCAAGTTCCCTCGCTTTCGTCAGCCGTCATCCTAAGGCAGGGTTATAGCCGGAAGCAATGGGTTTCTCCGCATGATTGAGGATTGCGCCTTATGGCGGCAATGCTTGCTGTAGCGCAGGGTTCGTTTTTTAACCCTGCGGCCTTTCATTGATCCGAGCGGCAAGCCGCAGAGTTTTAAAAGCAAAACTCTGCGCTACAAAAGCCGGTAGCGCGACCTGTATTTTTCGGGTCCGCAGCTTGTACCTAGCCGCGCCTTTGACAAACAGCGCGCACATTGGTAGAGTCCAATTAGCGTTGAAGAGGCCCTCACTCGAAAACCATAGCATCATCCGTTCACGATTGCGGAGGCTGTCCCTCTCTAATGCCAGAAGAGGCTATCATGGAAGGCACCATCAAAAGATTGATTCGCGATCGCGGATTTGGATTCCTCAGGACCGACGACGGCCAGGAGGTTTTTTTCCATCGCAGCGCCCTTGAAAATCTGGATTTTGACGGGTTGCGCGAAGGCGAGAAAGTAGAGTTTGAATTGGAACGCGGCAACAAAGGGCTCCGCGCGATTCGCGTGCGCGGCCACGCGTGAGTTTTCATCTTTGCTCCTGCCTCTTGTGTGTACTAACGCCCGGCGGCGTGTCCCAGGGTCTTGCCCATGTACCCTGGGCCTCATTTATCCTTGACTTTGATGCGTTGGTTGATCCCTCACGAAAACCTTGAACTGGCCAGCCGCTTTACGCGCGAGCTCGGCGTGCCGCCGTTAGTTGGGCGGTTGCTCGCGGGGCGCGGCTTCACGGACCTCGATCAGGCCACCCGATTTCTCAATCCGCAATTAGATCATTTGCACGACCCTTTCCTGATGCAGGACATGGCCGCCGCTGTAGCCCGCCTCAAACGAGCCATTGACCTTAAAGAAAAAATCCTGATCTACGGCGATTATGACGTAGACGGCACGATGGCCGTAGTCGTCTTACTGACGGCGCTCGAAAGCCTTGGCGCCTGCGTTGAATCGTACATTCCCGACCGTCTTACGGATGGCTATGGAATGCAGGCGCGAGTGGTCGAGCAGGCTGCTCAGGCCGGAGCGCGGGTGATTGTGAGCGTCGATACGGGAATCCGCGAGCATGAGGTTTTGCGGCGCATGAAAGAATTAGGCATCGACGGAATCGTTACCGACCATCACTTGCCCGAAGACTCGCTGCCCGAAGCGCGCGCCATTCTCAATCCTCATCGGGCGGACTGCGCTTATCCCGAGAAGAACCTTTCCGGCGTGGGCGTCGCCTTCAAACTGGCGCAGGCGCTGCTCCCGCCCGGTGTTTCCCAAGCCGTAATGCGGTCTTATCTCAAGTTGGTTGCCATTGGATCCATCGCAGACGTGGTGCCGCTGACCGGCGAAAACAGAGCGATTGCGCACTTCGGCTTAGCGGGCCTTACCGAGTCTGCGCTGTCTGCGCCAGCGGCAGCCTCTGGACGCGCTGGGATTTCGGCGCTTCTCGCTGTTGCGGGATTGCAGGGACAAAAAGTTACCGCGGGCGATGTGGCCTTCCGCATTGCTCCGCGGCTGAACGCAGCCGGGAGGATGGAAAGCGCGCGCAGAGTGATCGACCTCTTCCGAACGCCAGCCCACGAAGGGGCCCATGAGATTGCAATGGGGCTTGATGAATTAAACCGGGCGCGGCAGAGGATGGAAGACGAAATGATCTGCGCGGTGCAAGAACAAATGAAGGCCCAGCCGGAAAAGTCGGCGCGCACGACGCTCCTTTTTGCGGGCGAGGGCTGGCATCGCGGCGTGATCGGGATCGTCGCTCAGCGCGTGGTGGATCTCTTCTACCGTCCGGCTTTAGTGCTGTCGGCGCAAGACGGCATGGCGCACGGTTCCGGCCGCTCGATTCGCGGTTTTCATTTGCTGAATGCTCTCACTCAATCACGCAGTTTACTGACCCGTTTTGGCGGCCATGCGCAGGCTGCCGGTTTTTCCTTGCCCGTTTCGCGCATCCAACAACTTGAGGAGGAATTTGAGCGTTGTGCGCGCTCGGTGCTCCGCCCGGCCGATCTTGAGCCTCAGTTACGGGTGGATGCCGCGATCAACCTGGGCGATCTCACGGAGGATTTGTGCGCTGGACTCAAGCGATTAGAACCGTTTGGGTGCGGGAACCCTACCCCCGTGTTTGCCGCTGAGGGGGATCTGGTCTCGCCGCCGCGCATTCTGAAAGAAAAACATCTTAAGCTATGTGTTAAAGGACCCGGCAGAAGTTTTGACGCGATTGGATGGAGGATGGCATCTCACGCCGCGACACTGGCGGGAACGAAGCGCGTGGCCTTGGCATTCAGCGTGTCTGAAAACACTTTCCAGGGATGCACGGATATGCAACTGGTGCTGAAAGATATTCGCCCGGCGTGAAAAACAAGAGACCAGGGGCGAGGGACAATGATTCGGCAGGAAAATGGTCGGACGCGCATTCCCCCTCACCCGGCCCGCTACGCGGTCCACCCTCTCCCCCGCTTCGGGGGAGAGGGATATTATCTAATTATTTTTTCTCGCCCTTATCGCCAGAAGGTGAAATTAAAGGAAGGGCATAACCTTCTCCTGCTTTGCGGGAGAGGATTGTTATCCCTTTCCCTTATTTTATATCCCTCTCCCTCCGGGAGTCTGTGGGACAACTAACTTTGCCGACGAAGAATCAATAAGTTACAAGGGTTGCTTCATCCGTAAGTTGTTGATTCTAGGTTCGACCTCCGAGTTGTCCCACAGACTCCCTCCGGGAGAGGGTGGCGAGCGTAGCGAGCCGGGTGAGGGGTATTAGCCGAATTTTCAGAGCAGGTATATTGAACATTGAAGAAAAAGTCTCTCGAACAACAAGAGAAGCGTTATGACGAGCGCCGCAAGGGACTGCGGCGGCTGCTGGGGCTTATTCTTTTCATTACGCTAACCGTCGTTGGGATGGGCCTGTGGGCGAGCTTGCGGCGAAGAAACACGGTGGTCAACGTTCCCGTAAAGCTGCCTGAAAACGTGAACCGCCGTGACTCCGGCTTCAAATTCACGCGTTCGGAGGAAGGGCGCCAAATCTTTACCGTTCAGGCCGCGCGCACGTTTGCCTACGGTAAGGGTTCGACAACCATGCTGCTCGAAGACGTTCATGTGGTCATCTAT
>DASZAE010000325.1:0-1653 GCA_035945515.1 Terriglobia bacterium
CGCGCACGTCTGAGGGCCTGACACAAAGCCGCTTCCCGTCACGCCTGCCGCAGTACATTCCGCCTTTTTCGCTCTATTGGATCGGCATGATGCACGACCTGTGGTGGTATCGTGGCGACGCGGATTTTCTGCGGCCTTTCCGGAGCAACGCGCGCGGTGTGTTGGCGTGGTATGAATCGCGCCTCGCGCCGTCCGGTTTGCTCGGAAGGCTGCCCTGGTGGGATTTCGCCGACTGGACCACCGACTTTCACGACGGCGTGCCGCCGCAGGAAGCGGACGGACAGTCTTCCATCCTCAGCCTGGAGTTTGCGGCGGCCCTTCAGGAAAACGCCGATCTCGAGTCCGTTTTCGGAAGCGCGGCGCGCGCTTCGGAAGATCGCGCTCTCGCTGCTCGCATCACGCGCGCGGTTTACCAATCGTGCTGGGACGCAAGCCGGGGCTTGCTCGCGGACACGCCCGCGCGCCAGCACTTCAGCCAGCACGCGACGATCTTGGGCGTGCTAACCGGGGCGATTCCCGCGGCCGAGCAGCGTGCCGCGATGCAGAAAGTGCTGAGCGATGCGTCGCTGACCCAGTGTTCGTATTACTTCCGGTTCTACCTGTTTAAGGCGTTGGAGAAGGCCGGGCTGGGCGATGAAATCGTCGGCCAGCTTGAGCCGTGGCGCCAAATGCTGGCGCTTGGCCTCACCACCTTTGCCGAAAAGCCGGAGCCGACGCGCTCCGATTGCCATGCCTGGAGCGCGCACCCGGATTTCGACTTGCTCGCGTTAGTCGCCGGAGTTCAGCCCGCAGCGGCGGGATTTAGCGAGATTAACATTCGGCCGCATCTCGGGCCGCTTAAGCGGCTGTCGGCTTCTGTTCCGATCCCGCAAGGCGAGGTGAGCGTGAACTATCAACTGAGTAATGGCCGCCTCACCGCTGGCGTGACGCTGCCTGCCGGCGTGAAGGGCTGGTTCTACTGGAAGGGCCATCGTCACGCGTTACAGGCCGGCGCGCAACATCTGGCGCTGTGAGGATTGTAGCGGCGGCCTCTTACAGGTTTTGGCCGCTGCTGACGGCAATCCGAAGATGCTCTCATCCGCAGCCAGCTCATCTAATGCAAAGTGAGTCGATTACGGCCCTCTTCTGCGCATGGAAGAGAGGAGCCGCATAGCGGTGGGTGAGAATATACGGCGATTAAGCTGAATCTGCCTGTTATACAGAGCGCCATAAGTCAGCGACGGTCATTGGCTGTAGCGGCGGGCAAAGCCTATAAGGGGCCGCCGGATTTTAATAGTAAAGACCGGCGGCCAGAGGCCGCCGCTACAAAATCAGGCGCCGCTAACATAACGACGTCACGTATATATTGGAGCGAAAAGAATGAAAAAACTACTGACGTTATCTTTTCTGGCGGCTCTTGCGGCGATGATTCTTCTACCTCTCGCCTCAAGAGCAGCGCAAAGTAAGGGCGATCAAAACGGGATCAAGGTGGCGGGAACCACCGAAGGCAACACAGGCTGCATGATTCTGCAAGAGCATATGCCCGTCAAAGGAAAGCTCCTTTTCGCGGGAGTGCTTTACGCTCGCACCGAATACCGGGTTGTTCAGAGCTTTAACTATGAGCCGCCCAAGCAGAAATTTACTGGCCAGGGCGAGATTGATAAACTCAACAAG
>DASZAE010000326.1:0-3438 GCA_035945515.1 Terriglobia bacterium
CCTTCACCGATGATCACGGCAAATCGCGCCTGGAGCTTGTTTGCCTGGCCGAGCATTTTTTTGAGCTTTACCGGCTCCAAGCCGATCTCCACGCGCAGGCCCGCGGCGCGCAGCTCGCGCGCAAGGTCGAGCGCCGGAACCAGCGCCTGATCGCCCATCCAGGCCACGTATACGGCGAGGCCGTCCGCCGCCTTAAAGCCCGCCGCTTCCTCAACCGCAATCAGCAGGCGGTCTTCGCCAATGGCAAAGCCAAAGCCCGGCACGGGCGGGCCGCCGAGAAGCTCCGAAAGCCCGTCGTAGCGGCCTCCGCCGAGAAGCGCATTCTGGGCGCCCAACTGGCCGCTGGTAATCTCAAACGTGGTGCGAGTGTAGTAGTCAAGCCCGCGCACCAGGCGCGGCGTGACCGTGTGCGCGATGCCACGCCTGCCCAGCTCCGCGGTGACGCGCGCGAAGTGCTCGCGGCATTCGGGGCACAGGTGATCGAGAATGCTGGGCAGTTTCTCGATAATGGGCTGGTCCGCCGGGACTTTGCAATCAAGCACGCGCAGCGGGTTCGTCTCCGCGCGGCGCTGGCAATCGCTGCACATCTTTGATTTAACGGGCTCGAGTTCGCGGCGCAGCAGCTTCACATACTCGGCGCGGCACTGGCGGCAGCCCACGGAATTCACCAGCAGCGAAACGTCCTGAAGGCCCAGCCGTCCGATCATCAGCATCAGCATTTCAAGCGTTTCAACGTCGATGAGCGGATGATCCGAACCGAGAACTTCAGCGCCAATCTGGTAAAACTGCCGGTAGCGCCCCTTCTGCGGACGCTCGCGGCGGAACATCGGGCCGATGTAATAGAGCCTGTGGATGCCACGCTCGTTGAACAATCCGCGCTCGATGGCCGCCCGCACTACGCCCGCCGTCGCTTCGGGGCGCAAGGTAAGCGATTCGTGATCGCGGTCATCAAACGTATACATTTCCTTCGAGACGATGTCGGTGTCCGCGCCCACACTGCGCGCGAAAAGGGCGGTCTGCTCGAGGATGGGCGTCCGGATTTCCTCAAAGTTATAGGCGGAGAGCACGGCGCGGCACTCGGCCTCCACCCGAAGCCAGAGAGAGGTCTCAGGCGGCAGCAAATCGCGCGTGCCTTTGACCGACCGGATGATGGATGTGGTTTGGGGCATAGTCGCTTGGGATTTATTGAGGGTTATTTTCTTAAACAGGTTGCTGAAAAACCCGGTTCAGCGTGGTAGCGGCGACTTTATGTCGCCATCAATGCAATGTTCTCAACGGACGAGTGGCGGCATAAAGCCGCCGCTACACCTTTTTCAGCAATCTCTCAAAGTGACAACGCTCGCTGTAATGGCGGCCGCAGGCCGTCGACTTCAAATAGTAAAAGACCGGCAGACAAAGCCTGCAAGGGACGTCTCTACAAAATAATGCAATAGGCCTGCGCGCTCCAGACACTCACGCCCTCGGCGATTTCAATACCCGCCGGTAATATCCACGCTGGATGCGACGAAGGTCGAGCGATGAGTGCTGGGGACGCGGCCCGCGCCTGAGACTTCTAAACGTAGCATAGAGAATCGCGCAGCCGCAAGGCGGCCGGCGGTACGTGCTTTTTATACAGAGCACCATAAGTCAGCGACGGTCATTGGCTGTAGCGGCGTCAGACAGCGTCTGGATTGCAGAATTGTGGTTCCGAGCTAACGGGCGGGTGTGCTATGTTTGACGTAGACCAAAATCCCAAACGCTTATGAAATGCCGGCGCGACAACATGCGTGAATACTGGGAACACTTGACGCGCAGCAAAAACTAAAGACAACAATAAAACGGACATGATACGCAAACTATTTAGGGTTGCAAAGAGCGTTCCGTTCGCCATTCTCCGTACTGACGAGCAAACAGCGCGCATGGCAGATCATACTGCGAGCATGGCTTCGCTGCTTGCGCGAGAGACTATTGGGCGGCTGCGGAGCGAACAGTTGAGCTTGCATCCGGACCGGCTGCCTGGGCATGGCTTCAAAGCCTATTCCCAAAACGACGAGGACGGCATCATCCAAGAGATTTTTCTCAGGATTGGGACGACGAACAGGACTTTCATCGAGTTTGGCTGCGGCGAAGGGCTGGAGAACAACACTCTTTACCTGCTCCTCCTGGGCTGGTCTGGAGTCTGGATTGACGGAAGCACTAAGAACATTGAATCCGTCTACCGGTTACACCGAGGCGCCCTTGACAAAAAGGATCTGAGAGCTGAGCGGCATATAATTACCGCGGAGAACATTGATGATGTCCTGTCGAATCTGTGCAAAGAGAAGCAAATCGACTTGCTGAGCATCGACATCGACGGAAACGATTACTGGGTTTGGTCGGCGCTGCAATCCATCAACCCGCGCGTGGTCATAGTGGAATATAACGCCACGCTTCGCCCTCCCATCGATGCGGTGCAGGCGTACCGCGCGGACGCGCGCTGGAATGAAACGAATTACTACGGCGCAAGCCTGGCGGCTCTCGAACGCCTTGGAACATCCAAGGGGTATGCGCTGGTGGGGTGCAACCTCAACGGGGTAAATGCCTTTTTTGTCCGCCGGGACTGCCTGAACGATCGCTTCGTTCCGCCTTTTACGGCGGCGCGCCATTACATGCCGCCGAATCTTGATTTATTCATCCTCTCAAAAGGAGAGGCGCATTCGCCGGGAGTTGGGTTGTACATGACAATGGATTCTAAAAAAGTAGCGGCCAGCGCAAAATAAAACGTAAGCACCGAGCCTTCAATTAAATAGCTCCGCAATCTGGTTTCCGCTTAATTCCCGCTTCTATTCCCAGTGCAACCCGCGGGCCGTTTACGTCACTCTCATCGGCCGCAGCATGAAGCAGAGAACAAACATCGCAAGGGCGCTGAGGGCAATAAGTTTGCGGCGGCGGTCGAGCGGCTCCGAGTCAATGAGCGGCGGCGGATGGCGCAGGCCGATCACGATCATCAGCACCGCCCAGACCCACCATCCAGGCCAGAAGAAATAGCCGAGTGGAATCAGAGCAATAAAAAATCCGATGGAAACGTAACGGTGCGCGCGACCAAAAACCGCGTAGAAAATGTGCCCGCCGTCGAGTTGTCCGATAGGAATCAGATTGAGCGCCGTCACGAACAGGCCCACCCAAACGCCACAACCCATCGGCGTCAGCGCCAACCGCGAAAGATGAATGCCGGGGTGAAATCCTTTGACAAGCAGCGTGAGCGCAAGCGGATGCCCTGGAATCAGGCTGTCCGCCGGGAAGGCCGCCGCCCGGCTTCCTGCATTCCATGCCGAAAGCAGCAGCATGGGAATGGCCACCACGAAGCCCGCGATCGGGCCGGAGATGCCCACGTCAAAAAGCTCTCGCCGTGTCACCAGCGGCGACCGGATTTGGATGAACGCGCCCCAGGTGCCCACCACCGTGGGCGCGGGGATAAAA
>DASZAE010000327.1:0-9905 GCA_035945515.1 Terriglobia bacterium
CAAAAGTTCATGTGCGCTAACGGGCGATTTCGATTTCGGCTGTAGCGGCGGCCTCTGGCCGCCGGTTTTTACTAATTAAAGACCGGCGGCCAGAGGCCGCCGCTACAACACCAGCCGCAGGTCAAAAAGCGGACCCCTACGCGCTAAATCCAGCCTAGCACGCCACTGTGAGACTTTTGAGACATATGGGATAAACGAGACGATTTTTTCACCAGTGTCTCCTTCAGACTCAAGCGGCGCGCGCCGGTCGCATTATCCACAGGGCTATGGCCGCGCGGTCTCACTGGTCTCGCCGGCCAGGGCGGATAGGCGGTGGGAGATATCGCGCACGGCTGGGTAAAGATCACGATAAATCTGGTAGCACTCGTTGTAGATTTTGACCGCCTGGGGATCTGGAGCGACGGTATCGCTCAGCTTGATCGTCTCGCGCGCGGCTTCGGCAACCGAGTGGTAGATTCCGCTGCCCACGGCGGCGAGCATGGCCGCGCCCAAAGCCGAGCCTTCGGATTCGCGCAAGGTTACAACATCTTCGCCAAAAATGCTGGCCTGGATCTGCCGCCAGAGCAGACTGCGCGAGCCGCCCCCTGAGGCGCGGATTTGTTTTACCGGAATGCCCATCTCTTTGAAAATTTCGAGCGAGTCTCGCAGGCTGAAAGCCACGCCTTCGAGGATGGCCCGGATCAGATGTCCGCGCCGGTGGGCAGCCGTCAAGCCAAACCAGGCGCCGCGGGCTTGGGGATCGAGATGCGGCGTGCGCTCGCCCATCAGGTAGGGAAGAAACACCAGCCCATCGCTGCCCGCGGGGATGTTTTCTGCCTGGCGGATAATAGCCTCGTAAGGGTCTTCGCCAATCTGGCGCGCATACCATGACTCGGACTCGCCGAGCTGTTCCCGAAACCACCGCAGCGAAAGCCCCGCCCCTTGCGTGACGCCCATCACATGCCATTTGCCGGGGACGGCATGACAGAAGGTGTGAATGCGTCCGCGAGGGTCAAGCTTAGGCTCGGCAGTGTAGGAAAAAATGACGCCGGACGTGCCCAGCGTGGCCGAAGTCAGGCCCGGCGAAACAATTCCGTTGCCCACGGCGCTGGCCGCCTGATCGCCCGCGCCCGCCACGACCGGAGTACCAGATCGGAGGCCGGTCAGAAGCGCCGTCGCGCTCGAAATCTGCCCGGTGATTTCAGGAGATTCATACGCGCGCGGCAGCATCGAGCGGTCAATCTGCAGCGCCTCGAGCATTTCCTCCGACCAGCGCCGGTGCGTCACATCAAAAAGCAACGTGCCGGAAGCGTCGGAAACGTCAGTCGCAAATTCTCCGGTAAGCTTCAGGCGGACATAGTCTTTAGGAAGCAGGAAGTGAGCGGCCCGATCAAAAATCTCCGGCTCATAGTCCCGCACCCAGAGCAGCTTGGGCGCGCTGAAACCCGTGAGCGCGGGGTTGGACACTAGCTCGATAAGCCGCTCCGCCCCGACGTGAGCCGTGATCCAATCGCACTGCGGCTGGCTGCGCTGATCACACCAGATGAGCGCGGGCCGCAGCGGCACGCCGGCGCGGTCAAGCAGCGCAACACCGTGCATCTGGCCAGAGAGCCCCACCGCGGCGATGTCTGATCCCTGAAGCGAAGCCTGTTGCATCGCGCCGCGCACGGCGGAAATGGCCGCGCGCCACCAGTCTTCGGGGTCTTGCTCGGCCCAGCCTGGTCGAGGCATCCACATCGGCTGGTGGTCTGCAGTTGCCGCCGCCACTACCTCGCCGTCCGGACGCACGACGACCGCGCGCGTTCCTGTGGTGCCAACGTCAATGCCCATGGTGTATGGCATGAGAAAGACAGTGATGAGTGACAAATGACGAGAAAAAACTATTTAGCTTTCAGCGAACGGCTGTAGCGGCGGCCTCTGGCCGCCGGTCTTTACTATTAAAATCCGGCGGCCCCTTATAGGCTTCGCTCGCCGCTACAACCATCCCGTCACTACGCTTTCACCTTTTCCCAACGGTCGGTTTTCGCCGAACGCTCTGCGGCTTCGAGCACGGCCGTGATCTTGACGCCGTCGTAGAGATTCGGCTCCGGCAGGCGGTCCTTTTCGACGGCAACAAGAAAATCATGCAGCGCATGCACAAATGTGTGTTCATAGCCGATAATGTGCCCGGCAGGCCACCAAGCGCCGACATAAGGATGGACGGATTCAGTGACGTTAATCGTCTTATAGCCCTGTTCGCCCGCTGCGTCCGCCGCGTCGTAAAACTCAAGCTCGTTCATGCGCTCCAGGTTGAAGGCGAGACTGCCCTTGCTCCCATAAACCTGAAACGTGTTGTAATTGCGCCGGCCGCCGCAAAAGCGGGATGACTCGATGACGCCCACGCTGCCGTTGCGGAAGCGCGCCAGGAAATTGGCGTCATCATCCACCGTCACGCGGCCCATGCGCTTGCCGCCTTTGGCGCTCAGATCGGCGCCGCTTTTTTCGAGCACAGGACGTTCCTTGATGAAAGTCGTGATCTGCGCCGTCACGGATTCAATATCGCTGTTGAGATATTGCGCCAGATCCGTTGCGTGCGAGCCGATGTCTCCGAGCGCGCCGCTGCCCGCGTATTTTTTCTGCAGCCGCCAGACGAGCGGAAACTTGGGGTCCATGATCCAGTCCTGCAAATAAGCGCCGTGGTAATGATAGATTTTCCCCAGACGACCCTGCGCGATCAGCTTTTTGGCGAATGCAATGGCGGGAACCTTGCGATAGTTGTGCATCAGCATGTGCTTGACCCCCGCCTTTTCCACCGCGCGCAGCATCTCTTTGGCTTCCGCCAGGTTATTGCCAGGAGGTTTTTCGCAGATGATGTGCTTGCCCGCTTTAGCCGCCGCGATCACATTGGGGCAATGCAGATTATTGGGCGTGGAGACATCAATCACGTCGATATCTTTTCGCTCAATCACCTTGCGCCAGTCGGTCGAGGATTCTTCCCATCCAAGCTGCCGCGCGGCGGCTTCAACGGGCGCGTTTTCCGGGCCGCAAAGCACCTTCATCCTGAACTGGAGCTTGCCCGGGAAGAATCGCCCCACCTGCCGGTAGGCGTTTGAATGCGCCTTGCCCATGAATTTGTAGCCGAGAATTGCAACGTTCAGTTCCGTCATTCGGTTAACCTCCGAATTGATTCATTGATCTGTAGGGACATTACCGCCGGAGAACCCTTCGATGATTCAATGGCTCAATCGCTCAGTCGCTTAATGAGTAAATTTCTTACGCCCACCACATCTCGGTAAGCTTTTCCTTGATAACGACCTGATTGAGGAACGCGGCAGCCTTGGTCACGCCCTCATCGATTGACATCAGGCTGTCTTCGTGCTCGATGGAAAGCACGTCGTCATACCCCACCATCTGCAAGGTGGAAACGAGGTCGGTCCAGAATTCCGTGCCGTGCCCGTAGCCCACCGTGCGGAAAATGAAGGAGCGGTTTTTCTCATCCTTGTAAGGCTTGTTGTCCAGAACGCCGTTGACCTTGGAGTTGACTTCGTAAATGCGCGTGTCCTTGGCGTGAACATGAAAGACAGCCTCGCCGAGCGCGCGAACTGCCAAGCAGGGGTCAATGCCCTGCCAGAACATATGGCTGGGATCGAAATTGCAACCGATAGCGGGACCCGCCTCAGCCCGCAGGCGCAGCATGGTCTCCGGATTATAAACAACGAAGCCGGGGTGCATCTCGATGGCGACTTTAACACCGTGATCCTTGGCAAATTTCGCGTGTTTCTTCCAGTAGGGAATCACCTTCTTTTCCCACTGCCACTTGAGTAGCTCAGGGTAATCAGGAGGCCAGGGCGTCGTCACCCAGTTTGGGTACTTGGCATGGTCAGAATCGCCGGGGCACCCGGAAAAATCTACAACTCTGGTCACGCCCAGCTTTTCAGCCATCAGAATGGTTTTGCGGCTGGTCTGCGCGCACACGTCGGCAAATTGCTTATTCGGATGGAGCGGATTGCCGTGGCAACTCAGGGCACTGATCGTGATGCCCTGATCGTCCAATTGCTGCTTAAATTCCTTCACCTTGGCGGATGAGCTCAGCCAATCGAGCTTCAGATGCGCGTCGCCGGGATAGTTTCCGGCGCCAATCTCGATGGTGCGAATGCCAAGAGGCGTGATCTTTTTAATCACATCCTCGAGGCTAAGCTTGGAAAAGAGAACAACAAACAACCCAACTTTCATGGTCTAACCTCCGTCCAAAAGTTTAATTGAGGCCGGCTGGCCTATATCATGCTGAGTCTCGCCTATCTGGAGTCTCGCTTTGGTATAACGCGGAACAATGGCTAAATTTATAGGCACAGGCGTTGCGCGTCAACTGAAAAATAGCCACGCCTATCACGCTTGCCTTTGCCGGGCCTGCTGACGGCGCAATGACCAGGATCAACTCCCACAAACGTAATCACAATCAGCCGCAGCCATCTTTTGTGTTTCGATGTGATATAGTATCTCTGAATTGCAGCGACCGGCTGTTGCTGGCTTTGCGTACTGCGCGGCGAGCAAGATAGAAAACGCAGGGAGAGCGGTGAGAAGCATAAAATCAAGGCGATTCCTATTTGCAGGCGCGATTGGGATTCTTGTCGTCGTTGCCTTGATGTCTTTTGGCGAACGTGCGCGGCACGGGCACTATCATTTTGACGGCGGCCGCGGATGGGATTCGCCCCCTAGCGCGTCTCTGGACGCCGGCCACGCGCAACTTCACTTTGTAATCCGGCCTCACGCGACAATCGTGCTGGATCGCGGCGAGACAACCGAATGTCTCATCCTTCCTATTGAAGTTCCTACTCCGCAAGCCGCAACCCTCCGTGGATGGTTCAGGCTGCGCCCCCCTCCGCAAGCTTAATTTCCCCTTAATTGTCCGACACAGATCCGTAGTTAAGATTCTTTCAATTACATAATTCATCCTCGCGGAGAACGCTGAATGCGTTCCCGCGCGAGTCATTGTGGAGCAATCCGTATGGAAGCAACTCTGACGCCGGAGCAATTTGAGGCGTTGCGGCGCCTCGATACGTGCGCGGTCGCCAACGCGATTGAAACCTTCAACGTCCGTCTGCGGAATGAAGGATTTGCCCGCAACAGCGGCGTGCATAGCATTTTTCCGCAGCAGCCGCCGATGCTCGGATACGCCGTTCCGGGCAGGATTCGCTCAGCCACGCCGCCGATTTCTTCATCGCTGCCTCCTCCCCGAACCCTGAGTTTTTCCCATCGCACCGACTGGTGGGATTACATTCTTACCATTCCCACGCCGCGCGTGGTGGTTCTGCAGGATGTGGATTCGAGCCCCGGAGTGGGAGCTTTTATGGGTGAAGTGCATTCAGCGATCTGCCGCGCGCTTGGGTGCGTAGGGTACGTCACCAACGGAGCAGTGCGCGATCTCAATGCCATCGAGCCAACTGGCTTTCATCTTTTCGCGGGCCACATCACCATCTCGCATTCCTACGTACACATCGTCGACTTTGGAGAACCAGTAGAAATAGCAGGCTTGCGCGTCCGGCCAGGCAGTTTGATCCACGGCGACCGGCACGGTGTTCAGATCATCCCCAAGAATATCGCCGGCCAGATTCCCGCAGTGGTGGAGCGGCACCGGCAAGAGGAACGGCGAATCATTGAGATTTGCCAATCACCCGATTTTTCCCTGGAGAAGCTGCGCGACATCGTGAAAACGACCCCTTAACGGGTTGCGGAGGAGGAATTCAGCATGACCGGAAAGCAACATTGCAAGCGGATCGGGACCCGGGGCCGGAGCGCCATCCATATAACCCTCCCGGCGCTTCTTGCCGGCGTTTTACTTGTGATTTCATCTTGCTCGCACACCGCTATGGGTGACGCGGCGCATCGGGACGCGCCGGCGGTCACGGTGGGCGTGGTCGCGGTAAAGCGCCAGGACCTCTCGAACGATCTCAAAATTGCCTCCGAATTCATCCCCTATCAGGAAATCGACATTCATGCCAAGGTTTCCGGCTATATCAAGAAGCTCTACATCAACTGGGGAACTCACGTGAAGACTGGCCAGCTTCTAGCCGTGCTCGATGTTCCTGAGTTGAACGCCCAGGTTTTGCGGGACCAGGCGTCTGTTGCGCGCGACCAGCAGGAACTCGCGCGCGCCCGGGCAGAACTTGGGAGTGATGAATCCGCCGCCAACGTGGCGCACCTAACGTACTCGCGGCTTGAGGGCGTCATGAGCACCAGGCCCGGGCTTGTAGCGCAAGAAGAGATCGACGTGGCGCAGGGAAAAGACGCGGAATCCGCCGCCGCAGTTTCAGCGGCGCAGGACGCGCTCGCCGCCGCGCAGCAGGAGTTGGCCGTAGATCGGTCTACTCTCGCGCGCGACAAAGACCTGGAAAATTATTCGAGCATCACGGCTCCATTCGATGGAGTTATTACCAAGCTGAACGCCTATACCGGCTCGCTTCTCCCTGCTGGCACTTCCAGCAGCCAAAATGACCTGCCGCTTTGCCATCTTTCTCAGAATGATTTGCTGCGGCTGGTGATCCCGGTGCCCGCGGAAGTCGTCCCCGACGTGCGCATTGGGGAAATGGTGGACGTGGATGTGCCCTCCCTTAACCGCGCGTTTCAGGGAAAGGTGGCGCGGGTGTCCGGCCAGATTGACCTCGACACGCGCACCATGCACACCGAAGTCGAAGTTCCCAATCCAACTTATGCTCTTGTGCCGGGCATGTACGCCTCGGTTGAGCTTCCCGTGAAGAGAGCCGTTAGCGCGCTCGCTATTCCAATTCAATCGGTCGAATCCGCCCAACAAAGCAGTGGAACAGTGTTGATTGTGAGCGACGGCCGCATCGAACAGCGGACCGTGACCTTGGGCATCGAAACCGCTACCGAGGCCCAAGTGCTCTCCGGCTTGAGTAAGGGAGACCTTGTCGTGTTTGGGGAGCAGGCGCGCTACCATCCTGGCGAAGCCGTCAAAGCGGAACAAGTGAACCTTGCTTCCATCGGGGAGGGAGAGTAATGGCCCGGTTCGCGCTTCGTCACCCTTATCTCATTGTTGTGATCTGCCTCATTGTGTGCGTGCTGGGAGTCACTAGCGTGGCGCGGATGCCGGTGGATATGTTTCCCCCCATCCGCATCCCGATGGTGGAGTGCGCCACGTTCTATAACGGAATGCCGCCTGAGCAGGTGGAGGCGGACATCACGGGAAGGTTTGAGCGCTTCTTCACGCTGGGAAGCGGCATTGACCACATCACGTCGCGCTCGCTTCCTGGGGTAAGCTTGATCAAAGTTTACTTCCAGCCCGGCACGGACCCAAATGCCGACGTCACCGAAATTTCAAACCTTGCATTGGCAGATTTGCGCCGCCTGCCCAAAGGCACGCTTCCGCCTGTTGTGTTGAGAATGTCGGCTTCGAGCGTTCCGGTCTGCCTCTTGACGGTTAAAGGACAAGGCCTTTCTGAAACCCAGCTTCGTGACTACTTGCAGTTTGAGATCCGCGATCAGATTGCCAACGTTCCAGGCGCTACCGTGCCGCCGCCGTTCGGCGGGAAGTACCGCCAGCTTATGGTCTATGTGAACCCGCTCAAGCTTCAGGCGCACGACCTGAGTCCGATGGATGTTGTGCGCGCGGTGAATGAATCCAACTTGATTCTTCCCGCCGGCGATGTGCGCATTGGGCCGCTCGACTACAACATCTACACCAATGCAATGGTTCCGAGCGCGAAACAACTGAATGACATTGTCCTCAAAACGGAAGGCGAGAAGAATATTTACGTCTCCGACGTGGGCCACGCCGTAGACGGCCACTCTCTGCAATATGACGTGGTTCGAGTGGACGGCCAACGGTCCGTCTACGTGGCCATCAATAAGCAAGGCGGAAACGCCAATACGATTGCGGTGGTTGACGGTATCCGCAAGGCCATTCAGCACCTGCGCGATATCCCGGCTCAGATGAGCGCGCATGTGGTTTTCGACCAGTCTCAATTTGTGCGCGAAGCCATCCGTACTGTCGAAAATGAAGGCGCCATGGGTTTGATCCTCACGGCGCTGATGATTTTGCTGTTTCTCGGTAGTGTGCGGGCAACCAGCGCCGTTTTCCTCTCCATTCCACTCTCGGTGCTGGCGGCGGTATTCCTGCTCAACGCCGGAGGCAGCACGATTAACGCCATGCTTTTGAGCGGACTTGCGCTTGCTTTCTCGCGCCTTATCGATAACTCGGTGATTGTGCTCGAAAACATTTACCGTCACATGGAACTTGGCGACGGGCCGGTGAAAGCTTCTGAAGAAGGAACCAATGAAGTGGCCCTGGCGGTGCTGGCCATTACGCTTGCCACAATCGTCGTTTTCTTTCCCGTGACGTTGCTTTACGGCGTCAGCAAGTACCTGTTTACCGCGCTGGCCGCCGGAGTGATTCTCTCCCTGATCGCGTCTTACTTTGTGGCGGTGGGCGTGGTGCCGCTCTATTGCGCGAAAGTGCTCAAGCCGCTCGAAGAGCATCATAAAAGAGAAGACGAAGAGGTTGTTACCCCCCGCCGCGTCTCGCCAGGCCAGCGATTCTACAAGGCATTTAACCGGCATTTTGAGCGAATGCTCGACGGTTACGACCGCTGGGTCGAGAAGGCGCTTAATTTCCCCCGCGCCGTGGTGGGGGTGTTTGTAGTGATTTTTGCCGTCAGCCTGCTGCTCTATCCGCTGCTGGGTTTTGCTTTCTTTCCACGCACCGACGCGGGGCAGTTTGTGATCAACCTCAAAGCGCCCACTGGAACCAGGCTCAGCATTACTGAGGATTATGTAAAGCAAGTTGAGCGCATCATCCGCCAGACGGTCAGCCCGCGCGATCTCAACACGATTGTTTCAGACATCGGCGTCTATGCCGGGTTTGAGGCGCTGTTTACCACTAACTCCGCCATGCACACGGCTGTGGTTTCCGTCGGCCTGAACACGGATCACAAGATGAGCAGCTTTACCTACATGAATGAAGTGCGCCAAAAGATCGCCCTTCAATTGCCGGAGCTTCGGACGTACTTTTCTTCCGGTTCGCTGGTGGACTCAGTCCTGAACCAGGGAGCGCCCGCCCCGATTGATGTTCAAATAAGCGGCATGGATCTTAATACCGACGATCAAATCGCGCGGCAGGTCGCCGGGCGTATTCAAGGTCTCCCCGCCATCAGCGATGTTTACATTCCGCAGGACATGGACTACCCCGCGCTCAATATCAATGTGAATAGAACGCGGGCAAGCGAGCTCGGATTAAGTCCGAAAGAAGTGATCGACAACGTGATCACCGCGCTCACTTCTAATTTAATGATTGCGCCAGGTTACTGGGTGAATCCCAAAACGGGCAACGATTATTTCGTCACCGTTCAGTATCCGGAGAATACGGTCACATCGCTCACCGCGCTTGAAACCATGCCACTGCACGCGCCCGACCTCAAGATGCCCACTTATCTCGATCAAGTGGCCACCCTTCAGCGATTGGAAACGCCCACGGAGGTCGATCACTACCAGATGGAAAGGGACATCGATATTTACGTCGCCCCGAAGGGCGAGGACCTTTCCCGCCCGCTTGCGGCCATTCAGAAAATTGTGGCCTCGACGGCCCTGCCGGGCAGCAACTACCGCATCAATATTCGTGGTCTCGTGAACACCATGGAGTCTTCATTTCACAGCTTTGCCATCGGTCTTATTCTGGCCATTTTGCTCGTCTACCTCATCCTGGTGGCGCAGTTCAAATCGTTTGTGGATCCGTTTCTGATCCTGCTGGCAATTCCTACCGGAATCACCGGCGTTCTTCTAATCCTGTTTCTGACCGGCACGACCGTCAATATTCAATCCCTGATGGGCGTGCTGATGATGACAGGCATGGTGGTGTCCAACACCATTCTTATCGTTGACTTTGCCAAGCGCCTGCAAACCGAGGAGAAGAAGCCCGCGCGGGAAGCGGTAGCTCT
>DASZAE010000328.1:0-4447 GCA_035945515.1 Terriglobia bacterium
GAAACAATGCGGTTTCGTACTTATTCATGTTGTTCTCGTTTTATTCCCAGATGCTAAAGCTCAAATCTCAGGATGCGGCGCACCGAAATTGTAGCGCAGGGTTTCCTGTTTTTGGAAACCCTGCGGTTTATGCACGGAACCTCAGCAATGCCGCATAGTTTCTGAAAAGCGAAACCCTGCGCCACGCCTGCAAAGCGGCAGCAAGCTGCCGCACTCCAAAATTTTCACTCTATGAGGGAAAGCGCACGACCTCGCCCGTTTCGAGCGACCGTTGCGCCATCAGGCAAAGCGCAACCGCGCGGCGTGCTTCCTCGGGAGTTATTGGCAACGACGCGCCTTGGCGAACCGCGCTGGCGAAGGCGGCGATTTCCATCTTCAACTCATAAAACTCGCCCGGCGTTCCTGGGACTTCAACAGCTTCCATGTGGCCGTCGCGGGAGATTTCGAGCGAGTAAGCGGGGTGCTCCGAGCGGTCGAGTTCTGCGTGCCATTCGGCGCGCAGAAAAGCTTTGGAGCCGAAAATCTTGATGCTGAAGTGATGCTCCACGGCTGCAAGTGTCTGCGAAATGGCCGCATAGGCGCCCGATGCGTAACCGACGATGGCGGTAAAATGATCGGCTCTGTCGCAGCGCAAAGCTTCCGCTGCCTCGCGGCTTGCTCCGTGAGCATAAACGGTGACGGGCGCGCCTGCCGAGGCAAGAAACCAGCCGGCCGCATCGAAAAAGTGGACCGGCTCCTCCAGCGTCCAGTTACCGACGCGCTCAGGATCAAGCCGCCATGCGCCCGAACCACCGCGATAAGGACGCCTCCACAGGTCAATCAGCACATAGCGCGGCTCGCCCAGCTCGCTGGAAGCGAGCGCCTCTTGCATGCGGCAATAGAGCGGCGAGACGCGCATCTCATGCCCTACCATAAACACGCGGCCTGACTTCCACGCGGCGTCAATCATGTGGTCGCACGCCGAGACTGTCGTTGCCATCGGCTTTTCGAGCAGCACGTGCTTGCCGCTTTCGAGCGCGGCTACCGCAATGGATTCGTGCATGTAGTTGGGAACTACAATATCGACAACGTCCACTGCCGGATGTGAAACGAGCTCACGATAATCCGCCGTGACCTCCGCGCCTGTTTCCGCGGCCGCCCGCGCGCGCGATGGTTCAGAGCTTGCGCAGACCATGCGAAGCTCGCAACCCGGCGTCTCCCGAATTGCGCGCGCGTGGTGGCTGCCCCACGCCCCATAGCCCACAAGTCCAAATCTCAAATTGGCCATGCTTTTCTCCGGTTGTAGCGGCGAGTTGCGCCGCGCCTTGTAACACAGGGTTCGTCTTGTAATCCTGTGGCCTTTAAGTTATTCCAGCAAAAACCCCAGCGTTACAAAACGAACGCCGTGCTACAACTAGGCTTGGCAAGATAACTTGCAGCGGCAGAATCAAATTGATGTCACCTCAGTTTAATTTAGCAGAAGCCTGTCGATCCGCTGGCTGAGGTCCCGCAGGTAGGCTGCATCTCCGCCCGCGAGCTCGGTGGTGAAGGTTCCCTTATATCCGACATCAATAAACGCCTGTCGCACGGCGCGCCAATCCACCGCGCCATCTCCGAGATCAACAAACTTTCGCGTCTTCGGGTTCCAATCTTTCAAATGCACTTTGACGATGCGCTCGCCCAATGTATGAATCCAGTCCTGCGGATAGCCCACGGGCATGACGTTGCCAACGTCAAAATAGGCCCGGACGAAGCGGCTTTTGAAATCGTCGATGTAGCGCACAAACTCCAGCGGGCTGAGCAGGAACTTGCTTTGGTCGCACACTTCTTCAAGCGCAATCACTATGCGCAGTCGCTCAGCTAAGGGAAGAAGCTGATCAATTTGCTTGCGCGAGCGGACCCATGCCTCGCCGTAGGAAACGGCAGGAGTGACCACGGCAGGAATCATCAAGATGGCGTCTGCGCCCCAGAAATGGGCGTTGCGGAGCGCAGCGGTCTGCGCTTCATTGCCCTTCTTTGCCACGGCAGGGTCGCCGCTGCTCAGGGGATATTTCCAGCTCATAGGATTCGCCACCGATCCAATCCTGATTCGAGCTTGCTGCGCCACATTCTTGATCTCGCGCGCAAGATGATCATCAAACGTGGCGAAAGGCTCAATTTGATTGAAGCCGCAGTCTACGGCCACCTTCATGGCATCGGCCATTGTCATATCTTTGGGCAGCATATTGATGCGGAGGCCTTTGTTATTGTGAAGCCTTGCCGCTGCGCCGCCGGCTCCATCTTGATGCGCTTGCCCCAACATGGCAGAGGCTGAGATTGCCGTTGCCAGAAAATCCCGGCGCGTGATCCGATCGCTCATAAGTCTCCTCAGGTTGTACAAACGCAGTTATTATCCCGGCGAAAGCTGGTGAACTTGCGATTACGGTTTGCCTAATTTGGGGGCCGGGCTACCGGTTTTTCTTCGCCGCCAGCGCAGCCCATTTGGCATTTTTGCGCGCGACGTAGAGGGCTGCCATGCGCGCGATCCAGAAGCCTTGGGCGCCGTCGAGAATTCCCAGCCGAAACAAATAAGTCCGTAGAAATTCCCACGGCGGCGCTATCAGCCGCCGCAGCGGACCCACGGATCTTCCCTCCGCCATCATCTGCTCCGCTGCGAGGCCGGTATAAAATTCAATTCGCTTGCGATGATCCGCAAGCGAATCGCACGTGTAATGCAGAATTTCGCCTGGCAGCGCGCGCACCTGCCCGGTCACCGCCACCGATTCGTGAACGTGCGATCCTGTCCATTCCCCGCGCAGGCGATGATAGAGGCGCGTCTTATAGTCGGGGTACCAACCGGAGTGGCCAATCCACTTGCCACAGTAGCGCGCGCGCCGGGCAAAGCGGTAGCCCGCGGCATCAGGCTCAGAAGCCTTCCACTCACGGATGGACGCCTGGGCGCGCGCGTCAAACTCCTCGTCCGCATCCAAGCTCAGAATCCAATCGTGCTTCGCCGCGCGAGCGGCAAAGTTTTTCTGCGCGGCAAATCCTCTCCACGGCTCGACGAGGACGCGCGCGCCCATCCCGGTGGCAATCTTACAAGTATCATCTGTCGACCCGGAATCAACCACCAGAATCTCATCTGCGAGCGCGAGCGACTGGAGCGCGCGAGCGATACTCGCTGCCTCGTTGCGGGCGATAATTGTGGCGGAAATGAGGGGCATGGAAAGCGGCGGCGAATTATGGTAGCGACGGCCCATCGCAGGTCTCGCTTCGACCGTCGAACTCATCGAAAACAAGCCCGGAGGCGAGACGCTGCCACTACAGCGCCGGGCTCGTTTTCACCGCTGCCAGAAACAGGTCGCGGTATTTATCGGGCAGCACGCGCGGATGGCCTTCGCGGTCCGTAATGACGTGCACGGTTTCACCTTCCGCGAGCAGGTCCTGCGTCAGAGGCCGCCAGATTTCATAGCCGAAAATCAGCACGCGCTTACGCATCCCGCGCAACATGGTCCGAACTTCGATTTCATCGTCGTAGCGGGCGGGCGCTTTGTAGCGGCAGCGGGCCTCGGCCACCATGATGAAGAGGCCGTCGTTTTCCTCCATCTCGCGGTAGGCGAACCCGTGCTCGTGGCAGAAGTCGGTGCGCCCGATCTCAAACCACACCATGTAGTTTGCGTAGTACACCACGCCCATCTGATCCGTCTCAGCATAGCGAACCCGCAGCCGGGTGGTGGTATACGCGCTCGGAAAGTCTTCAGGCATGGTTGACTGCAGCGGCGGCATCTTGCAGGTTTCGGCCGCCGGATTTTTTATAGTAAAGACCAGCGCCGAAACCTAAGGAGGCCGCCGCTACAACCCGTTCCTAATTCGCGGATTGGGCTTTGACGCAAAAGCGGTCAAAGGCGGCGGTGAGATCGGCGGCAATTTCTTCCGCCATGCGTCCTTCGATCTGGCGGCGCTCGAGCATGAACACAGCCTTGCCGCCCTGGAGCAAGCCGATCGAGGGCGAGGAGGGTTCGTAATCCTCAAAGTAAGCGCGAGCGCGGGCTGTGGCATCCTGGTCCTGGCCGGCGAAAACAGTGGTCAAATGGTCAGGCCGCGCGGAGTGATTGAGCGCCATCGTGACGCCGGGCCGCGCCTTTCCTGCGGCGCATCCGCAAACTGAATTTACAAATACCAGCGTCGTGCCTTTGGCGTTGCCGAGAGTAAGGTCCACTTCTTCGGCGGTTTTCATCTCACGGAAACCAATGCGAGTGAGTTCCTCCCTCATCGGCTCAACCATTTCTTCAGGGTACATATCTTTCCTCCAGGGTTTGTAGCGCCCGGCGGGATCGCGGCCGGGCGCAAGTCTCAAAAATATTGTACACCAGCAGGAACAAGGGCCGGTGGTTACGGGCGATTCGCTGCGCCGCTAGAAAATTCAGTTACACTATGGCCCCGTGGCGGCGCGGTGCAACGCAGAAAGGATGGCTGCGGAGGAGCCGGA
>DASZAE010000329.1:0-10339 GCA_035945515.1 Terriglobia bacterium
CATGCCCGTCTATTCCATGTGCGGCTGGTACTACGACAATGACCAGGACCTTTCCCGATTCAAGCGTCAGATTGTCGCTGCCGTCGAGCAGGGTTACAAAGCGGTGAAGATCAAAGTAGGGAGATATCCGCTCGACGACGACGTTCGGCGCATTCGGCTTGCGCGCGACGTTATTGGCAAAGACCGGCGGTTGATGGTGGACGCGAACCAGGTATTCGATCGCAAGGAAGCGCTGCAACGCGGGAAGGTGTATCAGGAAATGGGTTGTTTCTGGTTGGAGGAACCGTTACCCCCGCAAGACATGGAAGGCTTTGCTCTGCTGTCTGAAGCGCTCGAGATGCGAATTGCCACCGGAGAGAATCTCAACACGAAGTATGCCTTCGCGGACCTGATTGCAAGACGAGGCGCCGATGTGGTCCAACCGGACAGCCGACGTGCTGGAGGGGTCTGTGAGTGGATGGAAATCGCTGCAACTGCGGACTGCTATGAGGTCAAGGTGGCGAGCCACGGAGGCGGCCCGACGGACCTTAACATGCTGCTGGCCATGTCCAATGCAATTTATATGGAAACAAGCGGGCCGCACCGCATGATCGACGGCGAAGTGCTGGCTCCCGAAGAACCTGGCATGAGCAGTGAGGTCAACGCCGACGAGATTCGTAAATACAAAGTCGGATGACGCCGGGTCGTGGCGATGATCTGGCCGCAGGCGGTTGCCCAAGGTCGTGCAGCAAGATGTGAGAAAGCGCATGGAGTGAAAATGAGTCAAACATCCAACACGGGCGCGACGCATGAAGGGGGTGGGGCCTGTCTGCACCGCCATCTTGGTCTGCTTAATGCCATTTCCATCAACATGTCAAACATGATTGGCATCGGCCCCTTCATCACCGTCCCAATCATCATTGGCGCCATGGGCGGGCCGCAGAGCCTCGTCAGTTGGCTGGCCGGCGCCATCCTGGCAATTGCGGATGGTCTCGTCATTTCAGAATTGGGAGCGGCGCTTCCTGGATCCGGCGGGACCTATGTCTTTCTCCGCGATAGCTACGGCCGCGAGCGCTGGGGAAGGCTGATGGCATGGCTATTCGCTTGGGAGTTTCTCTTCTTTGGCACCCTCGAGATTGCCTCCGGCACTATCGGCATGACCCAATATCTCAGCTATCTGTGGACAGGCCTCGCGCGGCATCCATGGGGCATGAAGTTTATCGCCGCTGGCATCGCGCTGGGGACGATGGCGTCACTCTACCGCAAGATTGGGGATGTCGCCCGGCTGATGATGGTCTTGTGGATCGCCACCCTGGCGACCACGGGCTGGGTTATCGTTACGGGACTCCTAAAAATGAACCTCCATCTCGCGCTCAGCTTTCCGCACGGCGCGTTTAGCCCAGGTCTGGCATTCCTGTTGGGTCTCGGAAACGGCACGGTTGTGGTGGTTTACAACTTCCTCGGGTACTACCAAGTGTGTTATCTCGGTGACGAGGTGAAGCGGCCCGAAAGAACCATTCCGTGCGCGGTGATCATTTCAATCCTAGTTGTGGCGTTAATCGATTTTCTTATTTCGTTTGGATTGATCTCGGTCGTGCCCTGGCGAGAGATGCTTCGCGCCGGGTCGCCCGCCAACCTGGCCGTCGCCTCCGTATTCATGCGACGTGCTTACGGCAACTGGGCAGCCATTCTGCTGACTCTGATGATCCTTTTCACCGCGTATGCGTCGATCTTCGCGCTGATGCTAGGCTATTCGCGGATTCCGTTTGCCGCGGCGCGCGACGGCGTCTTCTTCCGCTGGCTCGGCAAGTTGCATCCGAAAGGAGAGTTTCCCAACCGCTCGCTAGTTTTGGTCGGACTGCTGGCAACCGTGGCTAGTTTTTTTAACCTCGCCGACATCATCATCGGCTTGGTCGTCGCGCGAATTCTCGTTCAGTTTGTTGGCCATACAATCGGTCTATTCGTATTTCGCCATCGCGAGCCGGCCGCGAAGCTGCCCTTCAAAATGTGGCTTTATCCTGTGCCAGCGATTGTTGCGCTGATTGGGTGGTTTTACATTTTTCTCACTCCAATCTTAGGTCCGCACGGTTCGAGATATGCTATTTACGCCTTCAGTACCGTTGGAGCCGGCGTGATCCTCTATTTCGTTCTCGCGGCGAAGAAGCGGGAATGGCCGTATGCAACCTCTCAGCCAAAGCCGGTCGAGTAAGCGTGGCTTATGGTGGACCTGGAGGGGTTCGAACCCTCGACCTCATGACTGCCAGTCATGCGCGCTCCCAACTGCGCCACAGGCCCAATACTTGAATATAGACATACGACTACGTGATTTGGTTTTAGCATGGGGGTTGCCGAATGTCAATTGACGCACTAAACGCGCCGCATCTAGTGATCCCAATTTGAATGCGTAAATCCTGGAATAGCGGCGCCTCCTTGAGCGTCCTTGTGAAACCCTCATCTGTTGCGCCCCTTGCCCGGCATTCACCGCGTGTCTGCAATCTCCTGCTTCATCAAGTCCGGGCTGATTTTGCATTGCGGATTTTGCAGGAGGCAGGCGGCCACGCTCTCTGCGCAGCCGCATGAACAGGGCGTCATATTGAGATAAAGCATCGCCCGGTTCTTTGCCTTCGCGGGAAGCGCGTTCACGCCAGGGAAAGGAACTTCCGTCACGGCTGTGGGGACGAAGTTCGACTTCATCCTGACGCAGCCGCGCGGGTATTCGATGAGCGGCGCGGGCGTCAGGCGGACCCGCGGAAGGTAGAACGACCAAGCGAGCGCCGCCATCGCCGCCAGCACCACGGCCAGCAGAATGACCGAAGCCCGCGAAGGTCCGCTCTTCGACCCTGGGCGCTTATCCGGGGCCAAGTTTGCTGAAGACATCGGCATTCACCCGCCGGAGCGGCGCGCTTCGGGCGGCCACTCTGATTTTCAAGCTCAGGGGCACGCTGACGGGCGGCAGGCAGGCGTGGTCATTGCACGCCTGGTAGCCCAGCTTCCCCTGCAGAAGATAATCCCCAGGGGCTAATCCTCTGGCCACGCGCAGCCCGGCCCCGATCACAAATTCTCCCGCGTAAACTGAGAGCGGCTTCCCCGAAAATACGAATTTCTCCGGCTTTCCTTGAGGATATAAGATTTGCCCCACCGAAAATGCCTTGCTCGCGTCAAAGCTCAAGTTGGTCGGGATGAGGTAGTCGAGGCTGGGATGGTGATCGTTGATGTGGTATCCCGGCGCCACTTGCGCCACCACCGCAACTTCGGCGGAGGCGCCCGGATGCACCGCGTTGGTGGCTGGCAAGAGACTGGCTTTCACCACGGCTGGCGGGCGCTGGGCCAATGCCGGCTGCGTCAGGCCAAAAGCGAGAAAGCTGGCCGCGAATAAGGTGAATACAAAACGTGTTTTCATAATTCGTCCCATGAGGTTGGTGCGGCGGCCTCTATACGCGACGCCATAACTCGGCGGCCAGAGGCCGCCGCTACAGCCAATGATCACCGCCAATATAGTTTGCGAATTTCTGAGACACCACACTTTTACGTCACCCGCGCCAGGCGGTTTTCCAAAATCATGCCGGGGCTGAAATCACGGATGCGCATTCGCTCGATCGGGGCGCCGTCGAGCGCGGCGCGCGGCACTAAGCCAATAAGTTCACTTTCGAGCACCGCCGCGCCCAGCGCCGCCGCCTCCTTTTCAACCTCCGCAAACACCCGGGCAAGCGGGGCGGCCTTGAAATCCGTGATATTTAGCGAAACCTGGGCCATGTTTTTCGACGGCAGGAGCAAACCCATCGCCTTAACGCCGTCGAGTCCGCCATTTGAAGCGCGCACTTGCCGGGCGATGGTTTGCGCAACGGCCGCGTCCGGGACGTTCAAATTGATGTTATAAGCGATCAGAAAGTTGCGCGCGCCCACGGCCGTGGCTCCGGCGGTTGGGTGCAGCGCAGCATCACCAAAATCCGGCTTGCGTTCGGGGTTCACGCGGACCTCGTCGCGCAATCCCTCAAAGCCGCCCTTGCGCACTGATTCCAGGTTGCGGATCTCGGGCCGGCGCGCGGCCGCTTCATAAAGGTAGGTTGGAATCTGGTAACGCGTCCACGCCTGCTCGGCCACCTGCCCGGCGATCTCCACGCAGGTTTTGAGGGTTGTGCCATCAAGCGGCACAAACGGGATTACGTCCGCCGCGCCGATGCGCGGGTGGAGACCGGAGTGCTGGTTAAGATCGAGCAAAGCGGCTGCGCGCCCAATTCCGCGCAGCGCGGCCTCGGCCACCCCATCGGGCGTGCCCACCAGCGTGACGACGCTGCGGTTGTGATCCGCATCCATCATGATGTCCAGGCAGGCCACGCCGGGACCGGCGAGGACCGCTGCAAGAATCGATTGAACCTTGCCCGCGTCTCTACCTTCGCTAAAGTTCGGCACGCATTCCACGGTGTAACGCATCATGTTACGCGGGGTTTAACGTTTGTAGCGGCGGTTTGTAGCGGCGGTCTCTGGCCGCCGGTCTTTATTATTAAAAACCGGCGGCCAGAGGCCGCCGCTACAACCCGGAAAAACACCGTTTTTGACCCCAAAAAGCCGTTACGAACCGGACAGGCTCTTGCATCTCCTTTGTTTTGTGGCAAATGCTCCGGTTCGTAGTGGAAATCGCTATAATTCCTTTGCATTCAATCTGTTGAATCGATTCCGTCCGGTTCGTACTCCGGTTCGCGCCGGTTCGTGTTACTAATCTTGCTTTAGTTTCAACAACTTGCAAAAAAGTAAAACAATGCTTTTTTGTGCATTCGCTCCATTTTCGCCTTTGACCGGCTTTGGTTTAATGGCTTACGGCAATAATTCATGTGCACTAACGGGCAATTTCGATTTCGGCTGTAGCGGCGGGCGAAGTCACTAAGGGGGCCGCCGGTCTTTAACGAGTAAAAAACGGCGGCCAGAGGCCGCCGCTACAACGCAAGCCGTATAGCGCAGACCGCCGCCTTTGCGGTCTGCGGTCTTTGAATGCACAAAAAAACCGCAGACCTCAAATACGGAGGTCTGCGCTACAAAAAGCCTAGCACGCCACTTTGAGATTTTTGAGACATACGGGATAAATGAGACGATTTTTCACCCTTTTCTCCCAAACCGGGGACATGAATGTCCGCGCCGGGCGGTCTTGCTTGCCCTCGCCTCTTGCCCCTGCTGTACAAAAAACCGGCGTCTAGGCTTTACGCGCGTTGCGGTATTTTTCCAGGCATTCCTGCGAGCAGAAATATTGCCCTTGCCATTCAAATTGATGGGCCAATCCTTTGGAGAGAAACATGCCGCATACGGGGTCGCGCACCGCTTCGCCCCGCAAAGGCTCCTTTTTTTCCTGGGGCCGGGGGCCAAAACCGGGGCGGGAGAAGCGGACGCCGCCACCGCCGCCAAACAGCTTGCCGATGGCGCGCGCGAGGACCTGCTCCACCACGATGAAGATGATGATATCGAAGACGAGATCGAGGATTCTTCCCATTTAATGAGTGTGACGGTCTATACGTGACGCCATAAGTCGGCGGCGCCTGATTCTGTAGCGGTGGCCTCTGGCCGCCGGATTTTAATAGTAAAGGCCGGCGGCCAGAGGCCGCCGCTACAACATTTGCCGTCACTATAATTTGTAATCCTCATTAATCACGCTTGCCACTACCGGCGGTTGATTGCGTCTGGTCGAGTTGCTCCCTTAAATCAGCGAGTCCAGGGTAATTGGGGTTAATCGCCATCAGCCGGTTCAGCGCCACGCGCGCCCCAGCGTAATCGCGTGTCCCCTCCATATTCACCACGGCCAGGTTGAATAGCGTTGGCGCATGGCGAGGATCAAATTTGAGCGCCGCCTGGAGCTGGCTGACAGCATCGCGCGACCGTCCGAGGCTGAAATAGCACGTTGCCATGTCCGTGCGCGCATCAACGTTCTTCGGGTCGAGCGCGAGGGCTTGCTGATACCAGGTGATGGCTTCGTCATACTGCTTGTGGTCGTACAAAAAGTCGGCCAGCTTCAGCCGGGGCGCCGGGTTGCCGGGATTGTGCGCCGCCGCATCCTTAAAAAATTGGATCACTTCAGCGTCTGTGAGCTGCGGATGCCCTTTTGGGAGCTGGGAAGTTAAATCGGATGGCCCGCCGCCGGGGGGAGCTTGGGCGTTGGACGGCGAAGCGGATGGGCCTGAATCGCCGCTTGCTGGCTGGCTCGCCGCCGCAGGCGCAAGCGCGCTCTGCCGCTCGAGCGAGCTTCGATGCGCGCTGAAGGCATACCCGGCAAGGAAACCTACGCCGAGAAAAACGATGGCCGTAATTAACGTCTCTTTCTTCATAGAACCGCCGGTGGCTGCATAATTTTCAGAGGGGGTCGGAGCTTCAGCTCCGACATGAACGCCTGGTTTTTCATTGCTTCAGCCGCTGAAGCTTCAGAGCCTAAAGGCTCCCTATCGAAAGCCACCTTATTGACGGACCTAAAGGTCCGTCCCCCTACGAATTCGCTCCACCAAATCAGAACACTAGCAAATTGCGTTCTTAGTGTATTATTGCGCAACGCCGCAAAGGATGCTACAACCATAGCCGTGCAAACCACAAAATTGCGCCTTCGGAACACGATGATCTTTAGCGCCACCTTCTCGTGCATATTCTGCGCGCTCTATCTCTATGCTGCGCCTGCCGCACCAACACGGCTGCCATTCGGGCCGTGGAAGCGAGCCTCTAAGCAGCCGGTGATTTCACCCGCCGGGAATGGCTTTGAATCCGCAGGGACGTTTAACCCGGCGGTGATCAAAAAGGACGGCGAATTTGTAATGCTCTATCGCGCCCAGGGCAGCCAGGGAACATCGACGCTGGGTTATGCCACAAGCCGTGATGGAGTGCATTTCACGCGACGGGCCGCCCCGGTGTTCGGCCCGCAGGCCCCCTACGAAAAAGGCGGGGGGACGGAAGACCCACGCCTGGTCCGCATTGGCGGCGCGTATTATCTCACCTACACTGGGTACAACAATGTCGATGGCAAAGGGCCCGGCAAGAAAGACGCTCAGCTTTGCCTCGCAACTTCCACGGACTTGATTCATTGGACGCGCCACGGCGTCATCATGCCCGCCTATCGCGGCAAGTGGAACATCGGTTGGACAAAATCGGGCGCGATTGTTCCTGAAAAGATTAACGGTAAATACTGGATGTACTACCTGGGCGACGCCCGGAGCCATCCAAGCCAGATGGGCGTTGCCGAATCGGACGATCTTCTGCATTGGACCGATGCCACGGATCGCCCGGTGCTCGCCAGCCGGCCTGGCAGCTTTGACGCCCGCGTGGTTGAACCAGGGCCTCCGCCCGTTGTCACGCCCGAAGGCATTCTCCTGATTTATAACGGCGCGGACAACCACTTGGTCTATTCTACGGGCTGGGTTCTGTTTGATAAGAACAATCCTGCGCGTGTTCTGGCGCGCGCCAGCACTCCGATTTTCCGGCCCGTGTTGCCGTGGGAAAGGACAGGCCAAACGCCCAATGTTGTGTTCGTCGAAGGCCTCGCGCGCAGCGGAAGGCGTTGGCTGTTTTATTACGGCGGCGCGGATCAATACGTGGGCGTGGCAGTGGCGGATGGCGAGAGTAGGGATGTTGTGTCCGCTTGCGAACACGGCATTTCAAAATCGGACACTTCATTGTATGTTCTTAAATCCCAATACCGAATTAACCCCAAGATTCTTAAGAAGTTATCTTCATGCCTCGCTCCGGCACGAAAACTGCTTTAGTGATAGACATTGAATTGCGCGGACGCTGTAGCGGCGGCGTCTTCGCCGCCGGTTTTTACTAATTAAAGACCGGCGGCCAGAGGCCGCCGCTACAAAATAGGGAGGCATAACAAATGACGGCACTGGCTCAAGACATCAAGTACACGCTGCGCCTCCTGGCGAAGAATCCCGGCTTCACGGCAATCGCGGTGATTGTTTTGGCGCTTGGGATTGGCGCGAACACGGCCATCTTTAGCGTGGTGGACGCGGTGGTGCTCCAGCCATTGCCGATTCATCGGCCGGGTCGCGTGGTGGCCGTGCATGACCAATTCACGCAACTTGGATTGCCCAGCATTGGCGTCTCTGCGCCAGATTTTGCCGATATCAGCCGCATGAAAGACATCTTTGCCAACACCGCTGCCATCACGAACCAAAATTTTGACCTTACCGGCGCTGGTCAGCCCGAACACCTGGTAGGATTCCTGGTGAGCGGCGGTTACTTCCCTTTGGTGGGTGTAAAGCCCATTCTCGGACGGTGGTTTCTGCCTTCTGAAGATAAGCCGGGCGCAAGCCATGTTGTGGTGATCACCGAGAATTTATGGCAGGGGGCGTTTGGCTCGGACCCAAAGCTGATCGGCAAGAGCATCACGCTCGATGGTGAAAACTACACCGTTGTGGGCGTCATGCCATCCTCTTTTAAGCTTCCTTACATGGCGCCCGATCTGTGGACTCCGCTCGCGCTCACGCCCGCCCAGCTTGATCCGGTTAAAGAGCGCGACCACCAATGGCTCTCCATGGCGGGGCGGCTTCGCCCGGGTGTGACCGTGGCGCAAGCGCAGACGGCGATGAATGGCATGGCGCGGCGTCTGATGCGGGAATACCCGAATTATTTTCCGCCCCGCATAGGTTACGGCATCAAGGTCGTTCAACTTAAGGCAGATTTGATCGGAAGCACGGGGAAATTTCTCTTTGTATTGCTGGCCGCCGTCGGGTTTGTGCTGCTGATCGCCTGCGCCAACGTGGCCAACCTGATGCTGGCGCGGGCTTCAGCGCGGTCGAGAGAGATGGCGGTTCGCGCCGCGCTTGGAGCGAGCCGCGCGAGGATTGTGCGCCAGTTGCTGACCGAATCCGTGCTATTGGCGCTGGCCGGAGGCGCGCTTGGCCTGTGGCTGGCGGTTTGGGGCGTGCAGATGCTTAAGAGCATCGGCCCCGCGAACGTGCCGAGGCTCAGCCATGCGGGTATGAACGGATGGGTGTTGCTCTTCACCGCGGGAATTGCGCTTGCCACCGGCATTCTTTTTGGGCTTGCGCCTGCCCTTCAGAGCTCGAAGACCAGTTTGCACGAATCGCTGAAGGAAAGCGGCCGCTCCTCTTCTGGAAGCATGGCTCGCCAGCGCGTGCGCAGCCTCCTGGTGATTGGCGAAGTCGCGTTCACCTTGGTGCTGCTGGCCGGAGGCGTTTTGATGATCAAGAGCTTTCTCCACCTTCTTAATGTGAATCCCGGCTTCGATCCGAACAACGTTCTGACTATGCAAATTACCCTTTCGGGCAACCAGTACTCGAAGCCGTCTCAAATCACAGGATTTTACCGCGCGCTTCTCGAGCGCGTTTCGCGCCTGCCCGGAGTGAAGGCGTCCGGCGCGGTGGACGTTCTCCCCTTCAGCAATTTCGGCAATTCAGGTTCCTTCCGCATCGAGGGCGAGCCAGCGAGCCGGGGTGAGATACTCCCCCATGCGGATACTCGCCGTGTCATGCCAGGACTATTCAGCACTCTGCGCATTCCGCTGCGGCGGGGCCGCCTCTTCACGGAAGCGGACACGGCCTCCGCGCCGCGTGTTGCGCTTATCGATGACGTCCTGGCAAAGGAATATTGGCCGAATCAGGATCCGATCGGTCATCGCGTGGCGATGCTTTCCTCCTCAGCGCCGGAATGGTATACGGTGGTGGGGATTGTGGGTAACGTCAGGAATCGCGGCTTCAGCGCCCCGCGCAAAGGAGTGCTCTATTTTTCCTTGGCGCAGAGGCCGAAGGTCCATATGTCGCTCGTTGTTCGCACAGCTTCCGATCCTATGGCGCTTGCCGGCGCGGTGCGCCAGGCGGTCAGGAGCATTGACCGGCAGGAGCCCGTTTATGACGTCAAGACAATGGAGGAATACGTTTCCGAATCCGTTTCCAACCAGCGGCTCTCTGTGTTTCTGCTGGCTATGTTCGCCGGTCTGGCGTTGGTTCTGGCATCGGTGGGCATTTACGGCGTCATCTCCTTCTCCGTAAGCCAGCGCACGCATGAAATTGGCATCCGCATGGCGCTCGGCGCGCAACCCGGAGACGTGCTGCGCATGGTCTTGGGGCAAGGAATTATCTTAGCTCTTGCCGGCGTGGGCATCGGAATAGTCGCATCGCTGGGTTTGACGCAGTTCATGGCAAGCGTGCTCTTCGGCGTGAAGCCAACTGACCTTGGGACATTTGCCATTGTTGTCCCCATCCTGATTGCTGTCTCGCTGCTCGCCAGTTACATTCCAGCACGGCGGGCGATGAAGGTGGACCCGTTGGTGGCGCTCCGCTATGAATAGCTGTGAATGAAATCCGCAGTTATGTTGTAGCGGCGGCCTCTGGCCGCCGGATTTTAATAGTAAAGACCGGCGGCCAGAGGCCGC
>DASZAE010000330.1:0-7742 GCA_035945515.1 Terriglobia bacterium
ATTTCAAGGCTAAGGTCCGCGCCCTGATATTTGGCCAGAACACGCGTGAGCACGCCCAGCGTGAACGGCACGCCAAGAAAAAGGGCGAATTGCACCTTTTGCCGCGAGGTGCGCTGCTCCACAAAGAGCAGACGCTTGAACACCCCAAAACGCGCAATGATGCTGGCAAGGGAGGCAATCACGCCCAGCTTGATGAGCAGGGTAAGAAGGATGACCGCGGTTGGACGATTTAATGCAGGGTGCATATGGGCTATCCAACTCCGGTCGCGGATCAAGGCATGCACCTCATCCGCCACCCACAAAGTGTACCACCTCCAGGCGGTCGCCGCCTTCAATGCGGACGGCTTCCCACTGACTGCGCGAGACAATCTCAAGGTTCCGCTCAACGGCCACGCGGTCCGCCGCAACCTTCAGCCAATCGAGTAATGCCGTCAGCGTTAGACCGGCCGGGACCTCACGCGGTTCGCCATTAAGAACAATCCTAATTAGTGAAGCCTCGTTGCTCATCCTACGATATCTTCACCGCCATCCACACGGATCACGTTGCCCGTCATCCAGTACGTCTTATCGCTCATCAGCGCCGCAATGGCCGCGGCCACATCCTGGGGCGTGGTCAAGCGGCCGCCGGGGTTGCGCAGCGTCGCCAGCTCGGCCAGCTTTTCAAAACCGGGGATCGCCTTTGCGCCCGGCGTCGCCGTCACGCCCGCCTGGATAGAATTCGCCGTAATGCCGTAAGGCATCAGCTCGTAAGCAAGCTGACGGATGTTTGATTCAAGCACCGCTTTGGCCGCTGAGACGGCGCCATAATTGGGGATGACGCTGTGGCCGCCCGCGCTGGTCATGGCGTAGATGCGGCTGCCCGCTTGCAGCATCTTGCGGCGCATCATGTCTTGCACCCAATAAACCAGGTTGCTCGCCATCACATCGAGCGTCATTTCAATCTGAGCCTGTGTGAGCGCCTGGCCTGGCTGCTCGGCGATGTAAGGTTGAAGCGAGCCGAACGCGATGCTGTGCAGAAACACCTTGATGAAATGATGGCCCCCTTTCTGCTTCCATCGCTCTTCGATTTGATCGAGCACACTCGCGCGCTTCTCCGGGTCGGCCGCGTTTTTGTTGAAAAACTGGACGTCGCGGCCCAAGGCGCTTATCTTTTGAACAATTTCATCGACACGCGCCATGGCGGAGCGGCGGTCGAAATGCACCCCGATAATGTTCAGCCCTTCACGCGCGAGCTCGAGGCTTGTCGCCTCGCCAAAACCGCTTGAAGAGCCTACGATCAGCGCCCACGGCGTGGGCGCGCTGGATTCTGCCATGCAATTTCCCTTTCTCAAAAAGTAAGCTGGGCCCGGTAGCCGCGATCAGCGATTTTCTGACCGTGGGAACCCAAAACTATCGTCATTCACTCGATCTTTCTACCACAATATGCCGCTCGTTTTCGCCCGTCACTTCGAGGTGAATGCGCACGATGGGTTCCGGTGGAAGGGCGCTGAGCTTGCCGCCCCACTCAATCATTACCGTAGAAGAAGGGTTAAATAACTCGTCGAGACCAAGCGACTCCGTCTCGCGCTCGCCTTCGACGCGGTAGAGGTCGACGTGATAGACGATTGTTCCCTGCCCTGCGCCATCACCCGGAATATCCTGGTGGCGAGCGCGATACTCATGCACCAATGTGAAGGACGGGCTGGTCACCTCCTCTTCACGCGCCGCGCCTAGGCCAGCGGCAACGCCCTTGGTCAGCGTGGTTTTGCCGCTTCCCAAATCACCTTCGAGCAGCACCACGCTCGGCGCGCGCAAGTCGCCAGCCAGCTTGCGCCCAAAGGCAATGGTCTCCTCCGGCGAATGCGTCACGATATCATACAGCGTTGTTAAACTTTGCGTCATTCTGAAACCCGCCGCAATGAAATGAACGCTTGTGGGATGGTTTCGAGTAAATCACCCGCAATCATCGACGTCTCGCCCGTGTGAGCCGCCGCGATATCCCCGGCGAGGCCGTGAAGATACACCGCCGCATTAACCGCGCTCGAAATCTCCCGCGAGCCGTGCTGGGCGATCAGACCGGCAAGAATGCCAGTGAGGCAATCGCCCGTGCCGCCCGTCGCCATGCCCGGATTTCCAGTCGGGTTCACGGCTACCCGGCCATCGGGCGAAGCCACGAGCGTTCGCGCGCCCTTGAGCGCCAGAACTACCTGGTTCTGCATTGCAAATTGGCGTGCCACCTCAATCCGGCGCTTCTGAATGTCAGCCGTGGCAAGCCCGGTGAGGCGCGCCATTTCACCCGGATGAGGCGTGAGCACGCGCGCGCGGCCCGCCGCCTTGAAGTCGCTGATTCTACCGGCGAAGGCGTTCAGGCCATCCGCATCCAGCACTACCGGCGCGGGACAGCGGTTAACGAACTGGCGGATCGCCTCCGCCGTCTCAGGATGACTTCCGAGGCCAGGCCCAATGGCAACTACGGATTGGCCCTCCGCCAGCCGGTCGAGCCGTCCGCCGTCGAGCGCAGCGAGCGCCACCGTGCCAGACGGGGTTTCAGGCAGCGGCTCTGTCATGAACTCCATACCGAGCGCGGCAACCACCGGCAGCGCGCTTTCCGGTGTGGCGACCGTAACCAGGCCCGCGCCGGCACGCAACGCGCCTTTGGCCGCAAGAGCGGCAGCCCCGGTCTTCCCGACCGAGCCTGCGATAATCAGCGCGTGGCCGTACAGCCCCTTGTGCGAATCCAGCCTGCGAGGCGCGGCAAGCCACAGCAAATCCTCGCGGCAGGTGAGGCTCAAAAATAGCTCCGGGACTTCATCGATTTTTTCCACGGGCGTGCCGATTTGCTCCACCTTCCACTCGCCCACTTGCTCGCACGCAGGCGGGAAAATGTGAGCGTATTTGGGCGCGGTGAACGTTACCGAAGCATCCGCATGAATACACTCGCCGATCAACTCGCCCGTATCCGCCGAAAGCCCGGTAGGCAAATCCACCGCGACACGCCGCGCCCCTGAAATGCCGTTGAGGTCTCGAACTACTTCCTGCAGGAAGCCTTGCAAGGGCTTGGAAAGGCCCGTTCCAAGCAGCGCGTCAATAATCAGCGTGCTGCCGCTTATGCTGGACCGGATTTCCCGCCACGCCTCTGCGTCCGGCACGGCTTCAGGCGCGCCGGATTCAGCCAGCCGACCGTAATTCACCGCCGCGTCGCCTCGAAGCGCAGCCGGATCGGCGAAGAGCAACACGCGCGGATTCAATCCACCGCTCTGGCGCAAAAGCCGCGCCACCACCAATCCATCGCCGCCGTTGTTGCCCCGCCCGCAAGCCACCAGGATTTTCTGCCCGGCAAGTGGCGCATAACGCGCTGCTAGAAACCGAGCTACTGCATTCCCCGCATTTTCCATCAAGTCGAGGCTGGGGACGCCCCACTGCTCGCTGGTCATGCGGTCGATCTGCTGCATCTGGGCTGCGGTTAGAATCTTCACAAACACGTCCATTCCAGCCGCCCTGCATCAAGCGGTTCCGGCAGAGACAACAAATCAGTATATAGCGAAAACTGGTTTGGCTAAGCTAACGCACCCGGCCTTGCCTTGACAGGGTAACGCTGGGGGCATAACCTAATTTTGTACGGGGGCGTATCGGTTTCGACGGGAGCTGTAGCGATTGAGAGGCATGCCGGGGGCCACACCACCCGCAATCGGAGTGGAACAATACAACTGCCAACAACACGCAGTTTGCACTCGCCGCCTAATTAGGCGGCGCGTCTGCTTCGTCCGGCCCGTCGGGCGGGGATAGATGCCATTTTTGCGGGCTTGGCCCGGCGCTTCACGTCTGAAAGCGTTGGGCGAGACTCTTTCGGGCAACCGGAAGGGAATCAGACTAGCGGGTGGTTCGTTCTCTCTTGCTCCTGAGGGCCATCGGCGAAATCAGTTAGCGAGCAGGATAAGCATGTAGTCTCTCAGACGCAAAGCTTTTCGGACGGGGGTTCGACTCCCCCCGCCTCCAAAATTTTTGCTTGCGAAAATTTTGTCCTGAGCGGTCTGCGCGAAGGGCACATCAAATAGGCTGGCAAATCCCGGTTCTCTTGCCGGAACAATTCGCGGCTGTTTTCAAACCTCCTGTGTATTTCTGCTACATTCTTGAATGCTGCGACGGTTCGTTTTACGTTGGCTCGACCGACGATCCCGGTCGGCGGCTGAAAGAGCACAACGAAGGCAGAGGCGCTGTTTGGACGGCCAGGCGCCGGCCTGTGATCCTGGTTTGGACCGAGCCGCATCCCATGCTTTCCTCCGCGCGGGTGCGCGAGAACCAATTGAAACAATGGAACCGTCAAAAGAAGATTGCTTTGATCCGGGGTTTCCTTCGACTTCGCTCAGGACAAGCTCAAATAGAAAAGAAGTGAGCTTGCAACTCCCCCGCCTTCAAAATTTTCGCTTGTGAAAATTTTGTCCTGAGCAGCTTGCGCCCGGCAAATCAATCTCCCGAGCAAGCTTTGAATCCCTCACCGGGGTGATTTGCGCCAGCTTACGGACGTCCGCTACTTGAACGCGTAGTTCACCGTGGCGCCTGCGGAAATCTCCACCTCATCGCTTCTAGTCGAGAAAAAGCTATAAGGCAGGCCTTTCAGTTCTGTCAGATTTGACGTAGGAATGTACTGCCCGGACTGCGCTCCGGCCCTGACGGAGCGCACGCCGGTAATCTGAACTTGCATTTGCGCGGCGATGGCCTCAGCCGCCGCGCGCGTGCGCTTGACCGCCTGCTGCAACGCCTGGCTTTCCCACTCTTCCGGATTCTTGATCGTATAGATGATTGTTGCCGTCTGCATCGGACCCGGCGACCGAAAGGTGGTTGGCATGTGATCAGGAACAGCGCCCGCCTTTTGCAGCGCCTCGATGGCAGACGCCGCTGAACCGGTCATTTGCTCGAGGTCGCTCAGTTGAGGTCCATCAAAGAAAACATAGACGTACCGCTCAGCCTCCACTTCTTGTGTCGAAGGCGGATAGGGATTATACGGTGGAACGGGGGCGCTCAAAACGACCGAGGACAGTTTGTAGCGGTCTGCCGAATATCCCAGCGCCTCCAGCGCCGATTTCACAGCGGCGGCCTTTTGCTCGTTCGCAGCCACGGCCTGCCCGGCAACCGGCGCGTAGGCCTGGATCGTCATAATCAGAATGCCCACGTCAGGCTTGGCATAGGCTGTGCCGCCCCGCGTGACCGTAATCATTTGATCCTCAGTGCTCGCCGGGGCGCTCTTGCGGGCTTTGGCGGGGGCAGATAGGGTGGCGCAAAGCACGAATGCCGCGACCCCCAACGCGAAGTAGTGCTTCATGGCTTTTTCCCTCCCAAATGACGTGGCAATAACCTAACACGCCCGTGCGGGGCGCGCAAGGGGTCGTATCACACCGTCAAAATGGCTGGCGCGGGCCTTTTTTTGACCTTCGATCCAGGCTTCCGGACGGCAGAAAATCCGTCGCATTTATCCCATTTGTCTCAAAATTCTCAGAGTGACGTGGTAGGCTTTTTTGTAGCGCAGACCTCCGTATTTGAGGTCTGCGGATTTTCTGTGCATTCAAAGGCCGCAGACCGCAAAGGCGGCGGTCTGCGCTACAGAGCAGTCCCAAAGATTAGAAAATGGCCGGGAGGGAATGAGAGAAGCACACACAAAAAATCACGGAACGGACCCTAGGGGTCCTTTAGAATCAGCGTTTCTAATTTTCGGGGGTGGCCGCACGGCCTGCAAATCGTCTCATTTGTCTCAAAAGTCTCAAGATGGCGTGATAGGTTTTGTAGCGCAGACCTCCGTACTTGAGGTCTGCGGGTTTTCTGTCTATTCAAAGGCCGCAGACCGCAAAGGCGGCGGTCTGCGCTACAGAGCGATCCCAAAGATTAGAAAATGGCTGGAAGGAATGACAGAAACACACACAAAAAATCACGGAACGAACCCTAGGGGTCCTTTAGAATCAGCGTTTCTAATTTTCGGCGGCGGCCGCGCGGCTTGCAGACCGTCTCATTCGTCTCAAAAGTCTCAGGCAATGGGCCGGGGCTTGCCCGTGATCAGGCGGTCAATCGATATTGCGCCCGCGCCGCGAATCAGCACGACAAAAAGCATGGCGAGAGCAAGGATGTGGAACTCAAACCCCTCGGCGTGCTTGGTGCCTTGCCAATTCATAAAGAAGCCATTGTGGATATGCACCATAAAGAGCGCCACCAGCATGTCGCAAAACAAGCCGAAAGCGGCGATGCGGGTAAGCAGGCCGACAATCAATCCCAGGCCTCCAAAGAACTCCGCGCAGATGGCGAGGAAGGCAAACGGCGAAGGAATGTGCATATAGTGGGTGAAAAAGCCCATTGTGGCGCCGAAGCCTACTCCGCCCCACCAGCCGAGCATCTTTCCGGCCCCGTGAGCGAAGAACACAACGCCCACAGCTAGGCGCAGAAGGGTCAAGAGACCGTCATTTGGAGTGCACGTCAGTTTACGCAGCATTGTTAAGACCTCCTCTTGAGAAAGTTGATGTTGATATGGGCGCCGAAAAATCCGGCAAACACCTGACACCCGCTTGGGCAACTCTGTATTGGTGCGCGCCGCGGGTGGTGGTAGAATAACCTTGAAAGGCTCTTGAGGACACCAAAAAAAGAGCCAGAGATTGCGTGGCGCTCAGACAGCAGATCACCGGTAAAGGCCACAGCGATGACGGGTCTTGGGGCAAGCGAGAAGCTCGGCAGGGTTGTGCTCTTGATTTTCGTGCTATGCCTGCTGGGCGTGGCGCTCGATCAAGGGTTCGGACAACAAAGCAATCCCGCAAATTTTGAGGGCCAGGATGCTAAAAGCTCCCCGCCCGCCGCCAGTTCCAGCGCAGCGTCTAGCCAATCTAGTCAGGCCAGTCAGGCAGGCCCTCTCGTGCAAACCGGCCGGCAGGACCAAACTGCTCCAACCGCCGGGCGGGTCAAGCAGGCTCCCCAAGCCAGCCCGGCAAGTCAGGGCGTTGAAATCAAGGTCAAACAGCCGGCTCTCTACACTGCCCCGCTGCAGATGACTGTTAATCGCGTGCTGGTCAACATTACGGTCACCGATCCTTATGACCGGATCGTCACCGGCCTCGATCAAACCAACTTTCAGGTTTATGACGACCGGGTGCAGCAGAAAATTCTCTCGTTTTCCACCGAAGACGCCCCCATCTCGGTGGGGTTGATTTTCGATTCGAGCGGGTCGATGTCCGACAAGATTCAAAAGTCCAAGGAGGCGGCGCTGCAATTTTTCCAGACCGCGAATCCGCAGGACGAGTTCATGCTGATTAATTTTGCGGAGCGGCCCAACCTGATCTCGGGCTTCACCTCGCGCTTCTCCAACCTGCAGGACCGGATGCTCTTTGTCAAAGCAGGCGGGCGCACGGCGTTGCTTGACGCCATCTATCTTGGCCTCGAGGAAATGAAGAAGGCCACGACCAACCGCAAGGCGCTGCTCGTCATCTCAGACGGTGGAGAGAATCACAGCCGCTACACGGAGCGCGATATCCGGCAAATGGTGAAGGAGTCCGACGTGGAAATTTATTCCATCGGCGTGTTTGAACCGCTCGCCTCGCGCGGCCGCACCCCGGAAGAGGCCGCCGGACCCAGCTTGCTCTCCGACCTGGCCAACATCACCGGCGGCCGCATGTTCAGCGTGGAAGACGCGGACGAACTGCCCGACATCGCGGAAAAAATTTCCATCGAGCTGCGCAACCAATACGTGATTGGCTACAAGCCGTCGAATCTGGTGAACGATGGAAGGTGGA
>DASZAE010000331.1:0-3171 GCA_035945515.1 Terriglobia bacterium
TTCAGCCAGCGCAAACGGACCCGATCACTCAGATGGCAAGCGTAATTAACCTCCAATCGCAGGCGATTGCCGGCCTTGCGAAGCGCCTGAGCGCCATTGAATCCGGCGCTCCATCTATGCCGGTCGCAGGGTCCGCCGGGAAGCCCGCGCTTGCAGGGCAAACTCCTTCTCAGGCGCGGAACTTCGCACCGCCTCAACCGCCGTCGCCATTTTTAAATACGGCGGGGGTGATCGACTTAAACCTGCCATATCTTTATTCGGTCAAGGATGGCCGCCCGGTCCTTGCATTGTGCAATGAGCGCATTGTCGAGGTTCCGTTTGTCCACCGCCATCTTCCCTATCCATTTCAGGGCAGGGTGCTCGATGTAGGCAGCCGCGAGAGCCAGATGTCTTTCGAGCTATTTTCCTTGGGTTTTGAGACTTGGGCGCTTGATATCCGTGAAGTCCGAGCCCGATTTCCCGGCGTGCATCATCTTCGAGCGGATATTCGCTCGACGCCTTTTGAAAACAAATCTTTCGATGTTGTGATTGCGCTTTCTACGCTTGAACACATTGGCCTCGCCGCCTATGGCAACGTCGACTACGACAACGAAGGCGACATCCACGCCCTTCAAGAGATTCATCGCGTGCTCAAACCGGAAAAAAAGCTCCTTCTGACCGTTCCCTTCGGCATACGAGGCAAAGCCAGCGCCTACCGGATCTATGATCATGATGCCCTTCTCGATTGGCTCGCCCAATGCGGATTTGAGATCGAAATGGAAGATTACTGGCTCCAGAATGGCATGACGTGGCTGCCTGCCGATTGGCCGAAAGCTGAAAAGATGGATTCACTGACCCACGGCGCCAAAGCGGTAGCCTGCATTGTGGCGCGGCGCGGCGCGGCGGAAATACAGCGCGGCGCACAGAAGGCGCAAGCATCAAGGCCCGAAATCGGATCGAAACAGAGCGGTGATTCAAGCGGTGAAACGGGCCAAGCGCGTCACGCTCGCCAACAAAACCAAATGGGCCAAATAAGCCAAACGGAAATAGCGGCCTCGCGGGGGGCTGCTAACACCGCGCCGCGCGATTTGCCTCATGCGCAACCCCAACCCGGTGTGTTTTTTCGCGGACTCGTTTACGGCGGCTCCGGATACGGCGAGGAAAATTGGATGGAAGCTCTCGGTTTGGCGGATCATCAAATTCCGGTCCAACTGCTGCCGGTGGGAGATTTGTTTGATGGAAAGAGACTTCTTCCCGATCCGTCCCGTCAAAAACTCAAGTCGCTGCAAAGACAATTGGTGGATTTGCCGAAGAGCGTCATTTATCAGTCGCTGCCGGCCGGTAGTTGGGACTTGGATTTGTCGGGTCTCTGCCGCGTGGGACGCACCATGTTTGAAACCGACCGCATCCCTCTCGGCTTCCGCGAGCGTTGCAATGCGATGGATGAAGTCTGGCTGCCAAGCCGGTTTAATATGGAAACGTTTGCCGCCTCGGGCGTGGACGAGCGCAAGCTCCGGCTCGTCCCCCCGGGCATTGACCTCGAGGTTTTCCATCCCGGAGCAGTCCCCCTTTCCGTTCCACAGAAGCGCGGATTTAATTTTCTGTCGGTGTTCGACTGGCAGTTGCGCAAGGGGTATGACGCGCTGCTTCTGGCCTATGTGAGCGAATTCAAAGCGGATGACGACGTTGCTCTGATTCTCAAGGTGTCGCAAGCAAACGATACAGCAGACAATCTCGAAGATGAAATCAATTTCTTCGTCGAGCGGCAGGCTGGGGTTCCTTTGCAAAAAGCACCTCCCATCATTCTGATTAAGCAATTTATTCCGCAGAACGAGATGGCGCGCCTCTATGCCGCGGCGGACTGCTTTGTGCTGCCCACGCGCGGCGAGGGCTACGGACGGCCTTATCTCGAGGCGCTGGCGTGCGAGCTGCCGGTGATCGCGACGAATTGGAGCGGACAGACGGATTTTCTGAACGCTCAGAACAGCTACCTGATCGAGAGCAAGCTCGCCTCTGTCCCTGGAAACGTAGACCTTGAATTGTTCATGGGCCATCGATGGGCGGAGCCGGAGCAGGAACATCTCCGCCAGTTGATGCGGGAGGCTTGCTCGCGCCGTGAAGAAGCAAAACAAAAGGCGGTTCGAGGACGGCAGGAGTTGCTGCGTGATTACGCCTGGAGCGTCGTCATCCCGCGCTGGGTGAATGAATTCCAGCGGCTGCTTAACTGAGTTATCCGAGGCGGGAGAAAACAATTCTATGGGTTTGTATGCGGTCAAGGGCGATCCCTTGCAGGTTGAAACGGCCTACGAACAAAGCCCCGTCATTTCTCTGATGACGGACGCCGAGTCACGGAAAGAAATACCTGCGAGCGTCCGCGCGGCGTCGGACAATGTTCTCAACCGCGAGATGTCTGTGCTGCGAAGCGACGCAGTTCCCCCCAAATCAGATGCCGCTATCCTTTGGATCGCGGGCGATCAACTCATCGAGGGATCAAGCGCCGCGTTGCGCGGGAAAGCCCGGAGTTCGAGCGGCCGGATGTTTTTCCCGGTCCATTTGCCGTGCCTGGCCGAGATTGATCTAGTTGGCCTTCAGCCGCGCGTCTGGATCAAGGGAAAAGAGGCGGATATTACGGTGAACGATATCCGTGTTGCGGGAGCGACCTCGCCCTCATCCCTGGCTTTGGGAATGCTTGAAGAAAAAAAAGATCTTTGGGCGCGCTTATATTGCGGACTGCTGGCCGAACAGAAAGCGCCTGGAGAGGGCATCGAGCCTCTGTCAAAGTTGTGGCGCGATAGCCGCGTGCTTCCGCCCGTATACGGGGCGCTCTTGATGCGCAACCTTGTGGCGCTTCAAATCCGTCAGAACAAGCTCGATCAGGCGGATCATCTGCTGAATTTGGCGCTGGACACTTATCCGCGCTACGCGGAGCTTTCTCTTTTGGCCGCGTGGATCTGCATTGCCCAGGAAAAGTTGCGCAAGGCCGGCCGTCACGTGCAACAAGCGGTCGAGCACTCTGATCCGTCTTTCATTGGCAGCGGCGGCGAGACCACGTACCGCGCCCAATGGCTCCTGGGTCTCGCGGCGGAGCTCTGCGGCAAGCAATCCTTGGCGGTCAATTGTTACAAAGTGGGCGCGGCGGCGCGGCCCGCTTTTGCGCCCTCGGTTCTCGGCTTGCTCAGGCAGCGGCTTTCC
>DASZAE010000332.1:0-9624 GCA_035945515.1 Terriglobia bacterium
ACTATTAAATAACCTACTACTCATGATTTATCCCATCGTTAAATACGGCCAGCCGGTTCTCGATAAAGTCGCAGAACCCGTAAAAGAGTTTGATGCCGCTCTTGAAAAACTCGTGGCGGATATGTTTGACACGATGTATGCCGCGCATGGCGTGGGACTCGCGGCGCCGCAGATCGGAATCTCGAAAAGCCTTTGTGTGATCGACACCACTTCCGCCGAAGATCCAAATGCCAAGATCGTGCTCGCTAACCCGGTGATTGTCAGTGTCGAAGGTAAGCAGACCGGGGAAGAAGGTTGTTTGAGCCTTCCTAATTTCCGCTCTTCAACGGACCGCCCGATGAAAGCCACGGTGCGGGCGCAGGACATCCACGGCCAGGAGATTACACTAACCGGGGATGACCTTCTGGCGCGCGCGTTTTGCCATGAAATCGATCACCTGAATGGCGTTCTCTTCATTCATCATCTCAGTTTGCTCAAACGTGACTCCATCCGGCGCAAGGTTAAAAAGTTGGTAAAGGCCGGGGAATGGTAGTCTGGCAACTGCGGCTGTAACGGCGGCGTCTCGCCGGGCTTAAATTCTCATTTGTTTCGGCGGCAAGACGCCGCCGAAACAGAACCTGCCATGAAACTCATCTTTTGCGGCACGCCCCAATTTGCCGTCCCGCCCCTCGAAAGGCTGCTCGCACGAAATTTTGACGTTGCGCTTGTCCTGACCAACCCTGATGAACCCCAGGGGCGCGGCTACGCCTTGAAGTCCCCGCCGGTCAAAGATGCCGCGCTGAAAGCCGGCCTGCGCGTGCTCCAACCCGCCAAGCTGAAAGACGCAAGGGCTGAAATCGAGAGCATCAAATCCGATGCGATCGTCGTGGTTGCATACGGGCATCTCGTTCCTCAGTGGATGATTGATTTGCCGCCGCTCGGCTGCATTAACCTGCACGCCTCGATTCTGCCGCGTTATCGCGGTGCTGCTCCCATTGCCTGGGCTATCCTGCGCGGCGAGCGCGTTACCGGCGTGACCACCATGAAAATCGATGCGGGGCTCGATACGGGCGACATCCTCCTGCAAAAGGAAATTCCCATTGAGGATGACGATACAACCGGAACGCTTTCGGCCCGGCTTAGCGCGCAGGGCGCCGGCTTGATGATTGAAACGCTTGAGGGCTTGGCCCGCGGCGAGATTCAACCGCGTCCGCAAGATCACGCTGGGGCCACGCTCGCGCCGATGCTCAAAAAGGAAGATGGTCTGATTGATTGGTCGAGGCTCGCTATGGAGATTGCTTGCCGTGTGCGCGGCCTTGCGCCCTGGCCGGGGGCGTATACATCCTTTCGTGGCAAAGGACTGAAAATCTGGGCGGCGCGAGTGGCAACCCCCCAAGACGCAGCCAGCCCTGTTCCCGGTTCTATAAAGATCAGCGGTGGGCGGCTGATCATAGGATGCGGCCCGGGCACTGCGCTTGAGATTATCGAGTTGCAGATGGAAGGGCGTAAACGAATCCACGCGCGCGATTTCATCAACGGGATGCGACCGCACGACGGGGAATATTTGGGAAAGTAAATATCAGCGGTGAATGGCGCCGCTACACATTTTGGTTTGTTTTGGAGCGCAGCATTCTGCCGCACTCCAATATCGCAATAGCGCCTATGCTCCGGCGGCTTTGCCGCTATACATGGGTGCAAATACCTTGTCCACGAATTGTTCAATCGAGGTTGGCGTTGTATTTCCTGCTGAGCGGGATTCAAGCGCCACCATGTGGCCGGAGTTGATCGCTTGCGACATCTCGAGGAGAAGATCAACCATGCTGTCCGACATGCCGCTCTGAACCAGAGCCGGCTTCAATTGCGATGCTGGCAACTCGGCGTAGGCAAGGTCTGGCTTTCCGATGGCCTTACCGATCAGCGACGCCGCCTCGTTGTAGGTCACATCGCGCTGGCCTAATAATTCCCGTGTTTGCTTTCCCTTAAAACTCAGCTTCAGCAGTGCCTCTGCGGCAGAAGCTCCAATATCCTGGGTGGCAATCATTGGAACCCCGCGATTCGGATGCAAAGGGCCGCCCATCATGCCGAATGCTTTGATTACTTGCACCTGGGGCAGGAGATTTTCCATAAAATATCCGGCGCGAAGGCATAAAACATTCAGCCGATTAATTGCATTCAGCTTCTTCTCGAAATTATGCAAGCCAACCACAGGGCCGGTCCCGGACTCTTTGTCCGCCCCCACGCTGCTGAGAAGCACGGCGTATTCCACTCCGGCCTTCTCAATCGCCGCCGCTGTCGCGCTGCTTACTTGCTCCTGATACGCGGCGACATCCAACGCGGAGGGGTTGGGCGGGATCATAACATAGACTGCCTTAGCGCCCGCGAAGGCCTTCGTTAATGCGTCCGGGTCGGTAGCGTCAGCAGTAAAAGGTTCAGCGCCCTTCCGGGCAAAATCATTAAGACGGTTGGCGTCGCGCCCGATCACACGCACTTTCTGGCCGTGGTCGAGCAAGGCTTGCGCGATAATCTTTCCCGTGTTTCCAGTTGCTCCTACGATAGCGTACATTTTAATTACCTCCTGATTCCCCTATTCTACGTCTGATCTTCCTCTGCGTGAAATCGCCATAGTAACGCAACGAGCTGTAGCAGCGGCTGACGTCTATAAGGGGACGCCGTTACGGCTTTCTGGCCTACTACTTTTCCAGCCACGTCTTGCCTTGCTGCTGTAACGCCTCGAGCGACGTTTGCACTTCGCGCAGCTTCTGCGTCTGCTCCCCCGCGTCTGCATCCCCGGCTACAAATATGGGAGGAGCAATGAAAACGGCGGCCTTGGTGAACGGGCGCGGGAGTTGCAGCATGTCCCAGCTTTTGCGAAACACGTAAGCTTGCTTGGGCGCGATGTGAAAGCAGAGGATAGCCGCGCCCGTCGCCTTGGCGAGCAACACCGACCCTTGTTTGGCCACAAACCTGGGGCCTCGCGGCCCATCGATGGTAAACGCCGCGTCATGACCGTTCCTCAAACCTTGAATCATCTCCACCAATGCGCGGCCTGCGCCGCGCGAGCTCGACCCGCGCGCCGCGCCATAACCGTGGTTATAAATGATGCGCGCGATGTATTCGCCGTCAAAATTCTGGCTGGTCATCACAATGATTCCGCGCTTGCGCCAGAACCAGGTGGCGGCGCAGATTTCCCGGTGCCAAAAGGTGTAAATCAACCCTTTGCCCGCCTTTCGCGCGGCTTCCCAGTGTTCCCAGCCGTTGATTTCCCAACGCAAGCTGCGGCCAATCATCCACGTAGCCCAGTAGCCTAAGTGCGTGGCGAGAGAGATTTGGAGCCGCTGCCCAGGCGTGAACTGGCGCGGATTCTTGCTGAGCGAATGCGGCACCGTCTCCGGCGGCCGGCGGGTTGTGTGGGCTTCGTCCACAATGGCCATATTATGATTGAACCAACGGCGGTATTGCTCTCAAAAAGGGAAACAACCCACGAGCCACACTATAGCGGCGGCCTCTGGCCGCCGGTTTTTAGCAGTAAAGACTGACGGCCGCTGCTGCAGCTCGTCACCGCTTTTCACATGCCGTCATAGCGCGGTCCGCCGCCGCCTTCGGGACAGACCCACGTGATAATCTGATACGGGTCTTCAATGTCGCACGTTTTGCAGTGCACACAATTTGACGGATTCAGCTTGAGCCGCCGACCGCCATCCGGCTGATCTTCCATCTCATAGACAGCGGCGGGACAGAAGTGCTGGCACGGATTGCCGTACTCGCGCGCGCAGCGGTCATTGCAGATGTTATAGTCAGCGATCAACAAGTGAGGCGGCTGGTCCTCTTCATGGTGCGTGCCCGAGTGATAGACATCGGCCAGCTTGTCAAATGTCAGACTTCCATCAGGTTTGAGCGCGAGGGGCTGGTGGGCGTCCGTGTCCGCAAGCTTGCGCAAGTGCTGATAGTCAGGTGGCGCGCTTTTACGCGGGGATACTCCGCGGCCCCCAGTAATATATTGGAAGGCCGCGCTCGCCGCCCCGCGCCAGAAGCCGTGCTCAAATCCTTGGTGATAATTGCGCACGCGCCAGAGCTCGCGTCCCACCCAACTGTTTTTCCACGCGCTTTCAAACGCCGCCAGCCGCGACTCGGAGGCGTCCTGCGCCCGCAGCGCGCCGAATGCAATTTCGGCTGCAATCATGCCGCTCTTCATCGCCAGGTGGATGCCTTTCAAACGCTGCGAGTTCAGGAATCCTGCCGAGTCGCCGATGATCATCGCGCCATTCACCGCCGTAGCCGGAACGGAAAAATAGCCGCCTTCGGGGATGGTTTTGGCGCCGTAGCGGATCATCCGGCCGCCGGTAAGCAATTGCCTGAGCCAAACGTGGGTCTTCCATTGCTGAAATGCAGTGTGCGGGTCAAACCTTGGATCTTCGTAATCAAGCCCCGCCACCAAACCGAGGGAGAGCAGCGTCTCTGAAAGCGCATAGATGAAGCCGCCGCCGAACTTTCCCGCCAGCGGCCAACCAGCGGTATGAACGACCGCGCCCTGCTTGATGCGACCGGCTGGGATTTCCCAAAGCTCCTTCAGACCCAGGGCGAACACCTGCGGATTGCGCCCTTCATCCAGCTTGAAACGGCTTCGGAGCTGCTTCGTAAGCGAGCCGTGTGTTCCTTCGGCAAAGACCGTAATTTTGGCGCGAATGTCATATCCCGGCTGGAAGTTCGTCTTGCGGTTGCCCATACGGTCGATGCCTTTATCGCCGGTGCGCGCGCCCGCCACGCGATTGCCCTCGTAGAGCACTTCCATGCCCGCAAATCCTGGAAAAAGGCTGATGCCGGCTCGTTCGGCGCGCGCGCCCAGCCACTTGACGAGCTTGTTCAGGGAGACGGCGTAATGCCCATGATTGCGCAAGAAGGGAGGCGTGATGGGCAGTTTGAACTGCCTTCCCGATGTGAAGTAATAGACGGCGTCTGAGGTGACGAGCGTTTCGAGGGGAGCGCCCTGCGCTTCAAAGTCTGGAATCAACTCCCGGAGGGCGCGGGGATCGAGCAGCGCGCCGGAGAGGCAGTGCGCCCCAATTTCGGGCGCCTTCTCAATTACGAAGATGTTTTCCGCGCTGAGGCCGCCGCCCTGGTTAGGGTGAGATTTGATAAGATCGGCAAGGCGAATAGCACAACTAAGACCGGCGGGACCACCCCCGGCAATTAACACGTCGCATTCGATCGCTTCGCGCGGGGCCGGATTCATGTGTTACGGGTTGGGGCTCGCCATCTGCTGCTTGACAGCGTCCACCAGCTCGCTATCTGAGCTAACGCTTTTGAGGACGCGCTGGTAAATCTCGCGCGCTTCGGCGGGATGGGTTTCCCGCTCGGCGCCGGCCAGGGCGAGCCAGGCGGTTGCGGCAGGAACCGTGCTTGTGGGGTGTTCAGCGAGTCCGCGATAGAGGGTTTCCGCATCGGTCGTATTGCCGGCTTTCGCCAATTCGCCCGCCAGCGCGAATTGAGCGAGCGAAGCGATGCCACGGTCTGGCAATTGCTCCGCGCGCTTGAGCGTTTGAATCGCCGCGTCTTTTTTCCCCAGTTGCGCCTGGCACAGCCCGATGTGATACAGAGCGATTTGGCCGGCTTCCGAGCGGGGATATTTCTGCTCCAGACTCGTAAACTGCTTGAGCGCCGCCTGATATTTTGCTGCCGGGTCCGCAAAAGTTTGCGCGCCGGGCGCAAGCGTCCCTTGCCCGCTTGATCCAACGTAAGCGTGAAAAGTGGTGAGCGCCTCACCCAGCATAGTATTGGCGGCCACGTCCTGCCGCTCGCGGTAATGCCTCCAAGAAATGCCCGCAATGATCACCACCACAAGCACCATCACAGCCACGATGATCTTCTGATAGTGGTGCTGGGCAAATTCCACAAAGTCGTCGTAATAGACGGAAAGAAAAGGGTCCTTCTTTAGTTCTTTGCGAGTAAGTCTGGCCACCGGCGCTCCTTAATTTCGTTCGTCTTAATAATTTACCAGCCCTGCGCGCAACTCTCAAGGGCGGAAACAGATCCCTCTTAGCAGGTTATTGTAGCGGCAGACTCCGGCGCGTCACGGAGAATCGCATGAATCCGCTCACGCCGGTGTTGAGTCTAAAATGTGAGTATGGTAGTTGAAGGCTCCAAACGCAAAAAACTATAGAGGAGAAACCGGAAAACATGAACAATCCATTGACCATCCTCGGAATCGCCGGAAGCCTCCGCAAGGCCTCCTACAACCGGGCGGCTTTGCGCGCCGCGCAGGGATTGGCTCCGGAAGGCGCCAAAATAGAAATCTTTGAGTTGAACGATATTCCCCCTTTTAATCAGGATGCGGAGGGCAATCCCCCGGCTGCGGTCCGCGAGCTGAAAGCCCGCGTGCGCGCGGCGGACGCCATTTTGCTCGTCACCCCGGAATACAACTATTCCATCCCAGGAGTCCTGAAGAATGCCATCGACTGCGCCTCGCGGCCTTACGGCGATAGCGCCTGGGACGGCAAGCCGGTAGCTCTGATGGGCGCATCGATAGGCGGCCAGGGCACCTCGCGCGCGCAATATCATCTGCGCCAATGCTTCGTCTTCCTGAACATGCACCCGCTTAACGCTCCCGAAGTGATGATCTCAAACGCGGCGGAGCGGTTCGATGCCGAAGGAAATCTCAAGGACGAGAACACCAAAAAGCATATCGTGAAATTACTCGAATCGCTGGTGAAGTGGGCACAGCATCTTGAAAAAGGGCGCGCAGCGGCAGGAGCAGGGTAATAAAATCATGGGCGCTTCGATGCAGATGCAGCGAGTTTCGCGGTTAAAACTCTACGCCACAAAACTAATGTGGAGTGCAGAAGCTCGCTTCCGGCGCGGGCGCAGCAAGCAGCGCCCAGCCTAAAAGAGCGTAGTTTACACTTAGTTATCACTTTATTTCACATCTAAACCAATCAATATGTGAGGTTAACTACTTGTCAATGCCTTCTGTGGGGCGTAGTCTGACTCCAAGTTCAAACTCAAAGGAGGTTCCCTCCATGCGGAGCTCACGTCTAGGGCATATGTTTCCCGCGATCCTGGCTATTTTAACTACCATTTTGGCAATCTGTGTTTTGCCTCAGCCGATGGCGGCGCAGGCGTATTCTCAGCAGAATCTTGTCTCAAATAGCAGCACCATCCCCGCGAATACGGTTGACCCGCTCCTGATCAACCCGTGGGGCTTGGTGCAGGGGCCCACGACTCCTCTCTGGGTGTCCGATCAGGTGACCAACGATTCGACCCTCTACACCGGCAATGGCACGCCTGTCAGCTTGATTGTGAGTATTCCTGCCGTGCAGTCAAATGGCCCCGCGAACGGCCCCACCGGGATTGTGTTTAACACAAACACAACCTGCTCGTCCGCCGGCGCGTGTCCTTTTGCTCTGCCTCCTGCGAAGGGAACGGCCCGCGTGTCGTCGCTCTTCATTTTCGGCGATCTGAACGGGCAGATTGATGGGTGGAACCCAGCAAGCACAGGCGGCAAGGCGAATGCTGTGATGGAGGTCAATAACAATGCGAGCGGGGCCACGTATACCGGACTTACTATCAATGCCTCCGGGACGCTGCTTTACGCCGCGAACTTTACACCCACAGGTGGAGTCAGCGCGATCAACAGCAATTGGCAACTGGACACCTCTTTGACGTTTACCGACCCGAACTTGCCCGCGGGCTATGAGCCTTATAACGTCGAAGACGCCAACGTGAACGGAACGGAAATGGTGCTGGTGGCCTATACTCCAACCCAGACGGTCAATATTAATGGCCACGGAGTTTTCCTGCCTGACCTCGGCCTTGGGCATGGCATCGTTGACGAATTCACGCCCACCGGAACTTTTGTTAAGGAATTGATCAGCGGAGGCGATCTCGATGTTCCCTGGGGCATGGCCGTCGCGCCCTCCGGCTGGGGAACTTTCGGAGGAGACCTATTGGTGGGGAATTTCGGCAACGGCGAGATCAACGCTTATGATCCCATGACCGGCTTGTGGATGGGTACACTGAAAGATGCGGCGGGGAATCCTATTATGAATGGCGGGCTTTGGGCTTTGGTATTCGGCAACGGAGGTGGAGGCACGAATACCAACGCTCTCTACATCACCGCCGGCATCACGCAACCGCTGCAAACCGAAGGACTCTTCGCTGCGATCATGCCGACTCCTGAACCGGCAAGCGTGCTTCTGCTGGCCTCTGGCCTGATTTTGCTGGGCCTTCGGGCTTACCGTCGCGCCGCGGCATAGAGGCTGCATTGTTCTTACCAGCAGTTGTATCAGTTGCCCCCTTGTCGGCCTTCGGCCGCAGGTTTTTAATAATAAAGACCGGCGGCCAGAGGCCGCCGCTACAATTACGCTTAGCGTGAGTTAAAAAAAGCAAAGCGCAAAGAGATACTGAAGAAGAGCGCATATTCTCGCCCGGCTTCGCATCTCTTTGCGCTTTAGCGTGCAATAAGTGGAGTTGAGAGCCTGTTATCCACCGACTTCGATGCTCACCGCAGAAAGGCCTTTGTCCAGGCGGTCACGGTATTTCACCGAAACCTGCTGATTGGTCTGGCCAGAAAGGTCGTCAAGCGTGCCCTTCTTGCCGCTGACCTCGATCTTGGTTCCCTTGCCCACGGTAATGTTAAACGGGGTGCCGTTTGAATCGGTCACAACCACCGATTTCTGCTGCGCATCCACTATCGAGAGTGTTCCGGAAAGGGATTGCACCCCCGCCGCATATTTCGCGGTTAGGTTTTCCGTCCCTGCCTTCTTCGCATGATGAGAGTGCTTTGCAGGCTGGGAGGTGGCGGCCGGCGCCTGCGCGGCCGGTTCAGCAAACAGTGACGCTCCGCCGAGGAGCGCCAGCAGAGAAAGAACCATTACAGAAAGAACGAATTTCCTCATTGAAGTTTACCTCTTTCCCCGCAAGATCATGCGGAAAGTTTTGTAATTCCGGCAAGGCCTGAGCAGGGAGCGCGCTTTGTTTCGCGGTCCTACCCTGTTGGCCGCGCCAGTTATACCCGCCCTATCAGGCGGCGCCGGGTCCCGCAGAAAAGCCCCGCAGTGCCGCGCCCGCTCGCGCGGGAAAACGCGATACTGCAAGACTTGCCGGCGGCCCTGACGCCTAGGGTTGAAATTAAAGGAATGGATGAACGCGAGGAAGCTACCGGCCTCCTCGCGTCACACGAGCTACTAAATAATGGCGATGGCGTCAGCACTGGTTACTTGCCACTGCCGCTACCACTGCCAGCGCCCGGAGCAGCGTGATGATGCCCCATATGAACTGCGGCAACCGACGTTACGGCGATGGAGTCGCCCGTCGCAGTTCCTTCTACGCGCACCATCCGGCCCGCGTAAGGCGCGAACTGATCCTGCTGATCAACCTTATAAACCTTGCCGTGACTGACGAGCACATAAGTGGAGCCGCCCGCCACGCACTTCTTCACGCACGCAGCCGCGGCTGCCGATGCGTGCGAGTGCTTCGCGCCGCACATGCTGTCGCTGACTGTGCCAACATAAGTCGCCGCCCACGCCATGCAACCGAAAATGGTGAGAGCCGCGATGAGCATTATAAGTCTCTTGGTCATCGGAATTTCCTCCTTAAGGTTCAATCAACTCTATTTGGATGTGAAAGGCTAGAACACCCGGCGATGGTGCG
>DASZAE010000333.1:0-4987 GCA_035945515.1 Terriglobia bacterium
AAGCGCCGGCAGGGCGTGCTGGCCGATGTGATTAGTAATCTCAAAACGCTCAAGGAAGGCGAGGCGCTGCGGCTGAGCGCGCCGGAAAACTTCCCGGGCAGAACTCCGCGGGCGATCTATCAGGCGCTTTGGCGGCACGCCCGCAAACAGGGCGTTCAGATGGCTTTCATCTATGACGAAGAAAAGCAGCGCGTCATCGTGACCCGGGTCAACAAGCTGTAATCGCGCGGCCCTCAAGAGGCGCGATTTTCCCCTGACTTTTTCTCTTTGACGCCGGCGTGCCTTTGGTGTTCAAATAAAGTAATCGAAGGGCAGCGAACCCTTCCGGGAGTGATTTTCGTCATGGGAGCATCGCACATGAGGCGTTTAGCATTTCTTCTTGTTGCGTGTCTGTTGGTTTCAGGCGCCGGAGTGCTGACGCGCGCTCAGGAAGCATCGAGCCAGGAAGCCCTGCAGAATAACCTGAACGAGATTACCATTCCCGAAGGCACTGAGTTCAAGCTCCAACTTCATACCTCGATCAATTCCAAGACCTCCAAAGAGGGCGACCGCGTTCTTGCCACTCTGATTGAACCCGTGAGCGTGGAAGACATCACCGTGCTTAAAAAGGGCGCGCGGGTTTTGGGGCGCATCAACGAAGTCAAAAAGGCGGCGCATCGCGGCAAGGGCGGATACCTCAGCGTTACGTTTGACACCATTGAAATGCCCAATGGGGAAAAGGTAGCCATCTTGGGATCGCTCACGGAAGTCTTTTCAAGCGCCGAAAATGGCAGCCTGAACGTGGGGCCGGAAGGCGACCTGAAAGGCGGCGGCCCGTCACGCAAGGAGCAGCTTGCAATTTTCGCGGCTCCGACGGCGGGCGCTGCGGCAGCCGGGCTAGGCCCTGGCATCGCCGTGGGCGTAGCGGCCGGAGTGGCGGCGCTCGTGATTCCCAAAGGAAAGCAAGCAATTTTGATGGCAGGCTCGCTGGTAGGTATGCGGCTGGACGAGGACGTTACAGTGAATCTGCCCCCCGGAACCTTCAACAGCCCGGCGCCCGCCGGTTCTACTTCTTCTTCCTCCTCGCAAGGCGGTTCGTAACCGTTCGGCGAATGCCAACGGGTGCCGCAAGTTAGGCTTGCCGGGAGCTACGGTTCAGCCCACGCTTTCGCCCGCTCAACGGCGCGACGCCATCCCGCATAAAGCTTTTCCTGCTGTGCAGGCTCCATTTGCGGCTCAAAGCGCATTGTCTTTCCCTCCTGCTCTTTAGTCGCCGAGTCAGACTCCATCGCCTGCAGCATGTCCTGCTCATCGCGCCAAAAACCCGTCGCCAGTCCCGCAAGACACGCCGCGCCCAGCGCCGTGGTTTCGGTTACTCGAGCGCGCTCGACTGGAATCCCTAAAATATCTGCCTGAAATTGGCAGAGGAAATCATTGCGTGTCGCGCCGCCATCCACGCGCAAGACGCTGGGCTGCATTCTTGAGTCGCGCGCCATGCACTCGACCACATCGCGCGTCTGATAGGCCATCGATTCAAGCGCCGCGCGCGCAATGGCGTTGCGGCCTGTCCCCCGAGTTAGACCTACAAGCGTTCCGCGCGCGTAAGCGTCCCAATACGGCGCGCCAAGACCCACAAAGGCCGGAACGAAATAAACCCCGCCTGTGTCAGGAACGGCCTGCGCCATGGCCTGCGTGTCGGCGGCGTCTTTGATGATTTTGAGCTCATCACGCAGCCACTGAATGCTGGCGCCGGCGATAAAGATGCTTCCTTCGAGGGCGTAATTCGTAGTTCCGCCGCGCTGCCACGCTACGGTGGAAATGAGCCCGCTCTCAGAGCGGGCCACGCGCGAGCCAGTATTCATCAGCAAAAAACAACCCGTGCCGTAAGTATTTTTGACGCTGCCCGGCGCAACGCAGCCGTGCCCAAAGAGCGAGGCTTGCTGATCGCCCGCGACACCCGCAATCGGGACAGGATGGCCCAGCAGTTTCGTCTCCCCCAGGATTCCGCTCGATGGCAAAACATGCGGCAGCAGAGACTCGGGGATGCGGAAATAGCGCAGAATTTCGTCATCCCACTTGAGCGTGTGAATGTTGAAAAGCAGCGTGCGGGAAGCGTTGGAAACATCGGTCGCATGGACCTTTCCGTCCGTCAGCTTCCAGATCAGCCAGCTATCGATCGTTCCACAGGCCAATTCATTGTGTTCAGCGCGGCGGCGCGCATCGGGGACGTTATTGAGCAGCCAGGCGATCTTTGTGGCGGAAAAATAGGCGTCCACCACCAGCCCGGTTTTCTCGCGCAGCGTCTGGCCGAAATCCTCTTTTTCGATGCGCGCGCACTCGCCCGCCGTCCTGCGACACTGCCAAACAATGGCATGAGAAAGCGGCTCCGAAGTCTTGCGGTCCCACAGCACCACCGTCTCGCGCTGGTTGGTGATTCCAATGGCCGCGATTTCTTCGGGCGCGGCTCCAGCCTCGCGGACCACTTGCTCCGCCACGCGCCGCTGCGAATCCCAGATTTCCAGCGCGTCGTGTTCCACCCATGCGGGCTGCGGATAATATTGCTTAAATTCGCGGCTCGAGACGGCCACCGCCGCGCCCGCGCGGTCAAAAAGCAATGCGCGAGAACTTGTGGTGCCTTGATCGAGAGCCAGAATATAACGCTTGCTTTTCATGTATGCCTCCGCGGCAGACCGGGCGCAACCATACTGAGCGTCATAAGTCGGCGACGTTCATTGGCTGTAGCGGCGGCCTCTGGCCGCCGGATTTTAATAGTAACGGCCGGCGGCCAGAGGCCGCCGCTACAGCATCGCGCATCGCTTTTCTTGCGCAGCTCGTTAATCATGGGCCTCACGAACCAGCAGGCTGGCGGCTACCGAGATGATGCTCACGAGCAACGCGCCCCAAAACGCCGCCCAGAATCCGTGAACGTAAAACCCAACGTGAAACCAATTGACCGCAATGGCGGAGGCAAGCCATAGGGTAACGCCGTTGATCACCAGCACAAACAGACCGAGCGTTAGAATAATTAGCGGGCACGAGAGAAACTTGAGCACAGGCCGCACAATCGCGTTCACCAAGCCCAGAATAACGGCCATGATGGCGAAGAGCGTCCAGCTATTTCGGGCCGCATGAATCCCCGGCACTATCCGCGCCGCCAGAAACAGCGCCAGACTCACCACCACCCAGCGAAAAAGCAGCCGCATCCTTTCCCTCCACGGTTTGGACGTTCTGAATAAACTACGCTAGGGGGGAAACCAAGGTCAAGGGGATAGGGTCAAGAGTCAAGGGTGAGACTGAAAGAGGCAAGGAGCGAGAGTCGAGGGATGAGAAAAAGATAAGGGCCAAGATTTGTCTCTTGACCCTTGTCCCTCGCCCCTGCTTTTAGGAGGTTGCCGGGGTGACTTTCGAGACGTGCAGTTTGTGCGATTTCGGGTTTACTGTGCCTTCTACTTTCACCATCTCTCCGTCGTATTTCTTCACTTTGCTGGGATTTGAAACCCGCAGCGCCTTGTGTGTGTCCGAGTTGAGGAACAGATAGTGGCCATTCTGCCGCGTGACTTTACCCGTAAGTTCAATCTGCTGTTGCTGACTTCGCTCGGACTGCTGGTTCATTTCTGATTGCTGCGCTTGTTGCTCCTCCTGCTCCTGCGCGCGCTGCTGCTGTTGCTGCTCAGCGCCTGACTGCGTATTCGGCGCCGCAGGCGGCAGAGTGCTCTGCTGCGCGACCTCTGTCAGGGGCGTCGCTTGCGCTGGAACGGCCGCGAAAGGAACACACCAAGCGATCAATCCCGCCGCCACGCCCAATGCAAGTAAGCGAGTCTTATTTTTCATCTTTACACCTCCTTGATGAAACTTCGTTTCAAAAATCATGTTCTCCGACTCCGGCAAAGCTCAGGGTTCCCAATAGGGATTTAAGCCTGTGCCTTTTCGTTCGGAACGGAAAACCGCAGCGTTTGAAAACAATACTGCGCCCCAATTTTGTCCCTGTCTCTTACAGTGCAAGACCGGTTCCAGCCCGGCCCCATCTTGCCCACTTTTTGCGCAGGGTGTCGATAACGTCTTTGTCTTTCAATGCAATCCGCAAAACAAGAAGGCCAGGATTTCTAACTTTGGCGGTGAGACTGTGAAAATATTGGAGGGCGGCAGGCACAATTTTCTAAGGTGATCGCTCGATGGTCTGTATGGCAAAAAAACCGTCTCATTTATCCCGTATGTCTCAAAAGTCTCAGAGTGCGGTGATAGGCTGGATTGTAGCGCGGACCTCCGTATTTGAGGTCTGCGGCTTTTCATTGGGAATTTGGGTACAAGCCGCGGACCTGAAAAACGCAGGTCCGCGCTACCCACTTGTCGTCCGGACCTGTGAAAATCCGCAGAGTTTTAGAAGCAAAACTTTGCGTTACGTAGCTTGCGTTGTAGCGGCGGCGTCCTCGCCGCCGGTTTTTACTTCCTGAAAACCGGCGGCCAGAGGCCGCCGCTACAGCCAAATCGGAATTGCTCGTTAGTGCACTTGAACTTTTGCTGTAAGCCATTAAACCAAAGCCGGTCAAAGGCGAAAATGGAGCGAAGGCACAAAAAAGCATTGTTTTACTTTTTGCAAGTGATTGAAACTAAAGAAAGATTAGTAACACGAACCGGCGCGAACCGGAGTACGAACCGGACGAAATCGGCTCAATTGATTGAATGTAAAGGAATTAGAGGGATTTCCATTACAAACCGGAGCATTTGCAACAAAACAAAGGAGATGCAAGAGCCAGTCCGGTTCGTTTCCGGTTCGTAACGGCTTTTTGGGGTCAAAAATGAGGGTTTTTCCGGTTCGTAGCGGCGGTTGTAGGCGTCGCCTCTTATCCTTGCTGCTAGGGGGTCGGACCTTCAGGTCCGACAATCACTCTGGCTTCCAAGGAGGCCTTCAGAATTGTATGAAAACTCCTGCTGTAGCGGCGGCCTCTGGCCGCCGGTTTTCAGGAAGTAAAAACCGGCGGCGAGGACGCCGCCGCTACAACGCAAGCTA
>DASZAE010000334.1:0-15687 GCA_035945515.1 Terriglobia bacterium
CGAAACCTCCAGCGGAATGCGGAAATAAAAGGCCACCGTCGGCTTGACGGCGAAGGAATAAAGCTCGCGCAGCCACTTCGCGTCCATCCCGCGCGCCACGTCCCGCGCAAAAGCGGTGTAGATGTAACGGTCACACAGCACTACCGCGCCCGCCTTGAGCAACGGAATGATGTTGTGCTCGATGCGGTCGGCAAAATCAGTGGCGTGGATCAGGCTAAAGGTCGACGGCGAAAGCATCTGCCTCTTCTTTCCCCGCTTGGTCACGTCCCGCACCAGCGGCGAAGAATTCCACTCGCTGAAAACCACGCCGTAGCCCTCGCTCTGCAGCCACTGGTGCAGCAGGTTAAGCTGCGTGGATTTGCCGGAGCCGTCTATCCCTTCCACAATAAACAGCTTTCCCGGAAAGCGATGTTCACCGTACCGCTTCATGCAAAATGCTCCCGCCAGAATGACCGTGTAGTTCTAATCTAACATTTCCTAAGGTTCGGAACGAGCTACAGCAACGGAGCGCGGAGTTCTAACCACAGGACTGCGCGCCACACATCCAGCCTGTCACGCCATTATGAGATTTTTGAGACAAATGAGACAATTTCATTAGAAACGCTGATTCTAAATAACTTCTTGGGTTCGTTCCGTGATTTTTTGTGTTTCGCCTATGCCCTCCCGGCCATTTTCTAATCTTTGGGACCGCTCTGTAGCGCAGACCGCCGCTTTTGCGGTCTGCGGCCTTTGAAGGCACAGAAAACCCGCAGACCTCAAATACGGAGGTCTGCGCTACAGAAAGGTCATGATGAGATTTTGAGACGAATGAGACACTGTTTATTAGAAACATTGATTCCAAACAACTTCTTGGGTTCGTTCTGTAATTTCGTGCGTTTAGCCTGCGATCTCTCAGCCATTTTTTAATCTTTGGAGGCTCACTGTAGCGGCGGCGTCCTCGCCGCCGGTTTTTAAAAAGTAAAGACCGGCGGCCAGAGGCCGCCGCTACAACGACTAGCCGCGGAGTTTTGCTTCTAAAACTCCGCGGCTTTTCAGCGGTCCCAACGACAAGCCGCAAAGGTCTAACCGCGGAGCTGCGCGCTACACATCCAGCCTACCACGCCACTCTGAGATTTTTGAGATAAATGGGACGGTTTTTTCCGATTCCAAACTTGCAGGAATAGCCGTGGTTCCCACCCTGTGGGCGCTCCCCACGGCTATTCAGTTTCCACCGCTTGGCGGTGGCGCGTGCTCCCATTGACTTGATTTACCTGAAGAGAAGCCCGCTAGCCTGGATCATTCTTGAATCGGCGCTGCTGGGCAAGGGGGGCGGAGTTTCAACTCCGCGTATTCCTTCAGTTCGCGCTCCGAGCAGGTTGCGTTGCAACCTGCTTGGAGCGCGAACTGAGTAGCGGTGCGGAGCGGCTTCTAATGGCGGAGTTGAAACTCCGCCCCCCCCTGACAGCCCCCTCAATTCATGAATAATCCGGGCTAGAGATTTCGCTCCCGCCGCTGCGACAGCATCCTCTTGCGCAAGCCAAGGAAACCGCAAAGCGCCAGGGCAAACAGGGTAAACGTGGAAGGCTCAGGCGTGGCGGTTAGGGTGGGGCCTGGCACCACTACGACATTGTCCAGACCATTGGTATTGTCGTTGGGAGGATCGCCGTTCAGAAATTCGATGGTCGTTGAAGACGACGTGGCCTTAAACGAGGTCATAAACTGCTGCCAGACCTGGATCGTCCCACCCCCTCCCATTGAGTTCGTCGATTTCTCAATGACGGACCCATCGACAAGGACATCGACCGTGCTGGTCGTGCCGTATGGGCCGCTGGGGTCGACCTGGTTGCCGACAAAATAAGAAATGTCATAGGTGACGCCGGAAGCGGTTGCGATTGTCTGCTCAACGCCCTCAACCGCGTTTGCATTGTCTCCCGTAAGGTCAAGCCACTGCGTCCCGTCCTCCGCTGGAAAGCTAAGACCAAACGAAGTATAGCTACCGCTCACGATCGACACCTGGGGACCGGTCACGGTCCACCCGGTAATGCCGGTTGAGCCGCTGCTAAAGTTGGTGAAGCCGCCCACCGGAACGGTTGGCGTCTCGAAACTGCCATTGGTGATCAGATTCGCGCGCGCGGGCAAAGCCAACGAACTTAAAATGAGGATTGTAAAAATAATCTTCAAAGGCAGATTGCTTCGAATGGCTTTAATACCATCACGCCCGCGGATTGCAAAGCGTTCCGAGCGTGTTACCCCTTGCTTTATCATTGGAATTCCTCCTTTAGGAAGGCTCCGCACAAATCAAAGAACCGCCACGCTTTCTCAGCTTATTGGAGCTTAAAAGCTTCGCTTCTTTCGGTGGAACGGTCCGCTCATTTGAAGTGCCTAGGTACAAGCAAGTTGGAATGAGTTTATGGGTCTTCTGGAAGGCGCGCAAGTATCGATACGGTCAATAGCGATTTATATAGAAAGGGGCAGTGGGCTATGTCCGTTGCAGCAGCGGCCAAATACAAAATGGAGCCGCCGGTTTTCAAAAAGTAAAGACCGGCAGCGTGAATGCCGCAACAACAAGACCTAGATCACGCATTCGGGCGGGCACTGAGCACGCTCGATGCGTTAGTGATGAAGCCTTTGGGGGCGCTGATATAGCCAGAGATGGTATTCTTCCCCACTTTATTCACCACCAACTCCAGCGCGCTGGGGGCGCCCTGCATATAGAAGAAAACCGGCTCGTCGATAGCCTCGTTCTTCCGCTGCGAAACCTTGTCGTCGAAAAAGAGATTCACCGTAAATAAATTATGCTTGGTGCTGGTCTTCAGAAGCTGCATCTGCAAGGAGCCAATCTTTTGGCGCGAGCCCTTGTTGGCATGGAACTCAAAATAGTCGCGGTCGGTGCGATGGGCGAGCGCCACCAGTTCGTCATGCGTATGCGCGATGGCGCCTGAAAGTTCGCTCTTCGCCCCGGTCAGCGCCTCTTTGGTGGCATCGAGGTCCTTCTGCGTGCCCGCGATATTGCCCGAAAGCTCGCCAAATTTAGAGTTCGACGTGGATTGCAATTGATTCAATTGCTGCGAGCTGGCCTTTTCGGCAATGGCTGAGTTCAACTGCCGCACGGTCTGCTGCTGCTGCCTTACAGTATTCGCCGCCAGCTTGCGGGCGCGCTCAAGCTCCTGCTGGGTAAGGCCAAGACGTTCGGCGGTCACCTGGAATCGGGCGCTGAGATCGGCGTACCGCTGGTCGGAAGCGTCGGCGCGGCGCGTGAGCAGGTTGATCTGATCCGCCTGCGTGCTTAAAAGCTTGCCGAACTTCGACCCTTGCATGATGCCTAGCGTCAAGCCCGCCACGGCAACGATGAGCACAGCAATGAGCAGCCACTTTACCCAAGCGGCGCCCGAAGAACCAGGAGGCGTGGGCATATAAACGTATTGAGGCGGATTCGGTGATTGCGAGGGCTGCGATGCGTAAGGACCGCCCGCGCGGTAAGCAGCATCTGTGGCGGGCGCGCGCGGCGGCTCAACGGGCGGAGCCTGATTTGGCTGCGCTGGCTGCGGCCGCGCGGGGCCGAAACTCACCGTAGGCGCCTGGGGAAATCCAAAGCCGGTCGCGGCCTCGCCGCTTTGCGCCCGCTCGGGCTTTTTTTCTGGCCGGGTCGGTTGGGTATTGACCGGAACATCATCCAATCCAAACATCGCGTTCGCCGCGTTATGGGGTTTCTTGGGGTCAGACATCATCGCCTCACTCACGCTGATTTTACAATCTCTGCAAGTATAATCAATCAGATGCCAAGCCGGTCAGAAAAGTTTATTGCGCGAAGCTGGCCTTCCCGGGAGAAGTTTACAATCTCGCTGGCCGGTCGGCGCGTTCGCCTGGGCGAGCGCACGATCATCTGCGGCATTGTCAACGTGACACCAGATTCGTTCTGGGACGGCGGCCAGTATCTCAACGCCAGCCGCGCCGTCCGTCACGCGCTTGAGCTTGCCAAGGCGGGCGCAGACTGGATTGACGTGGGCGGCGAATCCACCCGGCCCGGTTCCGAGCCTGTCGGCGCGGAAGAAGAATTGCGGCGCGTCCTACCCGTGATTCAAGGTATTCGCCGGCGGGCGCCCCGCCTGCCCATCTCCATCGATACCACCAAGAGCGAAGTGGCGGAGCAGGCCGTTCGCGCCGGCGCAGTGATCATCAATGATATCAGCGGACTGCGCTTCGATCCTCGCCTTGCGGAGGTGGCCCGCCGCCATCGCGTGCCACTAGTGTTGATGCACCTGCGTGGCCGTCCGGCCACCATGCAGCGGCGTCCGTTTGTGCGCTCCATCTGGCGCTCGCTCAGCCGCGGGCTGGCTGGGTCGATCCGGCGGGCCGTGTCGCTGGGCGTTCCCACCTCGCAATTGATCATTGATCCAGGGCTTGGGTTCGGCAAAACGCGGCGGCAAAACTTCGAGATCATCGCCCAGCTTGCGCGCCTCAAGCGATTCCGTTTGCCCATTCTGGCAGGCGCGTCGCATAAATCCTTCATTCAGGCGATGGTGGCAGGCGAAGGGCTTGACATCGACCGCAAGGCAAACCTGTCCGCATACTGGAAATTGACCAGGGAAAAGGCCGGCGCACGGCGAGTGGCAAGTGAACTAGCCCTGAGAGCGGAACTCGCGCTCGATTTCGGCGACGCGGCGGCATTGGTAGGATTGGTCCTAGGAGGTGCGCACATCCTGCGCGTGCATAACGTAGGGGCCGCGCTGCCTGCGGTGAGAATCGCAGACGCAATTTTAGCGGCAAGCACCCCAAGGCTTGCATAATTACGGGTGGAGGGTCAATGTGATCTGGCGCGCAACGTCCTGAGAAAACCTTCTTCCTCCGAAATAGTCTCTCGATAGCCCAATTCGGTTCGTATCCGACTTGTGTCATAGGCTATATTCTGCGTGAAATCGAACTGGCAATTCAGGTCGGGCTCAGTGGTGGACGGCGGCAACCACGCGAGACGTTCGGCAATCGTGGGCGTATACGCCTCGCCGATATTGTACACGCGCCCTCCAGCGGAGGGATGCGTCGCCGCAAGCGCGACAGCAGCCGCAACGTTTTCTACAAAACCGTGGGTCCAGCGCCAATTGGGATGATGGCAGTATCGATATATTGTGGCGAGGTCGTCGTTACCTCCTGGCCCATGCACTTTAGGGAGCCGCAGAATCGTGCCGGGCAGATTTGAGTTGCTGAGAACGGCGCGCTCGGCGAGGATCTTCTCATACCAATATTGGAGTGATTCATGCGATGACGCTTGCGCGCGATACGGGTACAGTGCCGTGCGCAGGGGCGCATTCTCCGACAGAAGCCCCTCATCGATTGGTCCTGGTTCGATCTTCGTAAACCGTCCGTAGGCTCGGTACACATCCCCGCTGCTCAAAAGGACTAGCCGCCCTGCGCGGCCAGCAAATGTCTTCACGGCCGCTTGAGCATCGACAGCGCCCATCGCAACCGTGTGAACCACAATGTCCGGCTCAAAGTCGAATAGTTCGGTTGGAAATCTCTGAATGGGCATGACGGAGTGGGGATCGATAATTTGGTGCACGTGTTCCGGCAGGACGGCCCGTGTGTGGCCACGGTGGTAGACGGCAACCACATGATCGAGGCGTGCGATCTGGCGCACGATGTATGCGCCGATGAAGCCAGTGCCGCCGATGACTAGAAGTCGCATAGCCTTTAGGATAGCGAAATCGTGTCGGGGGCGGCTATTCAAACTGGCTGGGCGGGCCAGAAAATCAGACGGCCCCGTACCGGCTGAATGGGAGATTCAGCCCATGCCTTCATAAACTGTTCGCGGTATTCTTGCCAACGCCGTTGAGGGAGATGGACCACAACAACGGCAAAATGGGGGAACAACTTCAACGTCCTTGAGGCAGCTTCTCCAAATAATCGGTCGCGCGTCAGCAAACACCAGAAGCCTGCGCCGTCGGCCATCGATACAAGATGACCGTTTGAAAGATCCTTCCATCCAAGGCTCGCTGCCGTCTCACAAGAGATACCCGCCTCCCGGAGAAATTGCGCGAGGTGCACATCCATGTTGGCGTCAAGCAGCCACATGGAACGAGTCCGTAAGTTCTGAAGCCACGGTCAGAACCTCAGCCAGCGCCTCGCGGGGAAAGGCATGGTCGAAAGATTCATTGATGTCGTCTAAAGACATTCCATTTGCTAAGCATTCCAGGATCAGAGCTACAGAAAGGCGTGTCCCGCGAATAGCGAGCTTCCCACCCAACAGCATTGGGTCAGCGATGATCCAACAGTAGTTCTTATACGCGGCTGGCTGCCAATCATTCATAGGTTATACAACCGTCCTTCGGGTGGATTTTAACACAGACGACGAACAATCTCGCAACTGGAGATAATTGAGAAGCTACAGGAAGCCACGGCATTGCTGGAATCAATGCTAGAATCGAAAGTGATGCCTGAAAAACCACAGCTTTTTGGCACCGATGGCGTGCGCGGCGTCGCGGGCCGCTATCCTCTTGACCGCGAAACCATCGCAAAACTGGGCATGGCGCTGGGAGTAGTTCTGGCAAGCGCCGCCCGCTCGCGCCGGCCAGAAGTCCTGCTCGGGCAGGACACGCGCGAATCCAGCCCCTGGATTGCGCGCGCGCTGGCCACCGGGCTGCGCGCGAGCGGAGCGGAAGTGGCCGGCGCGGGCGTTATCACTACGCCGGGCGTTGCTTTCCTCACGCGGCATCACGGCTTCGCCGCGGGCGTCATGATTTCGGCTTCCCACAATCCGTTTCAGGATAACGGCATTAAAGTGTTTTCTGGGGCTGGCGCAAAACTGCCGGAGGCCGTGGAAATTGAAATCGAGAGCGTGCTCAAAAATATCGCTGCGTCGAGCTTTGGCGATGAGGAGATCAAAACCGAACCCAGCTTGCTCTCCGAGTACCTGGATTTCCTTGAATCGCTCGCGCCACCCGGGCGCCAGAAACTCCGGCTTGTGGCCGACTGCGCGAACGGCTCCGCCTCGGCGCTGGCGCCACAGTTTTTTGAGCGCCTAGGCATCGAGGCGCGCATTTTGAATGCCTGCCCTGACGGGCGCAATATTAACCTCAACTGCGGCTCGCTTCATCCTGAGCAAATGGCCGCCGAAACGCGGTCTGCCGGGGCTGACTTGGGCGTGGCGTTCGACGGCGATGCCGACCGCGCCATCTTTGCCTCATCTTCAGGGCGCGTGCTCGACGGCGATCACGTGCTTTACGGCTGCGCGCCCTTTTTGAACGAGCGGGGCCAACTCCAAGGCAGGGCTGTTGTGGGCACGCTTATGACCAATCTCGGCCTGGAGCTTTCGCTGCAAGAGCGCGACATCGGGCTCAAGCGAACCGCAGTGGGCGACAAATACGTGCTCGAGGAAATGCTTCGTTCCGGGATTAACCTTGGAGGAGAGCCTTCCGGGCATATCATTTTTTCCGACGCTTCCAAGGCAGGCGATGGATTCATTACGCTGCTTCAAATGCTGCGCTTGCTTGCGGCCACGGGCGGCCCGGTGGACGAATTGATGGGCGGCTATCATCCATTTCCCCAACTTATTCGCAATGTTCGCGTGAGCGGGAAGCCGCCGCTCGAATCCGTCCCTGAAGTGGCGAGCGCGCTGGCCCGCTGCGCGGACGACTTGCAGGGCCGGGGGCGCGTAGTCCTGCGCTATTCAGGCACCGAGCCTCTGGCGCGAGTGATGGTAGAGGGAGAGCGGGCCGCCGCCGTGGAACATCACGCCGCCGAAATTGCGGCTGCAATTGAACGGACCCTCGGCGCGCCGGTTTAACCCGCGAAAAGCAAATATCTCACGCGAAGGCGCAGAGCCATCCAAGAAACAAACTGGCTTAATCCTTTGCGGACCCGTTGCGTCTTCGCGCCTTTGCGTGAGGCTGTTGTTCTGAATTACGGAGGTTAAAAGCTATTCTGATGAGCAATCCTTTTGGCGCATTAAACGTCCTCAAAGACTGGAAGCCAGGCGATACCCGCCAAGTCCCGGAAAAGGTATTGAAAGACGCCCGGATCAAGGGGCTTTTCGATTCCTACTCGCAGGTGTATGATCTCGATGGCAAGAGGTGGAAGGTGCGCGACCAGATAAGCCAGGCGAGCGGTGAAACCATTTACACTCTGGTCTGCGTGAACGAATAACCAACTGTCATTGAGGAGGGCAACCCGGCTTTCCAGCGGGCCATCCTAACAATGGTAATCACTGAGGGCAAACGGTAATTATTGCGGGGGAGGAATGCCGTGAACGCGAACCGACTTTCTTTATTTCTGGCGCTGTGCTGCATGGCTTTAGGGACCCCGGCGTGGGCGCAATCTGCTGCTTCCCAAGCGCCTCCCGCGCCAGCTCAAGCCCGTGCTCCGCAGCCAGGCGATGAGATTATTGTTCCCTCAAGCACCCAAATCCCTCTCCAACTGCAAAGCGCCTTGAGTTCGCGCACGACTTACGTTGGTGAGCCGGTCTACTGCCAGACGCTTTATCCGGTGACGGTGAACGACCGCATGGTGATCCCCGTCGGGAGCTTTATCAAGGGCACCATTACGCAGGCCGTCCGGCCCGGACACATCAAAGGCAAGGCCCGAATTGGGCTTCGCTTTGACTCGCTAACTCTTCCGAACGGTGTCACCAAACCCATCAGCGGCGTGCTCGCCGGGTTTGCCGGCAATGGCAAGCAGGACTTCAAGCGTCAGGAAGGCCAAATTATTGGCGAAGGAACAAAAGGCAGAGACGCCGAAACTGTCCTCGTCTCCGGCGCTGAAGGCGCAGGGATCGGTTCTGTTGCTGGGATTAGCGGCGGACACTCCGGTGCAGGGGCAGCCGCTGGCGGCACGGTGGGTGCTTTAGGAGGGCTGGTCTATGTGCTGGCGACACGCGGCAAAGAGATTGTGCTGCCCACAGGCACTGACTTCCAGTTGGAAACAACCCGGCCAATTACGTTCTACCGCTATCAGGTTGATCCTACACCTGACCCCAATGGTCCTGCTTTCCCCAAACGAGATCCAGGTCCTGGGATGTGATCGAAAGTAGCGTGAGGAGTGAATATCTCCCGGCAGAGCCAAAGGCTTTAGAATGGGCGGCCCCTCAAAGGGGCCTGTTCCTGCGGCTCGATCGCTGTCGTAGACTGAAATACCCCTCACCCGCGCTCGTACCTCGCGCACCCTCTTCCGACGGGAGAGGGCTATGATCCTGTCGTTGATCCCCTACCCTCTCCCCAAGCTTGGGGAGAGGGTGGCGAGCCCTTCGCTTGTCATTCTGAGCCCTTCGGCTTCGCTCAGGGTAAACTCTGTGAGCCGGGTGAGGGGCGTTTCTGTGCTGACCCCCGGAACGGTCAAACTTCTACTGACACCCCGGCAGAGCCGGGGGAACTCCCGCTGGATTAGACAATTCACTCCTCTGTGCCTCACCGCATACATCTTCAAATCTCTGAGCGTTAAAATATAGCTCTAACAATTACCTCGAGTTATACATATCAAAAAAAATCGTAAAAAAATACTTGACAATCTAAAACAGATGTTTTATATCTATGTTTCAATCTTTTGATTGATACATACAATCTATACAAATGTTTTACTCTTATGACCAATCCTGATCCTGCTAGTCAGCATGGAATCGAACCCAGGCAACGATTGCTTGACGCTGCCACCGAACTATTCGCCGAGCGGGCTTTCAAAGAGGTTTCGATCCGTGAAATTTGCGAAAAAGCGGGCGGTGCCAATGTGGCGTCGGTGAACTACTACTTCCGCGATAAGGCGGGGCTTTACCGGGAGTTGCTGGAATCCATACTAGCTCGCTGGGAAGCCGAGCGAGAGCGCCACGCCAAGCTCATCGAGGGCAAGCCCCCCGAAGAGAAGCTTTACCTCTACGTGCGCTGGTTTATCGGGAACATTCTGGAGGAACGGGCCGATGAGCGCGACATGCTGTTTGGCAGGATTCTGAACCGTGAAATGTCGGACCCTGGCCCGGATTTCAGGCTGATTGTTCAAAAGGGAATGGTCCCAAACTGGAAGCGTCTCATGACCATTGTGGCTGAGGTGGCCGATCTTCCCGAGGGAAACCAGGCCGTGCTTGCCTGTACTCATGGCACCATGGGCCAGTGCCTGATGTATAGCTCAGCCCGGAAGTTATCGAAGTATTTTGGACCGCCAGAAACGCATTTCACTCCCGAGACGATTGACGGCATCGCCCGGCACGTTACGCAGTTTTCGCTGGCGGGTATCCGCGCGATTGCGCAGTTGAACCGTGAATCAGGCGCGGCGGGCAAGGCGGGACCAGGCTGTTCTGGAACTCCGCCGGAGGAATAATCGTAGTGAATGGATGGCGCTAGAGCGGCGCGGCCTATCGCCGATTTTGCGCCTTCTGTCTGAAGGGCGGGACCTTTCTTCCAAATTGGGTGGACCGTCAGCCCGGCACACTATAGTCTGACCCTCGGAGCACAGCTTCAGATTTGCGGTAAACCGGCAGAGGTCGCCGGGCGCAAAGCGGAGGTGAAAATCATGAGTTCAGTTCCGTTCAACATGAATATTGTTTGCGGCGAAGGGCAGGCCTTTGCCGATCTCTACCGGGAGTTTTATCCGCGCGTGCTTAGCGTATGCAGGCGCATCCTCGGTTCGACCGAGGATGCCGAAGACGCATCCAGCGAAGTCTTCGCCCGGCTGCCCCGCGCGATGAAAACCTATAACCGCGCGCTGCCCTTCTCGCGCTGGCTGGCGAGCGTGGCCAGCCACTACTGCATTGACCTGCTACGGCGGCGGGGCGCTGAGCAGCGTGTGCTGGCCCCGCAAAGCATCGAGCCTGAGGATCACGCCTCGGAGGCGCAGTCTCCGCTTGAGGAACTGCTCATCCAGGAGCAACAGGACGCCGTGCGCGCTGCCATCGCCAGGCTGCCGGAGCGTTACCGCGCTCCCGTCGAGTTGCGCTACTACCGTGATCTTAACTATGACGAAATCGCACGGGAACTCGGGCTGAGCCGCGCCAACGCCAAGACGCTGGTATTTCGCGCGCGCAAAGAAATCCAATCGGCGATCGAGAGAACGCCCTCGATCTACGGCGGAATGAACGGCTAAAGCTTTGGCGCCGGGCTAAAAGCGGCGCTTGGTGAGGATTCGACCGATGAAACTCCTATCTTTGATGTGGAAAAACGCGCTGCGCAACTCCCGCCGCACAGTGCTCACCATTCTGAGCATTGCGGTGTCAATCTTCCTCATCAGCACGCTCGAAGCGATTATCTCCGCCATCTATCATCCGGCCAATACACAGGGCAGCGCGCAGCTTACGCTGGTGACGCATCGCGCCACCGGCATCACGCAAGCCATGCCCGCTTCTTACCGCGAGCGCATCGCCGCGGTGCCCGGCGTGAAGGATGTGATCGCGCAAAACTGGTTTGGCGGTCAATATATTGACGCGAGCAACTTTTTTGCGAACTTTGCCGTCGACACCGACGAGTTTGCCCAGGTCTTTGACGAATATCACATCGCGCCTGACCAGCTTGCCGCGTGGAAAAACGAACGAACTGCGGCAATTGTAGGCAAAGAGCTTATGGATAAGTACCACTGGACCCTCGGCCAGACGATTACGCTGAAAGGGACCATCTACCCCGTAAATCCTGAGCTTACGATTCGCGGTGTCTACACGGATCCCACGGATCCTTCCCAGGAACTTACCCTTTATTTCCACTATGACTACTTGAACGAAATGCTGGATGAATCGAGCCAGGTGGGCAGTTTCACCGTGAGGGTGGATAACGCGGAAGATGTGCCCAAGGTTGCACAGCGGATCGACGCGGTATTTCACAATTCTCCCTTTGAAACCAAAACCGAAACCGTAGAAGCGTTCCGCTTAGGGTTTGTCTCCATGCTCGGCAACTTGAACTTCCTGCTCTCGGCCATTTCGCTGGCAGTGGTCTTCACCATTCTTTTAATCGTGGGCAACACCATGGCCATGTCGATCAGGGAGCGGACGGGTGAAGTGGCCGTGCTGAAAACGCTCGGCTTCCGGCGCAAGACGATACTCTGGCTGCTGGTGGGTGAAGCTCTGGTGGTGGCATTGCTTGGAGGCGTGGTGGGAGCGGTGGGGGCAAAGTTCGTCTATTGGTTCATTCAGGCTACTTTCACCACCGCCAAGCCGCTGGGGTTTGTCTTCGCGCTGCTCATCGCGGCGCCGTCTGCCTACGGCGCATGGGCCCTCTTTGGAAGCCCTTCGGCGCGCATCGGCGTGAAGATCGTGCGCTACGCTGCGACGATTTTGGGCGCAATTATTGGCTTTGCGGTGGGCATCATCTTTTACATGGCGGTGGGCGGCATCACCACGTCGGGCTTTTTCCTGGCTAATTTCTCCATCCCGCTGCTGGTGGTCGCCGGATGTCTCGGCGTCGCCGCGGCGGTGGGCATTGTGAGCTCAATATTCCCCGCGCTGCGCGCTTCCGGCGTGAAGATTGCCGAAGCGTTGCGGTATGTCGGGTAAAGAGATTGAATCATTAGGTCGTTGATTCAATAAAAAAAGCCTAAGTGAACTTTGAATCGATGGAACAATTCTTATGGCGATACCTCTGAAATATAACCTTCGCAATTTGATCGTTCGCCGTACCACCACGCTAACAACGGCACTGAGCATTACCTTGACAGTGGCGGTCTTCGTGATCCTTATGGCGCTGGCGGGAGGCTTGCAATCCGCGCTCACCGCTACAGGAAATCCTTTGAACGTGATGATTATGCGCGAAGGCTCGCAATCCGAGGCGGTAAGCTTCGTCTCACACGAGAACTACCAGATCATCCGCTACCTGCACGGCATCGCCACCGATAAGAGCGGCAATCCGATGGCCGACCCCGAAGAGATCATTCTCGTCAACTTCAAGCGGATCGGACAAACGCAAGGGTCAAACGTCACCATCCGCGGCGTCGGCCCAGACGGCGCGGCGCTACGGCCCGAATTCCAGCTTGTTGAAGGACGAATGTTCAGGCCAGGCATGAGAGAAGTAATCGTGAGCAAGCAACTCTCGGAACGATTTCAAGATTGCGCGCTTGGGGACAAGATCAAGTTTGCTAAAGGCTACTGGACCGTGGTCGGCATTTTCACGGCGGGCCGCTCCGCATACAACTCGGAGATTTGGACCAACGTGGATGATCTGGCAGCGGATTTCGACCGCCCCGACTACACAGAGGTCGTAGCAAGGGCCACGAGCCCCGCGGCGGTGAAACAGATCGAGGATGAAGCGAACAACGACCGCCGCCTCCATCTCAAAACCGAGACGGAGCTTGCCTACTATCAAACCCAAACCTCGGCGGCTGCGCCCATTAAAGGGTTTGGGATTTTTATTGCCGTGTTGATGGCTGTGGGCGCGTCGTTTGCCGCGATGAACACAATGTACGCCGCCGTTGCGCGCCGCACCAAAGAAATTGGCACGCTGCGGGCCGTAGGGTTTTCGCGGCGCAGCGTGCTGTTTTCTTTTGTGCTGGAGTCGGTGGTGATTGCGCTCATCGGCGGGATCATCGGCTGCTTGATCGCGCTTCCGGTCAACGGCATCACCACCGGGACCACCAACTTTACGACATTCAGCGAAATCACCTTTAACTTCCGGGTGACGCCGGAACTTTTTATTGTTGGCATCATATTCGCTTTATTGATGGGGCTGTTTGGCGGATTCTTCCCCGCATGGCGCGCGTCGCACGAAAGCATCGTGACGGCGCTGCGGTCCTAAAAACAGGGACAACAAGGACCGAGAGAAGAAAGACGAGAAGCAACGGACAAGGGGCAAGTTAAGCGTGATTGGAAAACGGAGAATTGCTGAAATTTGAAATCTTAAATTTGAGATTTAGATTTGGGAGCTGTTATGCCAGAACAACCTGAAAAAGATTTGAGCGTGCTGCGCATCGACCGCTCGCAGAAAAAAGGTCCGCCGGACTCGGGCAGCCGCCGCGGCGGACCGCTCGCAATTATTATCGGGGCGATTGTGTTGCTCGTCATCGCGGGCCTTATTGGCGCGCGCGTGCTTGCTAACACCCCGGCGGTCAGAGTAGCGCGCGTTTCCGTGACATCTGCGCCTTCCGGCGGCGCGCCTGTGCTTACCGCAAGCGGCTACATCGTGGCTCATCACACCATCGAGGTCAGTTCGAAGATCGTGGGCAAGGTCATCTGGGTGGGCGTGGAAGCGGGAGATAAGGTTAAGACAGGCCAGGTTCTTGCCCGGCTGGATGACACTGAGTTCCGCGCCCAGGTTGAACAGGCGCAGGCGAACCTCGCCGCCGCCCAGGCCAAGCTGAAGGAAATGGAAGTTGGATCGCGCCCGCAAGAGATCGCAGCCTCCAGAGCCACGATGGCTCAGGCGCAGGCGAACTTCAACAACGCCGCCATCAACCTCAAACGGCAGCAGGCTCTGTTCAAGGAACAAATCGCCACTCAGCAAAATTTGACCGATGCCCAGTCTCAATACCAGGTTAACTTGGCGCAGTTGAATAATGCCAAGCAAAACTACGCGCTGGTAAAAATTGGCCCGCGCATTGAGGATATCAATGCCCAGCGCGCGACCGTGGCCCAGAACCGGGCTGCCGTCGATTACGCGCAGACAATGCTCGACGCTTGCCTCATCCGCTCGCCGATTGACGGCACCGTGCTTGAGCGCGATGTTGAAATCGGCGAAATGGTGAGCAACCAAGATTTCGGAGGCACGGGCGGAGTAAAGGCCTCTGTGGCCACGCTGGCGAACCTGAAGGACCTGCTGGTTGAGCTGGATATCAACGAAAACGACTTCCCCAGGATCACGCCTCATCAGCAGTGCAATGTGACCGCGGATGCTTATCCTAACCGTATTTACAAAGGCCACGTCTACGAGATTTCTCCGGAGGCGGACCGGCAGAAGGCGACGATTCAGGTCAAGGTGAAGATCGATCAGCCGGACGATTACCTGCGCCCGGAAATGAACGCGCACGTCTCCTTCCTCGCGCCTGCAAGCGCCGGGCAAGCGCAGGCCGATTCGCTCACCGTTCCATCGAACGCGGTGATTGAGCGCAACGGACAGCCGGCCATCTTTGTAGTGGAAGGCTCGAAGGTGCGCCTGGCCACGATCCAAACCGGGCGGCAGTTGAATAATCAAACGGAAGTGATCAGCGGCCTCGGACCGAATGACATCGTGGTAGTTACGGGCCAAGATGGGCTGAGGTCCGGCCAGCGGGTGAAGGTGCAAGGCGGCGCATAGGCGGTTAATGATCTGTAGCGGCGGCCTCTTACAGACTTCGGCCGCTGGTCTCTTCATAATAATAATAGCTGGCGGACAAAGCCTGTAAGGGGCCGCCATACCAAGGGAGCGAAAAATGGAGAAACCCGTAGTCGAAATCAGAAACCTGTCGAAGTCTTTCCAGCGCGACTCGTTCACGGTCACGGCGCTCGAAGGCGTGAACCTGGACATCGAGGAAGGCGAATTCGTCTGCCTCATGGGGCCTTCCGGATCAGGCAAGACAACGCTGCTCAACATGATTGCGGGCATCGATCAGCCTACCTCCGGTGAGTTGCGCGTGCTTGGCGAAGACGTGGCGCGCATCTCAGAAGACCGGCTGGCCGAATGGCGTAATCATCACGTGGGGTTCGTCTTTCAGACTTTCAACCTGATCCCCGTGCTTGACGCCTTCGAAAACGTTGAACTGCCTCTGCTGCTTACCAAGCTTTCCGCCGAAGAGCGCAAAAAGCACGTGCTCGCGGCGCTGGAACTGGTGGGTCTGAAGGATCGC
>DASZAE010000335.1:0-9713 GCA_035945515.1 Terriglobia bacterium
CCTCTGGCCGCCGGTCTTTACTATTAAAATCCGGCGGCCAGAGGCCGCCGCTACAGAATCAGGCGTCGCCGACTTATGGCGTCGCGTATAGAACACGTATTGAAAGAGGCGTGATGCAAGGTCTTGTTTTAGGGCTTCACATTTTGATCTGTCTGCTCATTGTTCTCGTTGTCCTGATCCAGGGCGGCGAAAACGTGGACATCACCGCGGCCTTCGGCGGCGTGAGCCAGGCGGCGTTCGGGCCGCGCGGAACCGTGTCGACTCTGGCCAAGATCACCTGGGTGCTGGGCGCGCTCTTTATCATTACATCGGTGACGCTCTCGGTTTGGGCGACAAAAGGCAGCGGTCCCAATTCGGTCCTGGGCCATGCGAAGCAGGCGGCTCCTGTTCATGCGCCGGCAAACCCGGCGCCCGCGCACCCCGCTCCGCCCCCGGCAAACCCGTTCCAGCAGTAATAACGGGATAGGCGGATGACGCCGCCTCTATTTCTCAATACTTCTCGGCAGGCTTCGTTTTTCAAATTGCGGAAGTGGCGAAATTGGCAGACGCACCAGCTTGAGGGGCTGACGCGCGCAAGCGCATGGGGGTTCGAGTCCCCCCTTCCGCACCAACACTTACATCCATTTGTTCCGGAATAATTTCTCCCTTCCTGTTTGGCGTTTGCCTCTGCGCCGTAGCAGGATGCTGCAAAAGCCGATGCTGTCATGCTGAGCCCTTCGCCTGTCATCCTGAGCGGAGCGAAGGATCTGCTTATGTGCTCAGGGTAAACTCCGCGAAGGGATGCCGGCGCTACGACTTCGGATTGCCACTATAATTTATAAGGCTCTCGACTAGCAGGTACCCTCTGCTAGTCGAGCGCCTTTATAATCTTCAATGGCAATCCGACGCTCAAAGGAGAACAACGAAATGCAACGCCGACGTTTTTTGGGCACGTCTTTCGCTTTGGCAGGCAGCCTCAGCACTCTCGATCACACACTAAAGCCGTCCATCTCCTGGGCTGGCCAGGCCGGCGGCGGCCAAGCTGGGCCTTGCGCTTATTCCCGCTACCAGGAACTACAGAAGCTGACCGATTGGAGCCGTGGGCCAGAGACGGTGGACCCTGGCTACCATCATGCGCCCCAGGAAAAAATCGAAGCATTCAAAGATCTGAAGTTCGGCATCCGCATTCACTGGGGTCTTTACTGTCTCATTGGAAGCCATGAGTCCTGGGGGCTTGCCGGCGCCAACCGGGAATTCTGGAATATTTATAACGTTCTTTACCAATTCTTTAATCCCACCGGCTTTGATGCGGATGCCTGGATGAATCTTTTCGAGCGGGCAGGGATTAAATTCTTCACCTTCACGACGAAACATCATGAAGGCTTTTGCATGTGGCCGGCCAAGACCAGGCAAAAATCCCCCCGGCTAACGGCGGAGGCTTTCAATCGCGGATGCGAATACCTGGAAACGGTCACCAACAACTACAGCATCATGGATGGCCCTTACAAAAAGGACATTGTAAAAGCCGTTGTCGATGCAGGACGGAAAAAGGGGATGAGCATCGGTCTCTATTATTCGCACATTGACTGGCATGACCCGGCTTTTGCATGGGACCCCTTCAATTTCTACTATGACCCAAAGTTCACCCAGGAATCCGACCCTCGGCGCTGGCAAACATTTATTGATCACGAGCAAGAACAGGTGCGTGAATTAATGACCGATTACGGCCCAATTGACGTGATGGACTTTGATATTGGATGGCCAAAATCCGCAGCCAAAGACGTTTCAGGCATTGCGAAAATGACCCGTAAATTGCAACCGGATGTCATTATGAGAAGCCGCGGGATTGGCGCTTATGGAGACTACCATACTCCCGAGAGAGAAATTCCTGGGGGGCTTTCCCAAGGCTTATGGAAGGTGATCTATCCCTGCGGGACGTCTTTTTCTTATATCCCCAGTGATGTTTATCACCCCAAGGAATGGGTTTTGGAAACCTTGATCGGCGTTGTGGCTAAAGGAGGCAATTTTGAAGTTGGATTTGGCCCTATGCCCAATGGTTCCTGGGCGCCGGAAGCTGTGGAAAGGCTGGAATACGCGGGGGATTGGCTGAGGGTGAATGGCGAGGCAATCTACAAGACGCGGCCAAGACAGGTGTTTAAAGAAGGAAACGACATCTGGTTCACCACCAGCAAGAATGAAAAATTTGTTTATGCCATCAGCATGAAATGGCCCGGACGTGAGTTCAAAGCGCAGTCCGCCCGCCCAGTTCCTGGGTCAAAGATCTTTATGCTGGGAGCGCGACAACCGCTGAAGTGGCGCCAACAAGGAGAAACGTTAGTGATCGACATTCCCTCCGAATTGGCTGAGCATCAACCCTGCAAGCAAGCCTTTGCCTTTAAGATTCAGACGAGAAATGCTTAGTGTGGCGTCGCGCCGCTACCCCCGCCTGCTTAGCTCCAGCCGGCAAAAAATCGTCCCATTTATCCCATTTGTCTCAAACGTCTCAAAGTCGCGTGCTAGGCTCAATCTGTAGCGGCGGCCTCTGGCCGCCGGATTTTAATAGTCAAGACCGGCGGCCCCTTATAGGCTTTGCCCGCCGCTACAAAGCTGGTAGCCACGGTCAGTGCTTTCCTGACCGTGGGCTTTTCCTATGCGAGCACAAGCCCACGGTCAATCACAACTCGATTGACCGTGGCTACCGCCGAAAATTAGAAAATGGCCGGAGGAAATGAAACACAAACAAAAAATCACGGAACGAACCCTAGGACCCCTTTAGAATCAACATTTCTAATTTTTGGAGGCGGCTGCGCGGTTTGCAAACCGTCTCATTTGTCTCAAAAGTCTCAGAGCGGCGCTAGGCTCAATCTGTAGCGGCGGCCTCTGGCCGCCGGGTTTTAATAGTAAAGACCGGCGGCCCCTTATAGGCTTTGCCCGCCGCTACAAAGCTAACCCTCAGATATTAGAAATTGGCCCCGAGAGAAACGCTGAAACGAGCAAAATCACGGCATGAATATCAACATTGCTCCGGCAGAGATGGACGGGCATGGTCTGATCAGGTAGTTCTCGCCGAGATCCCTCACCCGGCTCGCGGAGTTTACCCTGAGCGAAGCCGAAGGGCTCAGAATGACAAGCGAAGGGCTCGCCACCCTCTCCCGCCGGGAGAGGGTGCCCGACGAAGGAGGGCGGGTGAGGGAAACGGTGCCGGAGCAGTCTTGATATTCGTTAATTACGGAACGAACCCTAGGACCCCTTTAGAATCAACATTTCTAATTTTCGGAGGCGGCTGCGCGGTTTGCAAACCGTTTCATTTGTCTCAAAAGTCTCAGAGTAGCGGGCTTTTTTTGTAGATTTGTAGCGAAAGACCTGCGGCTTTTTGCAAAATTGTAAATTTAAAATTATTGAGGATTACATATTATGGTGACGCTCCGCGAGGTAGCGCGGCCGTCCCGGCGGCAGATGCTGGGGCGCTCGAGCCCAGCGGCGATGCGGGCCATATCTTTGTGTAACAGCCGGCAAAGCCTGTCCTGAGCCGATTCGCTCCTCTTCGAATCGCTCTGAGCGAAGCGAAGAGGCTCACGGTAAACTCCGCGAAGGAATGCTGGCGCTACGACAAAGGCCGCCTCTACAACCCCCCCGCTATTGGGGTTGCAAAAAAGTGGCGAAGCCTTTACGTTTCTAAAGTAGGATTTTGCCGATGAATACGTTGTAAGCTGGAACTGAAAGGTTTAAAGAAAATAGAGATGACATCCCAGGACGCTGGATTAGGCCACATTGACGAACTCACGCAGGCCGAAGGTGGTGATTTGCCAGAGCGAGACGTGAAGCATTTGCTGACGCTGGAGGAGCTGGGCAACCTGGCCAAAGGCGAGGGCAAACCGGCCGAAACCCTCCTCAACGTGGTCGCGCTCATCGCCAAGCGATTCGGAACCAACGTCTGCTCGGCTTATTTGCTCGAGCCAGACCGCGCCAACCTGGTGCTGGCAGCTACGGTTGGGCTGCGTCCGCAGTGCATTGGAACGCTTCGCATGGCGGTCCACGAAGGCCTGGTAGGCCTGGTGGCCGAGCAAGTGCGTCCGGTCGCGGTGGAGCAGGTCAAAAACCATCCGCGTTTCAAATACTTCAAAGATTCCGGCGAAGAAGCTTACCAATCCTTCCTGGGCGTTCCTCTCATCAATCGCGGGGTGTTGCAAGGCGTGCTGGTGGTGCAAACAATCGAGCCGCGCGCATTCTCCGACGACGAAGTGCGGATGCTGACTGAGCTCGCTGCCGAGGTTGCCCCTGCGGTGAGCGAGGCGCGCACCCTCGACCGCTTTATTGCTCCCGTGCAAGAGCGGTTGTGGTCGCTCGCGCGCAACCTCTGGTGGAGTTGGGATGCGAATTCAACCGCTTTGTTCCGCGACCTTGACCCGGTGCGATGGAGGGAGCTGAACCACAACCCCATCTCGCTGCTGAGCGAGATTTCCCTTCCCGAAATCGAGCGGCGCGCGGAGAATTTGGCGCTGCACAGCCGCATCAACTATGCCTACCACCGCCAGCGGGAATACCTGGAGGCGGACCGCACCTGGGGAGCGCGATACGCGGCGGTCTTGCGGCCGCGCCCGGTGGCCTATTTCTCCGCCGAATTCGGGCTGCACGAGTCCGTGCCGGTGTACTCGGGCGGGCTCGGCATTCTCGCGGGCGACCACATCAAAAGCGCGTCTGACTTGGATATTCCGCTTACAGGAGTGGGGTTGTTTTACGGCCAGGGTTATTTCCGCCAGCGGCTCAACCAAGATGGGTGGCAGCAGGAAGAATATATCAAGACCGAGGCCAGCGAGCAGCCGATGGAGCTTGCCATCGGAACTGGCGGCGAGCCGGTGATGGTGCAAATTGAAACACGAGGCGGCACAATCCGGGCGAAAGTGTGGCGCATGAAGGTGGGGCGCCGCGACTTGCTGCTGCTCGATTCCAACGTGGAAGGAAACGCTCCCGAAGATTGCGAGCTAACCTCGCGGCTGTATGGCGGCGACGGGCGCATCCGCATCCGCCAGGAACTGCTGCTGGGCGTGGGCGGCTTCCGCGCTTTGCGGGCGATGGGGATCACGCCCGGCGTGCTTCATCTCAACGAAGGTCACAGCGGATTTGCCGTGCTCGAAGCAATCCGCGACCGGATGCACGAAGAAGGCCTGGGCTTTGACGAGGCGGCGGCGCGCGTGGCGCGCGAAGTGGTGTTTACCACGCACACGCCCGTGTCCGCGGGGCACGACCGCTTTGGCCCCAACTTGATTGAGGAGCATCTTGGGCCGCTGCGCGAGAATATGGGCATTTCACACGACGCGCTGATGGCGCTCGGGCGAGTGACTCCCGGCGACCCGCACGAGTCATTTTGCATGACGGTGCTCGGCCTCAAGCTCTCGCGGCGCGCCAACGCCGTCTCCGCGCTGCATGGCAAAGTGACGCGCGCCATGTGGTCGTGCCTGTATCCCGGCAAGACGGAAGACCTCACGCCTATCGGCCACGTCACCAACGGCGTTCACTTGCATACCTGGCTCGCGCCGCAAATGTTTCAGCTTTACGAGCGGCACCTGGAGGCGGGCTGGCACGAGCAGAGCGGCCAGCCGCGCATTTGGGAAGCGATTGAAAATGTTGACGGCGGCGAGCTCTGGGAAGCGCACCTGAGCTTGAAAGCGCGGTTGATTGAATTTGTGCGCCTGCGCGCCGTGGAACAGGCACAGCGGCGCGGCGAGCCTCCCGAAACCCTGCGGCAGCTTGGCCGCCTGCTCAGTCCAGACGCTCTCACCATCGGCTTTGCGCGCCGCTTTGCCACCTATAAGCGAGCCAACCTGATTCTGTCCGACCTCGAAAGACTCTCTCTGATGGTGAACGACCCCAAGCGTCCTGTGCAATTTGTTTTCGCCGGCAAAGCTCACCCGCGCGACGAACCCGGCAAGCGGATGCTGCAGCAGATTGCGGACCTGATGCGCCAGCCGCGCTTTGCCGATAAGTTCGTCTTCGTTGAAGACTACGACATCAACGTTGGGCGGTATCTGGTGCAAGGCGTGGACGTGTGGCTGAACAATCCCCGGCGGCCTTTTGAGGCTTCGGGCACGAGCGGCATGAAGGTGGTCCTGAACGGCGGCCTGAACCTCTCCGTGCTTGATGGATGGTGGGCTGAAGCTTACGACGGGCTCAACGGATTTGCCATTGGCAATGGCAGGACCCACTCCAACGTCGATCTGCAGGACGGGCGCGACGGAGACGACTTATTGCGGGTGCTAGGTGACGAGGTGATTCCGCTCTATTATCAGCGCGATCAACACGGGCTGCCTGTGTTGTGGATCAAGCGCATGAAGCGAGCCATCCGCACGCTGGGCTGGCGATTCAACGCCGACCGCATGGTGATGGACTACGCGCTGAATTGCTACATCCCCGCCGCGGGCGGCACGTCCACCGACGTGCGGCCAACAGCGTGAGCGGCGGCCCTTTGCAGGCATGGCCGCCCTTTTTTAATTGTACAATCCGGTGGCGAGAGGCCGCTGCTGCAATCGCGGTTGCGCGCAGAATCGTTCTGCTTTTCCCATTTCCCGCCTTTTCCTTCCGGGCGTCTGTGTGATAACTGCGGGCAATGTGCTGTAGCGGCGGCCTCTGGCCGCCGGATTTTAATAGTAAAGACCGGCGGCCAGAGGCCGCCGCTACAACTGCGGTTGCAACACAGATTCCCTCCGGGAGAGGGTGGCGAGCCCTTCGCTTGTCATTCTGAGCGCAGCGAAGAATCCCGGTATTTCCGCTCAGGGTAAACTCCGCGAGCCGGGTGAGGGCCTCCGGCCTTTTTGTAATTCTCAATAAGCCCGGCACCATAAGCGACAGTTAAAACAAATAAGACATATAATACAAGCAAGATATCCCCTCCATGCAGCGAACCTCTCCCCTAATTTCTTAAAGCCCGGCAACACTACCGCAACTTTCACTCCTTAGCTGTGTTTAATCTGGCAAGCAGAGTGACGCGAGCGCAGCGTCAGATGACGCGCCATCACACGCCGGCGGCGGGGCCGGCATATTGTCACACAGACTGGCGAATCCTAGAAGATGCAATTTATCTTCACGGGCATCCGTCTGTCTAAATCACGCCGGCGGCTGCAGGGCAGGACGCGCCGTTCCGGCAAGGCTCCGCCGGAATCCAAATTTCAACCGGACGGGAAAGCCATCCCTACACGCGATGCCGGGCGCGCGCCAAGCCGCCAGGCGTCACAACTTCACAGGAGATAAAACATATGAAAAGGAAAATGTGGATGAACTATGTGCTTTGCTGCATGGTGCTGGTCTTCGGATGCGCGCGCGCTTTCGGAGACAACATCAGCCTCAGTCAGGACCCGGATGCCGGCTTCACCTTTTCCAGCACGTCGCCTGCAAGCTCAACGGTGGACATCAGCATCTTTGGGAACATCTCATCGAGCGCGGTCCTCACGACAAACGGCGGATCGTCGCTCGGCAAGTTCTCTATTGCGGCCATCGCCTCCGCCCAGCCGCTCACGATGTCGCTCGCGCATCCGCCTTCGGTGAATCCGAATATGTGGTGGATTTCGGGCGGCCCGCTTCGCTTCACCTTCAAAGATGGGTCTAACACGCTGAGGGGATATCTTCGTCTTGTGGACCTGGCGCAGGCGCCGGGCGGCGGATTGACGGCGAACCTCAACGACACGCTCGCCGTGAACCTGCATCACCTCACGGGGACTCTGGCGCCGGATTTCGACCCCGGCGCAATCGTTAACATCACGCTTGACTTGCCTACTTCAGAACGCTTGGCCTGCCTGCTGGGCATGCCTCCGGCCACGGCATATCCCGCGTGCCCGGCGTCAGGCCCGTCGTCCATCACGGCCGATTTTGATCACGGATCGGTGGACGCGGCTCCCACGCCTGAACCGGCTTCACTCAGCTTGTTTGGGTTGGGTTTGTTTGGATTGGCTTTGGTCTTCCGCCGCCGTCTGAAGGCGATGGCTCACTAGGGTGTTCGAGTTGTAGCGGCGGCCCCTTACAAGCTTTGGCCGCCGCTACAACTGAGTTATCCTGCGCCGCCGGCAAGTTTCCCGATCAGGCTGAACAACGGGAGGTACATTGAAATCACCACGCCGCCGACAACAACGCCGAGGAAAACAATGATCATGGGCTCCATGGCGGTGAGGAGGTCTTTCACCGCCACATCCACTTCATCTTCGTAAAAATCAGCCACTTTTTGCAGCATGGCGTCAAGCGCGCCCGTCTGCTCCCCTACTCCAATCATCTGCACAACCATGCTGGGAAAAACTTCGGTCGCCTTGAGAGGATCGACAATCGTCTGGCCGCCCTCGACTGCCCGGCGGACTTCAAGGAGCGCCGCCTCGATCACAGCATTTCCCGACGTGCGAGCCGTGATATCGAGCGCCTCCAGCATGGGCACGCCGCTTGTAATCAGCGTCCCCAGCGTGCGGGTGAATCGGGCCACGGCGATTTTCCGCATGAGCATCCCGAGCACGGGAATTTTCAGAATCAGCCCATCGATCATCATGCGGCCACCCGGCGTGCGGTAGTATTGCCGGAGAGCCACGCCGGCCCCAATCAACGCCAGAATAATCATCCAGGCAAAGCTTGCGATTCCGTGACTAAGGCCGATAACGATTCGCGTAGGCAACGGCAATGCCGAGCCGAGGCCGGCGAACAACGACGCAAAGATCGGAACGACCTTCCACAAAAGCAGGAAAATAACTCCGCCCGCGATCACGAGCACAGCCACAGGATAGATCATCGCTGACCGCACGGCCCTCTTGAGCTTGACCGCTTTTTCAATGTAAGACGACAGGCGACGCAGAATGCCGTCAAGGATGCCGCCCGCTTCACCCGCTTCCACCATGTTCGTGTAAAGATGGTCAAACGCCTTAGGATATAGCCGCATCGAATTGGCCAGCGTGGCGCCGCTTTCGACCGACTCACGAACCCCTCGCAAGACACCCGCGAAGTTTTTGTTCGGCTGCTGGGAGGCCAGAATCTCAAGACATTGCACCAGCGGCAGTCCTGCATCGATCATCACCGAAAACTGCCGCGTGAATATAGCGAGGTCCTTGGCCTTTACTCCGCCTGACTTGCGCGTCTTCGTTTCAGCGGCGGAGCGCGGTCTTTCCTCCCCGGCTTTTGAGGGAGCCGGCCCGCGCATCAGATTTCCAGCGCCTCCCGGAAGCAAGACGCCCCCTCCGCCGAGCGAGCGGGGCCGGTTCGCGGCTGTGGGAAGTTGGGATGTAGGCATGGCTTTCATTCCTTTCTTCTATGCAAAGCGGCGGATTATTTCGTTGTAGCGGCAGCGTCTGATTCTGTAGCGGCGGCCAGAGGCCGCCGCTACAGAGATCGGCGCGGCTGGCGCTTTTCCAGCGGGTTAAAGCCGCGCCTCCATGATTGCCTGACCGGCCCTTGTGAATGCCCTGGAGTTAGCGCCTGAGCGGCGTCAGCGCGGGTGACGGGCGGAGGCCCGACACCGGGGCGGCCGGCGCGCCGCGATTGATCATGTCCTGCAATTCGTCCGGGTTGCTCGATCTTGCGAGCGCGGTTTCGAGTGGAATCAAACCTTTCTGGTAAAGAGCCAGCAAAGCCTGATTAAAGGTTTGCATTCCGAACTTTTCCTGTCCCGACTGCATGGCGGAGTAAATCTGGTGGATTTTGTCTTCGCGGATTAAATTCCGCACCGCGGGATTTGGAATCAGGATTTCCATGGCCATCACTCGCCCTCTTCC
>DASZAE010000336.1:0-12580 GCA_035945515.1 Terriglobia bacterium
GACGAGGCGGAGCCGGTAATCGAAAGCGTTGGGCATCTTGCGGATCACGTTGAAGTAAGAGACCGGAGCGCACATAGCCCGGCCATTTTATAATTCAACCCCTCGGCGAGGGGCGCCGTTCGCCGCTAACCTCAGTCGCCCAACGGGCTCCTTCGGTTAGCGGCGAACGAAAGGCAAGACCAAGGCAGCCAGCTCACTTCTCCTCCGAGGACTGAGGCACTTCAACCCCACAGGGGGGATACGATGTGCATAGGCTGTACCACGGCCACCAGCGCGTTTGCCACCAAGCGGGGCATGGGCCTATAATCCCAAGGGGATTTTTAGTTCCGCTGGAGCTTATTAATGATCAGGTTTTTTGGGCCAAACCGGAAGAAGTGGGTTAAGTGGTTTTTGATTGCTGCCTTAGCAATCCTATCGCTTGGAATGGTTTTGACGCTCGCGCCTCTTCCAAGCGGCGACGAAGGGAACATCACCCAGGCGAACGTGCTCGCAACTGTCAATGGGGCGCAGATCACGGTTCCGGCGCTTCAGCAGATGGTGAACAACCAATTGCAATCTTCGGGATCGAATCCAGGCGAGGTGGCGCGCATCGCCAACACCACCCTCAATCAGATGGTGATGCAGCAAGCCATGCTGGCGCAAGCGCGGAAGATGGGCCTCGAAGTTTCAGACCAGGAACTGCTGAGCGCGCTGCGGCAGAATCCGCTGTTTTATCAAAACGGCCAGTTCGTGGACATGCAGACCTATCAAGACCGTGTGCAGCAATTCACCGGGATGAGCGTGCCCCAGTTCGAAGCGCAGATGCGGCAGAGCGTCCTGCTGCAAAAACTGCGTGACGCGGTGACCGACGAAGTGCAAGTGACGCCCGATGAGATCCTCCAGGATTTCCGACAGCGCAACGAAAAGGCGCGCATTAACTATGTGGTGCTCGAGCCTACGCAGTTTTTCAGCGCCGTGCGGGTGACGCCGCAGGCGCTGAACACGTATTTCCTCGCCAATCGCGCAAAGTACAAGATGTCCGAACAGCGCCAGGTGAAGTACATCTTGATTCCTCCTGACGCGGTGAAGTCAAAGATCGAAATCAGCGACGCGCAACTGCAGAATTATTACACGCAGCACCTCACCGACTACCAGGTGCCGGATGAGGTCAAGGTATCGCATATCCTGCTTAAAACCACGGGCGAGTCGCCTCAGCAGGAACAACAAACGCTTCAGCTTGCGCAAAAGGTGCTGGCGCAAGTCAAGGCTGGCGGCAACTTTGCCGACCTGGCGAAGAAATATTCGCAGGATCCTGGAAGCGCGCAGAACGGCGGAGAGCTGGGCTGGATCAAGCGCGGCCAGACGGTGAAAGCGTTTGAAGACGCTGCGTTCTCCATGAAGCCGGGCGAGATCAGCAACCTGGTGAAGACAGAATATGGCTATCACATCCTCAAAGTAGAAGACAAACAGACGGCTCACTTGCAGCCTTTTTCTGAAGTGAAGGCCGCGATCGAGGCTACGCTTCAAAAACAGATGCTCCAACAGGCGCAAAACGATCTGGCAGCCAAGATTGAGAACGAAGTCAAAGCCAACCCGCAGGATTTCGACGCGGTTGCTAAGCAAAACGGATTGCAATCGGGCGAAACGCCGCTCTTCGCCTATGATCAGCCGGTCCCCGACTTGGGAAATAATGAAGCATTTGAAAATCTTTCATTCCAACTAGAGCCAAATTCGCCCGGCGAGCCGATTCAAGTGCCAAAGGGCATTGCCGTCATTATGGTCACCAAAATTGTGCCGGAGCATTTGCCCGTTCTCAGCGAGGTTGAGCAGAAGGTAGAACAGGACTATCGCGCTGCGCAAGGCCAGATCATGACGGCGGAAAAGGCTAAGCAATTCGCCGCGCAAGCAAGCAATGGGAACTTTGTCAAGCTTGCCCAGACGGCAGGATATAAGGTGCAGCAGAGTAAAGATTTCACCGGGCAAGACCAAGTGCAGGATGGCATACCCGCGTCTTCACTGGCTTCGGCCTTTACCCTGAAACCCGGCCAAACTAGCAGCGCCATCTCCATTGGGTCAACATACGTGGTATTCCAGGTTGTCGCCCATACTCCCGCCAACGAAGCCGATTTCGCCTCCCAAAAAGCGACGCTGACCGATCAACTGTTGCAGCAAAAACGCGACCTGGCGTTCGAGCTTTACCAGAATAATTTGAAGCAGCAGATGATCCGCTCCGGCAAGCTGAAGTACAACCCGTCGGCTATGAAGACATTCGTCTCGGGCTATCAAACGTCCTAACTGTAGCGGGGCGTCTCGCAGCAGGCCTTTAATAATAAAAAACCGGCGGCCAGCTGCCGTCGCTACAAAACATCCTGAGCTCAGGCGCGCCAGCGCCTACCGTGGCTCTACCTGCATAAGCGCAAAAAAAAAGGCCCGGCGCGGGCCGAGCCTTTTGGGGAGGAAACTGCGATGTGAGGTTCACCCCACGCGCAGGTGGTTTGTAACCGAAAACACGCCGGGCACCATGTTGGCGCGCAGAGCAGCAATATTGCTGTCCGTGGCGCTATCTACCGCGCCTTCCAGCGTGACGTGCCCGTTATCCACAATGATGTGGATGGACGGAATGGCTCCCAATCCGTAACGGCTGAGCGCCGGTTCCGAATAGATGGTGCGGTACTCCGCGATGCGGATGCTATTATCCGCCGGCGAGAGCGGGAGCACATGAATATTGTTTTCCACGCGCGTGACGCCCTCCAGCCGTTTCACCGTGTTCGCCGCATCGGACTTCGTGACGGGATCCACCACCTGTCCACTCAAAACCACTTCAGTTCCGTGAACCTGGTATTCAAGGTTGTCAAACACCCCGTACCACGGGAGCGTCACCAGGTCGTGGCGCACTTGCTTGGTCAGCCAAGCCTCATATCTCGGGCTATCGTTGGTAGGGGGCGCGGTCGTTGTCGCGAGAGCACTAGAAGCTCCCATTGCAAACGTTACCGCAACCAGGGCGATCAAGACCAAAAGGGTTTTCAATCCGCTTGTTCGAGCCTTCATGACTTTTCTCCTTTCCTTTCTCACCCTAATGCACTCACATAATTGGATGCGCAGATTGTAGTATCCGTTGCCGGCTCCGGCACGTAGAAAGCAATAGACAGTATGGGAGGGCGGCAGAAAGTAAGCGGCGCTTCGTTCGCGGAGTCAAGATGTAACACCGCGAGTTGAAGCGGCGTCTAAGCTTGTAAAGGAGCGGCGCTACAATTTTGCGGTCTGGAAATGAGTGTGGCATAATCACGAGAGGAATAATGGCCGGCTAGGAAGCCGAAGAGGAAGAAGGAACTATGCCAGGATTAGCAGGAAAGCCGGGGGTCGCGATGACCCTCTTTTTAGTCTCTACAGGATTAATAACGGCATCTGGCCGGGCGCAGCCCACGTCACCTTCAGAGACCAAGACATCTCAGAAATCCGCTCCTGCTCCTGATCACGCGGGATCGTACTACCATTACATGCTGGCCATGCGTTACGAAGAGCTCGCGGGCATATACAACCGTAGCGAAGATATTGACCATGCAGTAAGCGAATTTAAGCAAGCAATTGCCGACGATCCAACCTCGCTTTATCTCCATGCCGGGCTTGGGGACCTTTACTGGCGCGCTGGAATGCTCACCAACGCAGTGGACGAGGCGCAATATGTTCTGAAAAAGAACCCGAACGACCTAGATGCGCACAAGCTGCTGGGCAACATCTACCTGCACAACCTCGGCAGCAATCAAGGCCAGCCTGAGCAAAAGCAGGACCTTGAAAAAGCGATCCATGAGTATGAGGCCATCATGCGCCTCGCGCCCACAGATACTCACTCGGCGGTGTTGCTCGGACGGCTATATTGGCTGGACAATCAGACGGACAAGGCAGAGGCCACCTTCAAAAAAGTGGCTGGCGCGCATCCCGACTCCGCATCGGCGCTGGATTATCTCGGCAAGCTGATGATTGACCAGGAACATTACAAAGAAGCCATCGGGGTGTTTGAAAGAATCCCCGATAATCAGCGGGGTCCAGCTACGCTGGCCCTGATGGGACTCGCTTACAGCAAGACCGGGGCGGTGAATCAGGCATTGAAATCCTATAAGGACGCCGTCGATCTCGACCCTGAAAACGCCGACGTGCGCCGGCAGTATGCGGACGCGCTGCTCGAGGCCAATCAAGTCCAGCCCGCGCGCGCGCAGCTTGAACAGGTGATCAAAAGCAACCCGCAGGATGGCATGGCCTATCTCCGTCTTGCGCAACTCGACCAAGCCCAGGGCCGCTTCTCTGATGCCGAGAAAGAGCTGGCGCAAGCCCGGAATATTATCCCAAACGACCCGGAAGTGGCCTATGAGGAAGCGTTGGTGCAAGACGCTCAGGGTAATGACGACAAGGCCATCCAGTTGCTTGAGACCTTGCTCAGCAGCACCGCCAGCCCGGACGGCAAGTATTCGGGAGGCGAAGCCACCAACCGCGCCATTTTCCTTTCCGAACTTGGGACCATCTACCGCAAGGAGCGGAAGTATGACCAAGCCATCGCCACCTTCAGGCAGATTACCGCCTTGGGCAATGATCAAGGTCCGAGGGGCGAAGGGTTGATTATCGAAACACTCCAGGCGCAAGGACAAAAGCAGAAGGCTCTCGGCGAAGCGAGCGAGGCTCTGCTGAAATATCCCAAAAACCGCCAGTTGACGATGGTTCAAGCGTCGTTGCTGGGCGAGTCGGGACACGTTGACGAAGCGGTTCAGGAGCTGCGCTCGCTCGAAAAGGGCAATGCCGACCCAGCGGTGGAGCTTCGCGTGGCGGAGGTTTATAACGAAGCCAAACGCTACCGGGAAGCGGAAGACGCCGTCAGGCAGGTGCTTGATCAAGCCAGCCTGAAGCCTGGAGATCACGAGTACGCCGAATTTGTTCTGGGCGCGGTCTATGAGCACCAGAAAAAATACGGACCGGCGGAAGAGCAGTTCAAGAGAGTTCTAACCACCGACCCCGCTAACGCCGAGGCTTACAATTACCTGGGCTATATGTTGGCCGACCGCGGCATTGAGCTTGATCAGTCGGTGGAGTACATTAAGAAAGCCCTCCAAATAGACCCTAACAATGCCGCATACCTGGATAGCCTGGGCTGGGCCTATTACAAAATGGCCCGCTACGACCTGGCGCTGGCGCCACTCCAGAAAGCGGCCAAGATGCTGAACACCGACCCCACCGTGCTTGCTCACCTGGGTCACGTCTACCTGAAGCTAGGCAAGGAGCGCGAGGCGGCGGATGAGTGGCGGCAGGCGCTCAAAGAGTGGCCGGCCTCAACCGATAGTGATTTTGACGCCACCGAGGCCGCCAAATTGCAAAAGAGCCTTTCACAGGTCGAGCACCATCTGGCCAAGAACGACTCAAAAGACTGAAGAGATTGCTGAGTAAGCCCGGCCTCGCACATTGTAGAGGCGACTTTACGCCGCCATGAATCGAATTGTAGCGGCGGCCTCCGGCCGCCGGTTTTTAAAGAGTAAAGACCGGCAGCCGGAGGCTACTGCATCAGCAACTGTTCGTCTGCGCGCGTTTGCCAAAATCAACACAGGGTTGAAAATCCTCGGCAAACGCACCGATGGCTTTCACGAAATCCGCACCGTTTATCAGACGATTGACCTCCACGACCGCCTGGAAATTTCACTTTCCGCGAAACCGGCCATCACAATTACCTGCAGTGATCCGTCTCTCCCGCGCGACCGCCGCAATCTTGTTTACCGCGCCTGCGAACTTTGGAAGGCGGAAACAAAATTCAAAAGCGGCTTTCGCATCCACCTGGAGAAGTCGATACCTACGGGCGGCGGCCTTGGAGGCGGCAGCAGCGACGCGGCGGCGGCGCTCCTTGGCCTTGAGCGGCTCACGGGAAACCGTTTGGAATGGTCCGCGCGTTTCAAGGTTGCGTCGGCGTTAGGGTCAGACGTGCCGCTGTTCTTGCTCGGAGGCCGTGTACTAGGGTGCGGCCGCGGCGAGGAGATTTATCCGCTGACGGCGCTTCCTCGAAGGATCTGCCTGCTGGTCCATCCCGGCTTTGCCATTTCAACCCCGGAAGCCTATCAAAAAGCTGGAAAGTTGACATCCCCGGCAAAAAACCGTAAAGTAAATGGGTTCGGTGTGTGGTCACAATTCCCCTTGGAGAACTGGGGACCGGCCGAAAACGACTTTGAAAAGTTCGTTTTCGCAAAGTGGCCAGAACTGGGAAGAGTCAAGGACCAGTTCATCCGGGCCGGAGCCGAAACTGCTTCCCTCACCGGGAGTGGTTCAGCACTTTACGCCCTATTCGTTTCCGCCCGACAATCAAAACAAGCCGCTATTCTTGTGCCAAGGGGGTGGCGTGTATTTTTTACCCGCACTCTGGATCGCACCGAATATCACCAGCGTTTGTTTGCGAATTAACGGAACGAACCCAAGAAGTTGTTTAGAATCAATGTTTCTAATAAAAACCATCTCATTCGTCTCAAAATCTCATCGTGACCCAATAGACTCTATGTGGAGTGCGGCAGCCTGCTGCCGTTTTGATTGGGGAGTGTCCCGCCCGCGCCCGAAGCAAGCTGTCGCGGAATACAGCGGGAGCAAGCTCCCGCACTCCAAAATGACGGAACGAACCCAAGAAGTTGTTTAGAATCAATGGCACTCCATTTATGGAGCAACTTTTATTCATAAATGGAGCACCACAAGACCGGATTAACTACTTCGTAGAGGCGGCGGTCTGAGATAGAAAGCTACCGTTGGGAGGTCGTCCAGTGGTAGGACACATGCCTTTGGAGCATGGAACCCTGGTTCGAATCCAGGCCTCCCAGCCATCGAGAATCAGGAAATCCGGCGAAGGGTTAGAGCACACACGTATGAGGGAGCGAAACCACGGCGCGCTGAAGGTTTTTTCGGGAAACTCTCATCCCTCTCTTGCGAAGGAGATTTGCGCCCAGTTAGGGGTGAATCTGGGCAAGGCTCACGTTGGCCGCTTTCCCGACGGCGAAGTCCGGCTGCAGATCATGGAGAACGTGCGCGGGGCAGACGTTTTTGTCATTCAGCCCACGTGCCGTCCGGTGAACGACAACCTGGTTGAGCTTTTGATTATGCTCGACGCTTTCCGGCGGGCTTCGGCGGACCGCATTACAGCAGTGATCCCGTTTTATGGTTACGCACGGCAGGATCGCAAAGACCGCCCGCGCGTTCCCATTTCGGCCAAGCTGGTGGCGGACCTGCTCACCTCCGCGGGCGCCAACCGCATTCTGGCGATGGACCTGCACGCGGGGCAAATCCAGGGCTATTTCAATATTCCGGTGGATCACCTCTACGCCACGCCGGTGACAGTAGCCTATTTCCGCAAGCTGAAGTTGAAGAATATTGTGGTGGTCTCGCCCGATCCGGGCGGCGTCGAACGGGCGCGCTCCTTTGCCAAGCGGCTGGACTCCCCGCTCGCCATCATCGATAAGCGGCGCGAAGACGCGCAAACCGTTGAGGTGATGAACGTGATCGGCGCGGTTGCGGGCAAGACGTGCTTGATTATCGACGACATGATTGACACCGGCGGCACGCTGATCAAGACCGCGCAGGCGCTGCTCGATAACGGTGCGCGCCAGGTCTACGCCTGCTGCACGCACGGCGTTTTTGCCGGCAACGCAATTGAAAATGTGGCGTCGTCGCCGCTCACGCAGCTTGTCACCACCAATTCGATTCCCTTTGATCCTGAAGGCCGGGAGAGCGGCAAGATCAAGGTGCTGAGCGTGGCCAAATTGCTGGCAACCGCCATCCGCTCGATTCACGATGAAACGTCGGTGAGCAAGTTGTTTATCTAGAAATACAGGGACGAGAGTCAGGTGACGAGAGGGAACGGACAAGGAACGAGCAAGGTCAACGAATTTGTCCTTCGTCCCTTGACTCTCGTCACTCGTCTCTTGTCCCTGCTCATGACTGAAGGAGTTTAATTTATGGCTCAAGCATTAAAGATCACCGCCGAGCTTCGCAGCGAGCGCGGGAAGAATGCGGCGCGGCGACTGCGCCACGCAGGACACGTGCCCGCCGTAGTTTATGGCGGGGGCGCGGAAGCGGTCGCCGTGTCAGTCAATCCGCGTGAGCTTGCGCCGATCCTGCACACGGAGGCGGGCCACACCTCGGTGCTGACGATGGAGATTGAGGGCCGCAGCGCCGAGCGCGTGATGCTGAAGGACTGGCTGCGCGAGCCGGTGCGCGGCGGCGTCCTGCACGTGGATTTTGTCCGCGTCACCAAAGATACCCGCGTGAAGGTTCGAGTGCCCATTCACGCTACCGGCGAGCCTAAGGGCGTGAAGCTGCAAGGCGGCATTTTCGAATTTGCCTTGCGCGAGGTGGAAGTGGAATGCCTGCCGGACGATATCCCGGAAAACATTACGGTGGACGTGAGCGAGCTGATGATCGGCCAGAATATCCGCGTGAGCCATCTGCCGGCGCCGGCGAACGTTAAGGTGTTGAGCGATTCGAACCGCGTGGTGGCTCACGTGGTGGCGCTCAAAGCTGAAGAAGAGGTTGTAGCGGTTGAAGGCGCCGAAGCCGCAACAGCCGAGCCTGAAGTCATTCGCAAGGGCAAGGCTGAGGAAGAAGGCGCTGAAGAGAGCGCCCCCGAAAGCAAGGAAAGCAAGGGAGGAAAGGAAAAGTAGCAAGAGACGAGGGTCAAGACTGTTGTTTTTGCTTGTCCCTGGCCCCTTGTCTCTTGTCCCTGTCACATAAATGGCGGCTCAAGAGACGGGCGGACGAAAGCTGATCGCGGGCCTGGGCAATCCGGGTTACGAATATTACCTGACGCCTCACAACCTTGGTTTCATGGCCGCCGACCGGATCGCGGAGAAATGCGGCGTGGAGATTTCGCGGCCAGAGGCGCAGGCGCTGACAACCCGCGCACGGATCGGCGATACGGAAGTGGTGCTGGCCAAGCCGCAGACTTACATGAATCTGAGCGGGCTTTCGATTGTGAAATTGCTCGACCGCTATGAGATTCCGATTGAAGATTTGATCGTCCTGGTGGACGAAGCGGCTTTGCCGCTTGGGACCCTGCGCATCCGGCCAAACGGCAGCGCAGGCGGTCACAACGGCTTGAAGTCGATTATCGGCGCGGCGGACTCAGACAAATTTAGCCGCATCCGCATGGGCGTTAAACCAGATCATCCCGTGAGCGATCTCTCTGCCCACGTGCTTGGCCGCTTTCGCAAGGCGGACCTCGAAACGGTGGCCGCGATGGTTGACCTTGCCGCTGAGGCAGCGGACGTGTTGATTCGTGAGGGTATTGAAACAGCGATGAATCGCTATAACCGTCATCCTGAAAGATCGTGAGGTTTCATGCACAAATACGAAGTGATGTTTATTATCCGGCCTGACACGCCGGAGGAAGAAGTTGAAAAGCTGGTCAGCCTGATGGAGGGCTTCGTCACGGGCGCGGGCGGCAAGATGGAGAAGATTGAAAAGCTGGGCCGCCGCCGGCTGGCTTACCGCGTTGAGCGGCAGCGCGAGGGGTTCTACGTGCTGTTCGTGTTTGAGGGTGTTCACGCGACGGTCAACGAGCTTGAACGGCGCATGAGAGTGACGGACGCCGTGATCAAATTCCTTACCGTGCGCATCGATGAGGAGCAGAAGCGCGCCGCCAAACTGGCCAAGGCGAGGGCGGAAAAACAGGCCAAGCGGCCCAAGGCGAGCACGCAGCCGCCCCCAGACGTTGCGCCCATCCCAGCCGCGCCGACCGGCGAACCCGAGGCAACCCAGGCTTAAAAGGAGCCATCGACTATGCCCATGATGAAGAGAACCAACCGTCCCGAAGGACGCCCCGGGCGCCCCGCCGGGCCGCCCGGAGCCGCCGGCGGACCGCGCCGCCAGTTTTTCCGGCGCCGCAAGGTGTGCAAGTTCTGTCAGGAAAAGATTGACGTGGTGGATTACAAGGAAGCGCGAATGCTCGGCCAATTCATTTCCGAGCGCGGCAAGATTCTGCCCCGGCGTCTGACCGGCACCTGCGCGCCGCATCAAAGGCTGGTGGCCGTGGCCATCAAGCGCGCGCGCAATATTGCATTGCTGCCTTTCGCCACGCAACTGTAAGTCGAGTTAGCCGGAATTGGGGCAGATCAGCCCACGCCTGGCGCTTCGCGCCACCCTCTCGCGGAAGGAGAGGGCGAGAATCAATCATAAGGCATGTCCTCCCGCCCCTCTCCCCGACTCGCGGGGAGAGGGTGGACCGCGAAGCGGGACGGGTGAGGGGGGCCAAATCGAACATTCAATAAACACCGGCGGTCGACGCTTATAAGAGGCGCCACAGCTATAGCCGCCAACACTATTGGAGCAAAATATGGAAGTCATTCTGATTGAAAACATCGACAAGCTGGGAAGCCGCGGGCAGATCATCAAAGTGGCGGACGGCTACGGGCGCAATCACCTTCTGCCCAAAAAGCTCGCCATTGCTGCAACCGTGCAGAACCGGAAATGGGTGGATCAGCAGCGCCAGAAATTCCTGAAGCAGGAGGCAAAGGAACGGGCTGACGCCGAGGATCTCGCTAAGCTCATGGAAGAGGTGCGGCTGGTCTTCAAGCGCAAGACCGGCGAGCATGGGGCGCTCTTCGGCTCCGTTACCGCGATCGATATCGCCGAGCAACTCGCGGCGCAAGGCTACAACATCGACCGCAGAAAGATTCATCTTCCAAGCCCGCTGAAAAGCATCGGCGAGCACGGCGTTCCGGTGCGCCTGCACCGCGACGTCACCGCCGCGATTAAGGTTGCGGTTGAGGCAGAGGGCGAACCTGTTCCACCCCCAGCTTCTGAAACTCCGAAGGCAGAGTAAATGTCCGCTGCGAAGTATGTAGCGCAGACCGCCGTATTTGAGGTCTGCGGCTTGTCCACCGGAAAATTACAAGCCGCGGACCTGAAAAACGCAGGTCCGCGCTACTCTTAGGATAAACACGAGGCGCGCCGCAGTGAGGTAATGACAGCGACGCGACCGCAACCTGCCATGCGCCTCTGTGCAAGACAGCATTTCCCGGAAGGCACATTTACGGGCGCGCAAACCGCCTTGACCTTTCCGCCCGAACGAGTCAATCTTTAGCCGATGCCAGCCGGTTCCCTCACCGAAAAACCCGCGCCCCATAACCTCGAAGCCGAGCGAGCCTTGCTTGGGTCTATTCTGCTCGACAACGCCGCGCTTAACGTGGCGCTGGAAGTTCTGACCTCGAACGACTTCTATTCGGAAGCCCACCGCTGTGCCTTCCAGAAAATGGCGGAACTTTCGGAGAAGAACCGCGTCACCGAACTGGTGACGCTTTCCGAAGAGCTTGCCAGGGACGGCTTGCTCGAAAAGGTAGGCGGACCGGCATACCTCGCGTCGCTGACAGATGGCGTGCCTTTCGGATCGGCGGCCAACGTTTCCGAATACGCGCGCATTATCAAGGATAAGTCGCTCGTCCGCAGCCTCATCAACGCCTCGCACAATACTATCGCGCGCTGCCTTGATGGCACGGACGATCCTGAAACGCTCATCGACCAGGCGCAAAGCGCGCTTTTTGAGATTGGCGGCAAGGAAGTTCAATCTGGATTCTTCCGCGTTCAGGATATCGTCAAGTCCAGTTTCGGCACACTCGACGTGCTTTTCGACCGCCGCCAGGGCGTGACCGGCATCGAAACAGGGTTTGAAGTGCTCGACAGCATGACTTCGGGACTTCAGCCGGGCGAGTTGATTATCGTGGCGGCGCGGCCCTCGCTCGGCAAGACCGCGTTGGCCCTGAACATCGCTTCTCACGCCGCGACGCTGCAAAAGAAGGCGGCAGCCGTTTTCTCGCTGGAGATGAGCAAGGAATCGCTTTTGATCCGGCTCCTGTGCTCCGAAGGGCGGATTGACAGCCACAAGCTGCGCACGGGCTTCGCCAGCCAAGACGATTGGGTAAAAATGTCGAAGGCGCTGGGGAGGCTGGCCGAAGCGCCGCTTTTCATCGACGACACGCCGGCGCTTAGCATTATGCAAATCCGCGCCAAAGCGCGCCGGTTGAAAGCTGAGAAGGCTCTCGACCTGATGATTATCGATTACCTCCAGCTCATCACCGGTCATGGCCGCTTCGAGAGTCGCAACCAGGAAGTGAGCTACATTTCGCGCGGATTGAAGGCGATTGCCAAAGAACTGAACGTGCCTGTGATCGCGCTCTCGCAGCTTAGCCGCGCCCCCGAAGCAGGCAAAGGGCGCGACCCGCAGCTTTCCGACCTGCGCGATTCGGGGTCGATTGAGCAGGACGCGGATATGGTGATCTTCATTCATCGTGCGCAGGCCGATCCCGCTTCGGACGATCCCGGCGTCATCACCAATCTGGATATCGGCAAGCAGCGGAACGGTCCCACTGGGCCCTTCAAGCTCGTATTCATCAAGCCCTACACGCGCTTTGAGAATTACACGGCGGCCGGCGAAGAGATGGAGTAGCAAGAGGCCTCTCACCCGTCACGCTTCGGGGGCAACCCTCTTCTGGAGTAGAGGGTTGAAAAGAAGGGAATAACAGCCCTCTTCCTGGAGTCTGAGGACAAGGGCTGTTGTAGCGGCGGCCTCTGGCCGCCGGCTTTTAGATATTAAAGACCG
>DASZAE010000337.1:0-13949 GCA_035945515.1 Terriglobia bacterium
CGCCGCGCCAAATCAGGGCGTGGAGGATGTGTGTTTATAAGTCACTGATTGCAGGTTGCCCGTGATGGTGCCAATCAGCATCATGGCTTTGATGCGAAGGGGCAAACGCTCATGGTCATCGCTAATCCAGATCAACATGCGGCCCTTTTTTTTATAAAGGTCGCCCAGAGCGCGGGGCTCTAGCCGGAACGCATAGCGTGGTCCAAGCGGGGTCTTAATTTGCTCGCGCGCTTGCACGTCCACGACGACAGTATGAGTTTTCGAGCCGTCATTGACTGGGACGCTGATCTTGTCGCCAACCTGCATCGGCTGGCGGCGCAAGTAGTAAAATGCGGTAACGATATCTTCGACGCAGGCGGGGATGGCGTTCTCCGAATGTTTCAGCGGGTGGCCCGCCTTGCCCATGTCACGCTCGTCGAGAATCGCCTCTCGTTTTCCGCTGTCAAACAGAATGTGGGTTTGTTTATGGCGGCCGCCTTCGTTAATCGTTTTTTCGATCTGGCGGGAACAAAGAGTCCTGGGATCCGCCGTAGCGTGATAGGCGTTATCGATGTTGTAGAGCAGCGAAACGACGCCGCTCGACCGCGCCGTGACATTGATCTGGTAGGCGTCGTCCTGTCCCGATCCAATTTCGCCAATCGTAGACGTAACTTCTCCAGCAGGAAATAAGGACCACGTGATAGCGTAATTCAGCGTCTCGCCCGGATTGAAGGGCAAGACGGCCTGTGGCGTTGGGATTTGTGCAAAGAGGACGCCGCTCAGAAGGACAAGCGTGAATGCAATCGCGGCCCTTCGCATGAAGCAACAAGGCATAAGCAGTTAGACGGTGAAATCACGGAAAACGTTAACCCGGACCCCGCGTTATCGTAACATTGACTTCACAAACAAAAAAATAAAAATCACGATCCAGCCGATGGCCGCCTGGTATTCGCGGTTTTTCCAGTATTGACGCCAGTGGAATTCAGCCCTGCCTTTTGAAGAACGGCCCGGGATGGGAAAAAAAAGGGGCGTTTGCCGCGCGTAATCGTCGTACAAGGGGCCGAACAGGTGGCGCAAGTACGCTTCCTCGCGACGCATGACGGGCGCGTAAATCAGCGCGAAAAGGATCACGAATGCGATGGCGAGCGGAATGGAGTCTCCGGCAATGATGAACCCCGCGCCCAGAATGAAGCTGCCAAAATAGAGCGGGTTTCGCGTGTAGCGGAACGGGCCTCCTGTCGCAAGTGTGGCATTCTTTTCAATACAACCTGCTGCAAGCCCCCGGATCACGATGCCCACGAATGCCACAATCATGCCGGCGGCGATTGACTGGCGCGTGGGATGGCTCACGATGAGAAAGGCGAGCGCGAAAGCAAATCCTAAGGGCACCCGCGACCGCGCCGCCCAAGCGCCATAGTCAATGCGCATGGGCCCTCGCCAGGCGCTGCTCCGCGGCGGCAACAACTTCATCCACCGAAATCCCTTGGAGGAATTCGGAAGATTTTCCCCTTCGCGTGTGGTTTACCGGCGCGCGGTTTGAAAGCGCAATATCGTCGGGCGAAAACGGCCCGTTGCGCATTGTATCGGTGGGCCCCATGATTGCCAGCACCGGCGTGCCCAGCGCGGCGGCAAGGTGCATTGGTCCGGTGTCGCCTCCGATGAAAAGCCGGGCGCGGCGCGCAAGAGCAATATACTGTCCGAGCGTTGCGGGAATGTAATAACTGCGTTGGTTGCCGGCAGTTTCGAGAATCTTGCGAATATCCGGCTCTTCGGCGGGCGATCCTGTAAGCACGATGGCCACGCCGGCGAACTCGTGGCCCTGCTTTATGCGAGCGAGTAGAGCGGCGTAGCTTTCCGGCGGCCACCGCTTCGCTATCCAGCCTCCTCCGGGGCTGATGAGAATAAAATCTCCAATGCTGGAGAGGCGCGATTCGGCATACTGCTCGTCGTTCGCATTACGCGGGAGCGGGAACCTCCAGGTTGAGGCGCGCGCGCCTAGCCGCTCAACCAGCGCCATGTTTTCCCTAATTACATGTATTCCTTTAGCGACGGGCGCTTCTTCAGTGTAGAAGAGTCCGGCGCCCGGCTCGCGATGGGCAAATTTTGCGTACCCAATGCGCCGCCGCGACCGGCACGTCCATGAAATCAAGCCCGTTTTGATCAACCCCTGGAAATCGAGGACCGCATCATAGCGACGCTCGCGCAGCGCGTGGATCGCAGCGGCGATTTCACGCAGCGTCTGGGCGGAGGCAAAGCGTTTCCGCCAACCCAAAGTATCCAAAGGGATAATCCGCCGCACGAAAGGGTTGCCTTCCAGTAAAATCGCGTAGCGCCGCTCGATAACCCAGGTAATTTCGGCTTCACGGTAAGTTTCACCCAGCGCGGATACTGCGGGCAGCGCATGGACGATGTCGCCAATCGAGCTGAGCCGGATTACCAAAACATTGCGCAAGGTGGCGGGCATTCTACGAGGTTGGGGGAAACGGTGATTTCAAGATTTAATGTTTTGCAAAACGCTTCCGGATGTCGGCAAGGATTTCACGCGTAGAGTGCTGCTTCGCGTCGCCGGTGATCCGCACCTTGCCTCCCAATTCCTTCATCAGGCGCCGCTCGGGGACAGAATCCTCGGTATAGTCGGTGCCTTTGCATTGCACATGAGGGCGAAGGTCAGCAAGGAGGCTTTCGGCGGTGAGATCATCGAAAACAATTACGTAATCCACGCATTCGAGCGCGGCCACGATCTCCGCCCGGCCAACTTCGGGCATCAGGGGGCGGCCGGGACCTTTGAGCGCGGCCACGGCGCGGTCGCTGTTGACGCCCACCACCAGCACCTCGCCCTGCTCTTTTGCCTCACGCAGGAAGCGGATGTGCCCGACATGCAGCAGGTCAAAACAGCCGTTGGCAAAGACGATAACCCGGCCCTCGCTTCGCAAACGGTTGCCGAGCGCCGCCGCCGCGGAGCGCGGGATCATTTTGTCGATCATACATTTCGAATAGCTTCTCGAAGCTCGCGCGCCGTCACCGTGGCCGTTCCGCTCTTCATCACGACCAGGCCGCCCGCGCAGTTGGCAGCCATCGCCGCGTGCAGAAAGCTCGCTCCTGCGGCCAGGCTCAGCGTGAACGCCGCAATCACGGTGTCTCCGGCGCCGGTGACATCCGCCACCTGCCCGGAACCAAAAATGCTCAGCATCTTGGGCCTTTGGCCAGACTCATACAGCGCCATGCCTTCGCGCCCTCGCGTGACCAGCAGCGCCTTGAGCGAACAGCGGCGAAGCGTCTTCCCGGCCATGCGATGAAGCGCGCGCAGGTCATTTCCGGCGCGTTCTCCATGGGCCTCCTCCATCTCCGGTTCGTTCGGTGTCGACGCCGTCACGTGATTATAACGCAGGATTTCGTGCCGCGAATCCACGACCACCGGCAGACCGGGACGGCGCCGTTGGAGCGACCGCGCCCCCTGGGGATCAACCGCGCCGTAGCCGTAATCCGAGACCAGCAAAGCGGAAGCGCCCCGCAGCCACCGGAGCGCGTTCTGGTGAAGTTGCCGGCGGATTTTGCCGTCCAGCTTGCGTGGCGGCTCGCGGTCGACGCGCACGATCTGCTGCAGGTGCCCGTGCCCAAGGCCGCCCAGCACGCGCGACTTCGTGGGGGTCACGAATCCTTTCACCCGCTTGACGGCGCGCGTTGAAACGCCTTTCCTCTTGAAATAGCCGAGTAGCGCGTCGCCCGAATCGTCCTCACCCACGGCGCCAGCCAGACGGACCTTCGCTCCCAGGTCGGCCAGGTTGTTCGCCGCGTTCGCGCCGCCGCCGGGCACTGTGTGTTTCTCGCGCTGGCGGAGAATCAGCACCGGCGCTTCGCGCGAGACGCGCGCAATCTCGCCGTGGATGAATTCGTCGGCCACAAGATCGCCCAGCACCACAATCTCTTGCCGGGCGAAGCGGTCGATGAGGGCCAGCAACGCGGCGCGGTCGGAAATCGAAATGCGCATAAGATGAATATCAGCCCTGATTAGGGCTTGCCGCTTTCCCGCGCGGCGCGCTCGTGGGTGATGCCAAGCTGCCGCACCATCTCGAGCACGGCCCGGTATACCATCGCCACGCTGACGCCTTCCATGCAGCGGAAATCAATTGGGCATTCGCGCAGTCCGCACGGGCTGCAAGGCACGGGATGCTGCACGATGCGCGCATAAGGGCCAAAGGGCCCCGTCGCGCGCGCGTCTGTTGAGCCGAACACCGCGACCACGGGCAGGGCCATGGCGGAGGCCAGGTGCATGAGGCCCGAATCGTTCGTTACCAGCACCCGGCAGCGTTCAAGCAGCGCCATTGATTGCCGCAGCGTGGTTTCGCCTGCAATGATCACCGGCGTGTGGTCCATCTCGCCGGCAATTTCCTCGGCCAGACGCTTTTCCGCGGCAGAGCCGAAGACAAGCACGTCAGCGTTCAAGACCTCGACCAGGCGGTCGGCTAAGGCCGCGAAGCGGTCCGGCAGCCAGCGTTTGGCCGGACCGAAGGAAGCGCCGGGCGCGAGTCCAAGCAGAAATCGCGGACCCTGAATGCCGAGTGACTCCAGCCGCCTCGCCGCCCAGTTTCGCTCATCCGTTGTGACTTCGAGCCGCGTTTCGACCAACGGGCGCGGAGGCTCCGGTCGAGCAATGATGCTCGCGCGAAACAGCAAATGAAGATAATAGTAGGCTTGATGTCCGTAAACCGCGGCTGGCGGCGCCTCGACGGGTTGAGTCAGCAGCGGCGCTCGTCCATCGCGCGCGTAACCGGCGCGCGCCGGAATCCGCGCCCGCCACGCCATCCATGCGGCGTGGAAGGCATTCTGCAAAAGGACAGCAAGGTCGAATTCCTCGTCGCGCAATTGCCGGATGAGTTTGCTAAAGCCGCTTAGCCCGCGATGCTCGCCTTGCGGATCAAACAGAATTTGCCGGTCAACCGCAGGGTGATGCTCATAGACGCCGCTCACCCAGGGCTTTGAAACTACCACCAGCTCGGCCTCGGGAAAGCGCGCGTGGAGGGCTTCGATCGCGGGCAGCGCCATCACCGCGTCGCCAATCCAGTTGGTCGCGCGCACCATGATTTTTCGGGGTTCGTCCACGGTCAACGCCATCGCCTTATCCTGTGCGAGTATAGCAAAAGTGAGCCGTGCCGGTTTGAGGTAACGGCAATTGCCACTTTGCCTCCTGGCGCGTTCCCCCGTAGAATAGCAGCTTATGATTACTGAGCAGATTGGCCGGGGCGGCAAGTTCCTTTTTAACCAGATTGTGCGTTCCCTCGTGCGGCGCGGCGTTCATCCAAACGTGCTCACTACCATCGGTTTGTTCATCAATCTTGTGGCGGCCTATCTCTTCGCTATCGGCTATTTCCGCTGGGCGGGCGTGGTAATCATTGTAGCGGCGATTTTTGACCTTACGGACGGTCCCGTCGCGCGCCTTACCCATCGCGTCACGCCCTTCGGCGGGTTTCTCGATTCCGTGCTTGACCGCTATTCGGACCTCCTCTTGCTCACCGGGCTGCTCGTCTACTACAGTCGTGGCACTCGTTTCTGGTATGTGGTCCTCGTGGCGGCATGCATGATTGGCGCGATCATGACCAGTTACACGCGCGCCCGAGCCGAAAACGTGATCCCTTCGTGCAAGGTGGGTTTCCTAGAGCGGCCTGAGCGGATTGTGCTCTTCATCATCGGCGCTCTCGCCGACCGCATGGCGCCGGTGCTTTGGGTGATCGTTGTTTTCTCGAACCTCACCGTGTTTCACCGCGTCGTCCACACCTACCGTGAGACCGAGCGCCTGAGCGTCAGACCTGCGGTGGAGTGATCCGGCTTTCTACCAGGTGAGAGCATTGTAGCGACGACCCCTTATAGACATCGTCCGCTGGTTTTTAATGAACGAAGACTGGCGGCCATAGGCCGCCACAATGGTGGTTGGCGCGCCGGTTCTAGGATAAATGAGGTTTTAAAACATGCCCTTTGAGCTTGATCTGCGTGAGAAAGGCGCGGTGCGCAACGGCGAGCGCGTCTTTTCCAGTCGCAGACTCTTCATGCAATTGCAAGCGTTTGGCGGAGCGCGCGATCTTGCGCCGCTCGCGCAATCGCTGGCCACCGCCGGGTTTGAAAGCGCCCTCTACGCGGACATGAACGACCCGCTCGGCGTTGCTCTGCTCGCCTGGAGCGAATCGCCCGCTTTTTTTGTCGAAGAATTACGCTCGTTCCTCCTGCAGCCCCCATTCGCCGCGCTCGCGCCCAAGCCTGAGTACACTATGCTTGGCCGCACCTATGCGATTGGCCACGAGCCGGACCTCGATTCCTGGTTGGTCGAGAAACCACGTCAAACGGCGCTCAACCCTGCGTGGCCGTGGGCGATATGGTATCCGCTGCGGCGCGCGGGCGCATTCTCCAGCCTAACGCTCGAGGAAAAAGGGCCGGTCTTGAGCGAACACGGTAAGATCGGCCACGCCTTCGGCGAGGGCGACTACGCGCACGATATCCGGCTGGCCTGTTTCGGTCTCGACAAGAATGATAATGATTTTGTGATCGGGCTTGTCGGGCGCGAACTATTTCCCCTCTCCGCCTGCGTCGAAGCCATGCGCAAGACCCGCCAAACTTCTCAATACATCGAGAGTATGGGCCCCTTTTTCGCCGGCAAAGCCGTCTGGCAAAGCCCTATGACACGGTAGTGCCTCCTCCAAGTCTATTGGCAAACGGCTGCTGGCTGTCTCGCGCCTACGACGTAACTGCCGTGCGCCTATTCGCACTTCACAATTGAGGCGGCATCGAACTCATGCCCAGCGGGGCTGTTCGCGCTGGACTCTCCAGCGAACGGCCAATTTACATTCAGCCAGAGTTCTTGCTCGCGGACTTTGGGTGGAACTTTATCCACGCGCAGGTTCTCGAGCCAGTGCACGCCGGTCTTCCCGGCCACGACGATGTCCTGATCGCCGTCGCCGTCGATATCATCCACCATGATCTGCGTGCCGATGGCCGCCGTGCCGTTAAAGCTGATAGGGAAGCGAGTGAAGGTGGCAGTACGGCGGTCAAGCTTGTAGTAGAAGATGCAGAGCGGATAGTACAGGCCGGGGTCGGGATCGCCTCGGTACCGCTTGCCGGTAATCAACTCGGGCTCGCCGTCGCCATCGATATCGGCCAGCTTTAGGGCGTGCGCTTCGGAGAATGAATCGTCGATCACGTGGCGTTCCCATGTGCGCTTTCCGCCGCTCACCTTCTGCTCGAGCCAGTAGAGGCCAAAACTGTGGCCGTGACCGTAGATGATGTCCATTTTGCCGTCGCCATTTACGTCATGGCCGAGGATGGGAAAACCGGCTTCGCCGAGCTCCCAATCAGGATGCCAGTTCCACTTGTCGTGGTCAGCGTCCACGTTTTCGAGCCAGCCGTGAACGGTGAGGATATCCGACTTGCCGTTGCCGGTGAGATCGGCAATGCCAACGCCGTGGCCATCGGCCGTCTTTCCGCCCAGGTAGTGCGCCACTGGCTCGCGCCCAGCGAAGTTGATCCAGATCAGATTCGCCGGCTGGTAATGGCTAAAGATGATGTCGGGCTTACTATCGCCGTTAATATCCCCCACGGCCATGCCCTCGGTTGCCTTCGAGTGGCAGATGAAGTGCGGCTTCCAATAAACACTGGGATCTTTGGGATTCTCATACCACCAGATCCCGTCGGTCTGCCAAGCCGCCGTGACTAGGTCGGGCGTCCCGTCGTGGTTGACATCAACCACATGCTGGGCGCAGTCGGCGACGAATTCAATCTTGTTCTCCCCCGCAATACGGAACGGGAAGACAGGGACATCACGCCATTGATGCCTCTTCCAAACGGCGCTGAGCTGACCGGGATTCTCGTACCAATAGGCGCCGCTAACGATGTCTAGTTTGCCGTCGCCATTCATATCCATAAGGGAAACGGCCTCGGCGTGGTCAGTGCCCAGGCGATGCGACAGAAAGATGTCGGCATTGCGCGATACGGGAGTTACGCCCTGAGCCGCTTGTGGCGGCACGGGGGCGGATTGCGCGCGAGCGGCCGCCAACGCGGGCACAGCGGCTGCGCTCATGCTTAAGAATTTGCGGCGATGCATAAAGCCTCCTATTGAGGATTGTGAATTATTGAGGATTACATATTATAGTGACGCTACGCGAGGTAGCGCCGCCGTCCCGGCGGCAGATGCTGGAGCACTCGAGCCCAGCGACGATTCAGATTCCAATCGTTTTACTGCGGTGCCCGGTTTATGGCACAAAACCGGGAGCGTGCCGGCGCCAATTGCAACCCGAAAAGCTATCAAAGAAAAGCCGCTTCGTCCAGCACGATTCTGCGGCCGGCCAACGGCGCGGGAAACAAGGCGGGCATCTGCATAATCTCTGCAAAGGCTGACCGTCACATTTTCCGCCTGACATACGTTTACATAGCATAGAATTGGGAGGTTCCGAGTGCCGGTTATCGCGGAAGGATTTGTGAAATTAACTGATGAGAAGCGCGCAGGCGGCGCTCGGACCTGCTGGTCTGAGGAAGCGTTTCAACGCATCTTTGAAGAGAACTATGGGCGCGTAGCCGCCGTGCTACAGAGGATCGTCGGCGATCCTTCGCGGGCGGAAGATCTGGCCATCGAAGCTTTCTGGAGATTCTACCACCAACCGCAGGTCCGCGAGGGCGAAGGCAATCCGGGTGGCTGGCTTTACCGCACGGCAACCCGGCTAGGCATCGATAGCCTCCGCGCTGAAACGCGGCGCGGGCGGTATGAACAACAAGCGGGAAGGCTGCTCAAACCCCATTCGGATGCCGACCCGCTCGAGGACGTTTTGCGAGTAGAGAGGCAAGCGCAGGTGCGCAGGGTGCTTGCCAATTTGCGGCCTCCGCAGGCGCAGATCCTGATCTTGCGCGCCAGCGGGTTTTCCTATCATGAGCTTTCCGAAGCCCTGCAGGTGAAGCGGGGCGGTGTGGGCACGATGTTGATCCGCGCAGAAAACCAATTCCGCAAGCATTACGAACGATTGTATGGGAAACAGGAGGAGATATGAACTGCCTTTCGGATGAAGTATTGCGAGCCAAGCTGGATGACGAACTGAGCGAGACGAAGCAGCAAGAAGCGGAGCGGCACCTGCTTGGGTGCGCGCCTTGCCAGAAGCGGTTGGAAACAATCGCGCGCGGGCGCGGCGCGGTGGCCCAATCGCTCGATGAATTAGCGCCACCGGCGTCTGGAGAAGCGGGTAATCCAGGACGCGCGTTCTCGCGCCTTCAAGCCCGGCTCAATTCGGAAGCGGAGGTCCCGCCCCGGCGCGGCGGCCGCTTGGTGACCATTTTTGCAAGACATCCGATGCCCGCCTGGAGCGCCACGGCGGTGGCGGCGCTGGTTGTGCTCCTGATTACGTTTGCTCCGGCGCGTAGTCTGGGGCAGCGGGTACTGGCGATGCTGCGCGTGCAGAAAGTGACAGTAGTTCCGGTAGACTTCAACATTTCACCCGGGCCGGATACGGAGGCTCTCGTCCGGCAGGTAATCTCGAACGATGTAACGGTCACGCTCTCGCCGGGAAAACCGCAGCCGGTAGCGGACGCGGTCCAAGCGAGCGATTTGACAGGCTTTCGGGTCCGCTTGAGCGCGAGTGGCCCCGGCGCGCCCCGGATCGGCGTGGTGGGCGAGCAGGCTTATGTGATGAAACTTGACCAGAACCGCTTGCAGGAAATCCTCGGCAGTTTTGGGCGGAACGACCTTCAAATTCCCGCTTCAGTCAATGATCAAACCATCGCCGTGCATATTCCCAAAATGGCGGTCATCAGCTATGGAAACTGCGCGGCGGAGCGCCACGGCGCGAATGCGAGCGCCGCAAATGCAGGCAATAATCAGCAGAATGCGCCGGCGCCCGGCGCGGGCTGCGTGATGATCGTTGAAGCGCCAAGCCCCACTGTCAGCGTTCCGCCGGACTTGAACGTGAATCAACTCTTTCAAATCGGCCTCGAAGCGGCGGGCATGAGCCCACAGGAAGCGCAGGCTTTCTGCCAGACGGTAGATTGGAAATCAACCCTGGTCGTGCCCATTCCCAGCCGCGCCAGTTCGTACGTTGAAGAGCCGGTCGACGGTGTGCAGGGTGATTTGATTGTGGGCGCCGCGTCACACGGGCGTCCAGCGGAGTATGATTTGATCTGGGTAAAGAACGGCGTTGTTTATTCGATTCGCGGTTTCGGCGACTCCGGGCAGGCCTTGGCGTTGGCCGGTTCGCTCAATTGACCATCAGGCGCTCTTTTCGCATGAATGTTTCCCAAGCCGGCTCGACTTTATCCGCGCCCGCGAACCTTGCGCTCAAGACGCAGAACTTGCGCAAGGTTTTCGGCGATAAGGTGGCTGTGCGCGGTTTGACGCTCGACGTGCCGCGCGGTGAAGTATTTGGCTTTTTGGGTCCGAACGGGGCGGGGAAGAGCACGTCGGTAAAGATGCTGCTCGGACTGATCACGCCCACGGCGGGCGCGGCTCAAGTGCTGGGCGCGCCCGCCGGCAACGTCGTGGCGCGCGGCAAAATCGGCTTCCTGCCCGAACACTTCCGCTTCTACGATTGGCTCACGGCGGCCGAGCTGCTGGAGTTCCACGGCCGTCTCTATGGGATGGCGGCCTCGCGCATCCGCGCGCGAGCGGCGGAGTTGCTGAACGAAGTGGGCCTCTGGCCGCACCGGGAAAAGCGCCTGCGCGCCTTCTCTAAAGGCATGATGCAACGCATCGGCCTGGCCCAGGCGCTGCTAAACGATCCTGACCTGATCTTCCTTGATGAGCCAACCTCCGGCCTCGACCCTGCTGGACGCAAGCTAGTGCGCGACATCATCAAGGCCCAGCGCAGCCGCGGCGCCACGGTCTTTCTGAACTCACATCTGCTGAGCGAAGTGGAAGTGACGTGCGACCGCGTGGCATTTATCAAGCATGGCGAAGTGCTCGAAACCCGCCGCCTGGCGGGGCTGCTGGAGGGCGAAATCATGGTGACGCTGCGCGCAGGCGACATTGGGCCTGAAACTCTGAAAGGTCTTGAGCAGCGCGTTCAATCGCTTCATGCCGCGGACGGCCTCCTGACTTTCCCGGTAGCTTCGACGGAAGACCTTCCCGACATTGTGCGCTTTCTGGTTGGCCAGGGCGCGGACGTTTACGAAGTGACTCCGCAGCGCCTCTCGCTCGAAGACCTATTCCTTAAAATCGTGGGCGAAGATGGAGGCCTCTGATGGGCCTGAAAAGCTTGACGGGGGCCTGGATCATGGCCGGCGTGACCTTCCGCGAGGCGGCGCGTAAAAAGGTGCTCTGGATGGCGCTCGCCGCCGGAGCGGGCTTCCTCGCGCTGTTCGCCACGGGGCTGCACTTCCAGGCAAAAGATATTGCCCATCGGGTTCACAGCCCGGTGATTCGCGGGCAAATTATGGATAACATGCTTATGGTTGGCCTTTACGCGGCGGACCTTCTCACCGTGCTGATGACCATCCTCACCGCGGCGGATACGCTCTCGGGCGAAATCACCTCCGGCACGCTCCACGCCGTCGCCACCAAGCCCATTACGCGGCGCGCCATCCTGCTGGGCAAGTGGCTGGGGTTTGTGGTGATGCTCACCGCATACGTCCTGCTAATGCTCGGCGGAGTGGCGCTGGTGGCTTACTTGATCGGCGGGGCCGCCGCGCACCACTTGTTGCGCGGCCTCTGCCTGGTCTGGCTTGAAAGCATCCTGTTGCTCAATCTTACGCTGCTGTGCGGCACCGCGTTCTCCACGCTGGCGAGCGGTGTGATTGTGCTCGGGCTGCACGGCGTTGCGTTCCTTGGTGGATGGATTGAGCAGATCGGAACCGTCACCTCCAGTCCGCACGCTGTAGACGCGGGGATCATTGCCAGCATCATCATGCCCAGCGAATCGTTGTGGCGCCGCGCTGCATTTGAAATGCAGTCTCCGCTGGCTGGAGCCCTCAATTTTTCCCCCTTCGGCAGTGCCTCCGTTCCCAGCCCGGCGATGGTGGTCTATGCCGGCCTGTTCTTGATCATCGCTCTCGCTATCGCCCTGCACCAGTTCCGCGTGAAGGACTTGTAGGCTTCTTGCCATCCCTCCTGTCACCCCCAGCCCCTCTCCGCCGCTACAACTCCATTCCCCAGCCGCCCAGTTTCACGTACCATGAGAAGTGATCCCGTGGAGGTGACGCTTGGCGCAGAGTGCAGCAAAAAAGCTCTTCCTTTTTGACACGATGTCGCTGGTTTTCCGGGCGTTTTTCGCTCCAATGCAGATGCCGCTCGTTTCTCCGCAAGGAATGCCGACGCAAGCGATTTTTATCTTCGTTCGCACGCTGCGGAAGCTGCTGCGGGATCACCGGCCCGACTTTGTGGCGGCGGCTTTCGATCTCGCCGCGCCCACGTTCCGCGACAAGCTGTTTGAGTCTTACAAGGCGAACCGCCCGGCGTTTCCCGAAGACCTGGCGGCGCAGATGCCTTACGTGCGCCGTTTCTGCGAGGCGATGGGGATCAAGATTGTCGAGAAGGCAGGCTTCGAGGCGGATGATCTGATTGGGACGCTCGCCCATCAGGGCGCGCAGCAGGGCTATGACGTCTTCATCGTTTCCGGCGACGAGGATTTGTTCCAGCTTGTCAGCGGCAAGGTCAAAGTCCTCAAGCCTCCGCGCAGCGCGAAAGAAAGGGACGAGGACAATCTCTTTGACCCAAAGAAGGTGGAGGAATCTCTTGGCGTGGGTCCTGCTCAGGTGGTCGACTGGATTGCGCTCACGGGTGATCCGAGCGACAACATTCCGGGAGCGCGTCCGCTGCCGGGCCAGGAACCGGCCCTGGAACCCGGAGCGAAGAAGCGCAGTTATATTGGTCCCAAGGGGGCTACGGAACTGATCCAGAAGTTTGGAACACTGGAAAATGCGCTTGAACATTGGCAGCAAGCTTCGAAACAAAGTTATCGCGACGCTTTGCGCGACCACAGGAAAGAAGCGTTGCTCTCGAAAGAGCTGGCTACTATTCACACCGCTGTGCCGCTCGAGGCGGCTCCCGGCCAACTGAGCCTTGGCGATCCCAATGTCGAGGCCATCGTCGCGCTTTGCCATGAGCTTGGCTTTACGTCGCTGCTCAGGGAGTTCATGCAGGAGGCGCTGCCTCCTCCGTCTGTGGCCCCCGAACCGGCCCGGCAGTTGGACACGCCGGAGGCGCTTGAAGAATGGCTGCGCGAGACCGCCGGGTCTACCCTCGGGGTGGCGCCGGCGACTGAAGGGGAAGAAGGCTTCTCCGCGCGCCTGATGTCGATGGGTCTTGCGGACGGTGAACGTCTTGCCGAAGTTCCCCTGAGCATGACGGCGCAACGATCCAAGCTGCTGAGCGCCTTTGGAAGGTCTCTGAATGGCCGCAAAATCGCCGCGCATAATGCTAAGCTTCTTTACCTGATGCTGAAGAGCGAGGGCATTGAGGTTGTTAGCGCCGCCGGGGTGGCGCACGATACGCTGCTCTATTCCTTTCTTCTCGATCCGCTGGCCACGTCCCACTCGCTTGCGGACGTGCTGCTGCGCGCCAAAGGCATTCGGCTTCCAGATTCGCCCGCGCGCGCCGCATCGGCGATTCTGGGTCTTGCGCAAGGGTTCGCGCCCGAAATCGGGCGGAAGAATCTGAAGACGCTCTATGACGAAATTGAGCTTCCGCTGGCCGCGGTGCTTGCGGAGATCGAGACCGCCGGCATCCGGATCGATCCGGCGATCCTTGGCCAGATGTCGCGCGAGTTTGAGCAGAGCCTTGCCGCTCTGACGCATACGATTTACGATCTCGCCAGCGGCCCTTTTGACGTGGATTCGCCGCGACAGCTTGGCGAAATCCTTTTTGAAAAGCTCAAGCTTCCCGGCGGCAAGAAGCTCAAGAAGAGCGGGCAGTATTCTACTGTGGCCGCCGTGCTTGAAACCCTCGCCGAACAGCACGAGCTTCCGCGCCGCATTCTTGAATACCGGACGCGAGCCAAACTGAAATCCACTTA
>DASZAE010000338.1:0-12998 GCA_035945515.1 Terriglobia bacterium
AGATTCGGCGACGGCGATGGTGGAATACAAAAACAAGCTGCGTGCAGTGGTGGACGTCCGCTGGCATTCGCGGATTGAGCGCGACGAGTTCCGCATTACCGGAACCGAGGGCGAAATGGACCTAACGCCACTCAGCGGGCCCGCACTCGTCTATCCCGGCGGCTGCGAAGACCTGCCGCCTTCCGCGAACGTCCACTATCCTTGCGTGAAGAATTTTGTGGATGCCATACTCGACGGTACTCCGCTCCTTTCGAGCGGCGATACGGCTCTTTGGACCGAGTGGGTGACCGCCCAGGCGGTGGGGAGCGACCGCGCTACGCGAGGAGCGCCATCAGGGGGGATGGCCGTCGGCTAAAATCTACCTTGACAATGGCGTGGGGGCGAGCGCAAACCGGATTAGCTCCGTGTCGCCGACGATCCAGGAGTGACGGAGGAAATCTCGTTGCGTGAGCGGGTAGATCTGAGGTTCGTCGTAATGGTCAGCGGCCGTGGAGGGCCGCTGGCCATGAAGAAGAATCGATCCTCAAAGCGGGTATGCAGGGCTCCGAAGACCGTCCTTCGACTGCCCGACCTGGATCACGCCAAAGCTGCCGTTCTCAATAGCCTCACTTGCCCCGATGCCCAGCGCGGATACCGGCACGCCATCGACGAATTCGTGGAGTGGAGCCGCGGCTCGCTTTCAACAAGACCGTAGTACTCCGATATCGCCTTCATCTCGAATCCCGGAAACTCTCACCCGGAACAATCAATCTGCAGCTTGGAGCGGTACGTCGGCTTGCCTACGAAGCGGCGGACTGCGGGCTTCTCAGTCCGGATTTGGCGGCAGGCATCCGCCGAGTCAAGGGGGTGAAAAAAAGCTTGGAGTCCGACTCGGCAACTGGCTGAGCGCCGAACAAAGCCACGCCCTATGGCAAGCACCCGACGCGCGTCGTCTAAAGGGTAAACAGGATCGATCTCTGCTATCTGTGCTCCTCACGTGTGGATTGCGAAGACACGAGATCGTCGAGCTGACGTTCGAACACCTTCGGCAACGAGAAGAGCACTGGGCCATTGTCGATCTGATCGGAAAATCGGGTCACATCCGCACAATCTCATTGCCCGGTTGGGTGCGACAACTGCTGGATGAATGGTTTTGTGCCGCCGGTATTAGCACTGGAAGGTTGTTCAGGCGAGTTCACCGGACAGGCAGAATCTGGGGACAGGGGCTTACGGAGAAGACCGTTTGACATATAGTGAAGGAGTTCGCGAACAAGATAGGAATTACCAAACTGGCGCCGCACGACCTCCGGAGAACGTGCGCGAGGCTTTGCCACGAGGCTGGGGGTGAGTTGGAGCAAATCCAGTTCTTACTGGGCCATGTTTCCGTCCAGACGACGGAACGGTATCTGGGCTGCAAGCAGCGAATCCGGAGTGCCGTGAACGATCATATCGGCATCGAGCCGAGTAACTGATGTTTTGTGCGAAGATTGGCCTGGGAAGACTAGCCGACAGCGCGGGAGACAGATACCGCGTCTATTTAATTGGCCGCGAAACCGTGAGCAGGACAATCGCCAAGCGCGTGAACGACGCCGGCCCTTCTCTGTGCGCCGGTTTTGAGGAAGTGAGCCAATCCCAATTTGATGAGCTGGTCGACTCAAAGGCGTCGCGGTGTTAACGCGTAAGATGCTTCCCGTGACGAATGACGGCGGCCTGCGCGTGGATTTCGCCCAGCAGATTTGAATGAGTGAAACGCCGATGATGGTATACGCATCAAACAACCGGCCGCTTGTGCACCAGCCTTAGTGAGGACACAATGAATGCCACCGTTCAGCCCGCTTTCGACACATCGCTAACCGAGCGCTACCGCGCGCTTTTCCGGGTGTCGCGCACCCTGATGTCGCATCGCAATCAGGATGATCTCCCGCAGACCCTGTCGAGCGAGCTACGCCGAGTGCTGAACTTCTATTACTTGTGCATCGGTCTTTACGATCCCAAGGCGCATGAAGTGCGTTTGCGCGCGTTTGACGAAACCGGTGCACCGATCTCTATCCCGCAACTGGCCACGGAAGAAACTCTGACATGGTGGGTGTACCAGGAGCAACGGCCTCTGGTCATTGCGTCTGTGGAGCAGGAAACTCGCTTTCCAGCCAGCGTTCGAGTGCTCAAGCAATACGGAATCGGTTCCGTTTGTGTGCTTCCTCTGACGACAGCCCATCGCCGCATCGGAGTCCTCTCCGTGGGCAATAAAGAGCCGGACGCCTTTAGCAAGGACGAAATCTGCTTTCTCACGCTGGTTGCCAACCAGGTAGCGCTGGCGATAGACGATGCGTTTCATATCGGAGCCTCTGAGCGGGTAAAAGAGGAGTTGCAGCGAGAGCGTGACCGCCTGCAACTGCTTCTGGACATCACCAACGGGGTGGTTTCCAATTTGGATCAGCGCGAGGTATTGCGCGCCATTTCCGGCGCCATCCGTCGTGTAATGGAGTGCGATGGCGCGGCCGTCTTGCTGCCGGATTGCCGCGGCGGACAATTAAATGTCTACGCCCTCGATTTTCCGAAAAGCCAAGGATTGTGCGAGGAGGGGAAAGTGGTTCCGAGCGACACATCACCGGCGGGGACTGCTTTTCAGTCAGGGAAAATCGTGGTGATGAGCGAAGCGGAATTATCGCGGGTCGCACCTAACAAATGCGAGATGGGTATCAAGTGCATGTGTTTTGTCCCCTTAGTCAGTCGAAATCGTTCCGTCGGTGTATTGACGCTCGCCAGGATGGGAAAAACGATCTTCAGCGAGGATGAGATCAGTTTCTTAACACAGGTTGCGGGCCAGATGGCCATCGCGGTGGAGAACGCATGCGCCTATCGGCAGATTTCCGACCTGAAAGATCAACTCGCCCGGGAGAAAGTTTATCTTGAGGACGAGATTCGCAGCGAGCTTAATTTCGAAGAGATCGTCGGTGAGAGTTCTGCTTTGCGGCAGGTTCTGGGACAGGTGGAAACGGTAGCCCCCACCGATTCGACCGTGCTTATCTACGGAGAGACGGGCACCGGCAAGGAGTTGATTGCGCGTGCCATCCACAAGCTCAGCGTTCGCCAATCCGGCGCTTTCGTGAAACTCAATTGTGCCGCCATTCCCACGGGCCTTCTTGAAAGTGAACTTTTCGGACACGAGAAAGGCGCATTTACAGGAGCAGTCACCCAGCGCATCGGCCGCTTTGAGCTGGCAAATCGCGGGACGATGTTCCTGGATGAAATTGGCGAGATTCCGCTGGAATTGCAACCGAAACTTCTGCGGGTGCTGCAAGAGCGCGAATTTGAGCGGTTGGGGAGCACACGCACTCTTATCTCGGACGCTCGGCTGGTCGCCGCCACCAACCGCGATCTCGCTTCGCTGGTGGAGGAGCAAAGGTTCCGTGCGGATCTCTTCTATCGATTAAATGTCTTTCCCGTTCAGGTCCCGCCGCTGCGCGAGCGTCCGGAGGACATCCCTCCGCTGGTTCGTCACTTCGTCCAGCAATTCTCCCGCCGGATGAACAAAACGATCGATACAATCCTTGTTGAGACAATGAACGCTCTCACCCGATACTACTGGCCTGGCAACGTTCGCGAACTCCAGAACGTGATCGAGCGCGCCGTGATTCTAACTAAAGGACCCGCGCTCAGCGTCGCGCTGAGCGATCTGAAACGCCGCATGCCGGACAACAACGCCTCGACGAAGGACACCCTCGAGGAAGCTGAGCGAAAGCACATTCTGGCTGTTCTCGAAGCCACCAATTGGGTTGTTGGCGGGCAGAACGGAGCCGCAGTGCGCTTGGGGTTAAACCGCTCCACCCTTCAGTTCCGCATGAACAAACTCGGTCTGGCCCGGCCGAGACCTGTGAGCAGCAATTGACGCGTGAGCGTCAGGCGTTCCCGCCGAGAAGACTCTAAATCAGACCCCACAGCACAATTCTCAATTTCCCTGCGACAAGTTGCTGGCCGGTCCGCACTACTATGCCTGGTCTTGCCAGGCGCCAACATACCAGCAGCGTGCTAATCCGCTAGCGCGATCCCTCTTCTGCTCGATATCGCGCATCACTTCTCCCGGATCACCCAACTCGTTGCGCCCTCAGCAGGTTGGCTAAGCAGCAGGGGCAATCCGAGCGATTGGCAGAGTAACTGCACTTCGTACATCGCGCCGAGCAAGCAAGGGAGCACAGGAAACATGGAAGCTAAAGCGGAAGTAAAGAGCCAGTGGGATGATCGCAGCGGGAAAAAAGCCGGATGGCAAAGGAGCGCCATATCGTTTCTGGTAACGCTGATCGCAACGCTCGTTTTGGGCTTTACCCCGGATTTGGATGGGATCGTCAGTTGGTTTCTGACACGGAGCCCTTTGGTAGATGCCCATTTGTTGCGCGGCCGTTAAATAAAGAAACTTCCGGGGTTGGTCAATTGCATTCTCCCATAGCGCCTGTTACTCCCGTTGGCCAAAGCAAGAGGTCGAAATGCTCAGGATCACGATTTCCGATACAGCGGATGAACAACGGCTGGTGCTGGAGGGCAAGCTTACCGAGCCCTCAGTGGCAGAGCTCGAGTCGGCTTGGGAAAAAGCACGAAGCGAGCGGCAGGGCCGCAAGTGTGTGATTGATCTTAACGGCATCACGGTGATCGATCAGTACGGAAAGAGAATTCTGAACGCGATGTGCAACGAAGGTGCGCAGTTCATTGCGCAAGGCGTAGCGACAGCTCACATGGTCAAAGAGATCGAATGTAGATGCGCGCGGCACCGGGCGAATACGACGTCAGAAAGGCGCTGAGGGTAAGCGCATGGGGCCGGGAATACAGGACGCCTCAAGAATATTTCCGCAGAGTGTCGATTGCCCAATCGTTCAAACGTCAGAACAGCGGCGAAGGGGCAGAAGGAGATAAAGATGAAGGCCTTTTGGAAAAGGAAAGTGATTTTCGGGTCAGCAGTTTGTCTGGTGGGTATCGCCACAGTGTTTGTAGCTGGCCGCTCGAAGGTGAAAGCAACGCCGAGACGGCCCAGTCCACTCCCCAACGTCGAGGTTGCGCCTGTCGAGCAAAGAAACGTTCCTGTCTACGACGAATGGATTGGCACATTGGCCGGAATGGTAAATGCGAACGTCAAAGCAGAGGTCACCGGGTACCTGCTAAGGCGTGATTACAAGGAAGGATCGTTTGTCAGGAAGGGACAGTTACTCTTTGAGATTGATCCCCGCCCGTTTAAGGCGGCGCTCGACCAGGCCAAGGGCCGGTTGGCGCAGGCGGAAGCACAACTCAGTCAGGGTGCAGCGCAGCTTGCCACAGCTGGTCGGGCGGGCTGATTCACAAGGGCGCGCTGGTGCTGGTGCTGCTGGCAGCCGCAGGGCTGGCCGGTCTGTTCTTCGGCAGCCGGCTACCCTCCAGCTTTCTGCCGGATGAAGACCAAGGCTACCTCTTCGTCAACATGCAGCTTCCCAATGCCGCATCGCTCGACCGGACGGAGGCTGCAACAAGTGAGGTCAGCAAAATCCTGATGAATACCCCGGGCGTTAAGTACGTGACCGGCGTCGCCGGCTTCAGTCTGCTCAGCTTTGTACGAACCAGCTACAACGCCTTTTTCTTCGTCACCTTAAAACCCTGGAGCGACCGCAAGGCGCAGTCTGAACAGTATCAAGCGCTAAACGTGCGCCTGAACCGGGAACTCAGCCGGCTGCCGGCTGGCACCGTGTTCAGCTTCTCCCCGCCGGCGATCCCGGGCGTGGGCACTTCGGGCGGATTCACCTTCGCGCTAGAAGACCGTGAGGGACGGAGCGTGCAGTACCTGGCTGACCAAACGAATAAGTTCCTGGCCGCAGCCCGGAAGCGCTCAGAAATTGGCATGATTGCCACAACCTTTCTGCCCAGCGTGCCGCAAAAATACCTGTACGTGGATACTGACAAAGCCCTGAAGCAGGGTGTCGCCATCAGCGACGTCTATCAGGCCCTCGGAGCATTCATGGGCGGCGAGTTCGTGAACTACTTCAATGATTTTGGCCGCACCTGGCAGGTATACGTGGAGGCCGAAGCGCCCTACCGCGCGACCACGCAGGACCTCAGTCAGTTCTACGTGCGCAACAGCCAGGGCGAGATGGTTCCGCTCTCTGAGTTGGCGAAATTCGAGACCCGCTCGGGCCCCGAATTCACCATGCGCTATGACGAGTATCGGTCGGCGGAAATCGTAGGAAGCGCGGCGCCCGGTTACAGTTCCGATCAGGCCATGGATGCGCTCGTCGACGTGTTCAACAAAACGATGCCGAGCGGAATGGGCTACGACTGGATGGGCATGTCGTACCAGGAAGAGAAGGCGCGACACGGCCTGCCGGCGTCGGTGGTCTTCGGGTTTTCGTTGCTTTTCGTCTTCCTGATTCTGGCGGCGCTGTATGAAAGCTGGACGTTGCCGTTCAGTGTGCTGTTGAGCACGCCGGTGGCGGTGTTCGGCGCTTTCGGCGTGCTCTGGCTGCGCCGCGCACTGATGAGTGTCTACCTGCCGCACTACATGGTCCAGATCGAGAATGACGTCTATGTGCAAATCGGCCTGGTGATGCTCATCGGCCTTGCTGCGAAGAACGCAATTCTAATCGTCGAGTTTGCGAAGGAGCAGTACGAACAAGGCAAGCCGCTGGTGGATGCGGCGCTTGAAGGCGCGCGGCTTCGCTTGCGTCCGATCTTGATGACTTCGTTCGCCTTCATTCTGGGTTGCGTGCCGCTGTGGGTAGCCTCCGGCGCAGGCTCGGTTGCGCGGCAGGTCATGGGTACGGCGGTGATCGGGGGCATGGCGGCGTCGAGTGCCATCGGCATCTTTTTCATCCCAGCGGGTTTCTACTTGGTAGAAAAATGGTCCACATCAGCCAGGCAGCGCTTTCTACCGCCTGCTTCCGAGGAGCCTGTGACCACTGGAGGTGAGCAAAATGCGTAACAACTCCGAGCAGTGGCTTGGCGCTAAAGCGGCATCGGCAATTCTCATCCTCGCGACCATCATGCTCGCGGGGTGCGAGGTCGGGCCGAATTACCATCGGCCGAACGTGCCGGTCCCTTCCACCTTCCGCGCGCCGGGCATAACCCCGCGGGCTCAATCGCAGCCTTCGTCGTTTGCCGATCTGCCCTGGTGGAAGGTGTCCCACGATCCAGAGATGCAAACACTTATACGAACCGCTATGAAGAACAATTACGACCTGATGGAGGCGACGGAACGCATTAATGCGGCGCGGGCCCAACTGGGGATTACCCGCTCCAGTGAGTTTCCCCAAATCTCGGCCAACCCGAATTTCAGCGGTGGGAAGAATGATGAGAACATCAAGTTCAACATCTTCTCTCTGGCTGCTGACGTAGCCTTCCAGACCGACTTCTTCGGTCGCTACCGGCGGGCCACGGAAGCCGCGCGGGCGCAACTACTGGGCACCGAAGATGCGCAGCAAACGGTTGTGCTGACGCTCGTGAGTGACGTCGCCAGCGACTACTTCCTGCTTCGTGATCTCGACCTGCAAATCCAAATCACTCAAGACACAGTCAAAACCCAGGAAAAGTCTGTGGTGCTGACCCAAATGCGCCTTCAGCACGGGGTCGGTACCAGGCTCGACGTGCTTCAGGCCAGGCAAGTACTTGATAGCGCCAATACTCAGATACCGGATCTCGAACGGCAAATCGGGCAGACCGAGGACGCCATCAGCATCCTTCTCGGAGAGTATCCGCACGGTATCCCGCGCGGTCATCCGTTGGGGACCGAAACGGCGCAAGGCTGGGTGTGGCGCGAGACCCTGCCTCCCCAACTACCTCCAGGTCTGCCCTCGACCCTGCTGGAGCGCAGACCCGACATCCGCCAGGCGGAGCAAAATCTCATCGCTGCCAACGCAAATATCGGCGTGGCCAAGGCGATGTTCTTCCCCCAAATTTCTCTGCTCGGCTCCGGAGGCGGCGCCTGGGGCCACACCGTGTTCTTTGGCACGAGCGTGCCCGCGCACATGGGCCTCTACAGCTACGGGGCCAGCCTGGCCCAGCCCCTTTTCGAAGGCGGCTACCTGCGTAACAACCTGCGCTACGCCAAGTCGCAATACCGGCAGGCGCTCATTGGCTACAAGCAGATCATCCAGCAGGCTTTTGGCGACGCCTCGGATGCCCTGATTGCCTACCAGAAAGACCATCAGGTTCGCATGGGCGCCGAAGAGTCCGTGAAGGACCTCCAGGAATCCGTCAGCGTCTCGCTGATGCGCTATCGAGGAGGCACGGCGACTTATCTCGATGTCCTTGACAGCCAACGATCGCTCTTCAGCGCCGAACTCACTTTGGCGCAAGCGCGAAACAGCGAATATCAGAGCCTCGTCCACCTCTACAAGGCACTCGGCGGCGGCTGGAAATAGGGTGACCCACGAGAGATCAACGCTGCGGCTCGATGGCCAGTTTCGTAGGTTTTCAGTCTCGCGCGGACGGTCTCGTATCGACTCTGTCAATCAAAGGAGGAGCTTATGCTTACCAAGCTTTTCGAAACCAAGGATAATCGTGCTGTAGCTGCGGCACGCATCCTCTTAGGTTGTCTGTTTTTCGTGCGAGGGGCGCAGGGACTCCTGGGATGGTTCGGTGGTTCGGGATTTGGCGCCCCTCTAGGTTCGTTCATTCACTTGGTGAGCGTTCCCGCTCCTCTTGTTTTATTGGCCGTTGTCACTGAGTTCTTCAGTGGCGTCGCTCTAGTCTCTGGCTTCCTCACGCGGATCGCGGCCGCTAGTATCGCGGTCGATACCGTTGTGACTTTTATTCTGGCGGCGATCGCTCAGGCCTTCTACACAGATTGGCTGATTATCCAGGGAGGCGAAGGTGCTGAGTATTATGTGCTGGCGTTCGCTCTCGCCCTGATCCTGATTTCCCAAGGGGCCGGTGCATTTTCGCTGGATCGCCTGTTGTTCCGGCGCAAGCCGCTTCTGAATACTGACACGCTAAGATCATGAAGGCCGCAAGGAGGAACGAATGACTGAACAGATTGATCTCGCCGGCAGCTTCACGTTGCCTGGGACATCTTTGAAATTGAACCGGATGGGCTACGGCGCCATGCAACTTGCAGGGCGAGATGGCGACAAGTTGGTATGGGGACCTCCCCGAGATGTCGATGAAGCGATTGCGCTTCTGCGGGAGGCTATCGCGAGTGGCGTGAACCACATCGATACGGCCGATTTTTATGGCCCTCATGTCACGAACCAAATCATACGAAAAGCGATCTCCCCTTATCCCGAAGACCTAGTGATTGTCACCAAAGTCGGGGCCCAGCGGGGTGAAGATGGATCGTGGCTTCACGCGCTTTCGCGCAAGGAATTGATCGACGCTGTTCATGATAATTTGCAGAATCTCAGTGTCGATGTGCTTGACGTGGTCAACCTTCGAGTCGGCGGCATGATGGGACCATCGGAAGGATCCATCGAGGAGCCCCTAACAGTTCTGGCCGAGCTTCGGCAAAAAGGATTGATACGTCATATTGGGCTGAGCAACGTCACGCCCGCGCAGATCGCGGAAGCCCGGCGGATCGGTCCGATCGTTTGCGTACAGAACCAGTACAACTTGGCGCATCGCGCTGACGATGCCCTCATCGCCGCACTTGCTCGTGACGGCATCGCCCATGTGCCGTTCTTTCCACTCGGTGGGTTCACTCCGCTGCAATCGGCTACCTTGTCGGACGTAGCTACGCGCCTCGATGCCACGCCAATGCAAGTTGCGATTGCCTGGCTTCTCCAACGCTCGCCGAACATCCTGATGATTCCGGGAACGTCATCTCGCAAGCATCTTCGCGAGAATCTTCGGGCTTCGATGCTGCAGATTCCCTCTGAAGTGCTGGCCAACCTTAACTCAATCAATAGACATGGAAAGGAGTTTTAATATGCGTGTTTTCGTTACAGGTGCAACAGGTTTTGTCGGTTCCGCAGTTGTCCGAGAACTGATCGACGCAGGACATCAGGTGCTCGGGCTGGCCCGCAGCGATGCGGGTGCTAAGGCTCTGATTGCCGCTGGTGCCCAGGTGCATCGAGGCGATATCGAAGACCTGGAAAGTCTGCGCCGCGGAGCGGCCTCGGCGGACGGTGTAATCCACACAGCCTTTAACCACGACTTCTCGAAATTCAAGGAAAACTCTGAGATCGACAGGCGCGCCATCGAGGTGCTCGGCGCGGCGCTCTCGGGTTCCGATCGGCTACTGCTTGTTAGTTCCACGCTTGCGCTTCTTGCGGAGGGCCGGATTGCCACCGAGAAAGACCCGCCTGTTCCTGTCTCCGACTCGTATCCTCGCGCTTCGGAAGCGACCGCTACCTCGCTAGCAGAGCGTGGAGTGCGCGTGTCAGTGGTCCGCCTTCCACCGGTCCATGGCGACGGCGATCACGCCTTCGTTCCGCTGCTTATCGGCATCGCGCGTGAGAAGGGCGTTTCAGCATATGTGGGCGACGGGATGAACCGCTGGCCCGCGGTGCATCGATTCGATGCTGCCCATCTTTACCGGCTGGCGATCGAGAAGGGTTCCGCGGGAGCCAGGTATCATGCGGTTGCCGACGAAGGCGTGCCGCTCCTGGACATTGCTCAGGTAATCGGCCGCCGCCTAGGCGTGCCGGTTGTCTCCAAGTCTCGCGAAGAGGCCGGTGAGCATTTTGGCTGGTTCGCGCAGTTCGTGGGGATGGGTGTAACAGCTTCGAGCGAACGAACCCGGGCGTTATTAGGCTGGGAGCCGAAACTGCCTGGGCTCATCGCAGATCTCGACCGCCCAAGCTATTTCGCTGATGCTAGCCGTTCAGCTTCGTCGCAGTAGACCGCGCCGTCAGACGGGTGAACCGCAAGACTCGTACGGAAAACCAAAGGAGAACAAAAATGTCAGCAACAATCCGCAAGAACGACATTACTTACGATACTTGGACGACAATCCATCCGCTCGGCCCGGAAGATTCCGCCGCGATTACCGCTCTCCGCAGCTTGGTCGCCGGCATGAAGGGCAAGCTCGAAGGGAGTGCCGCCCGCGGCCCGTTCAACAGCATCATTGAAAGCGTCGCCGCCCCGCAGGGCGTCAGGTTTGAGGCCGATACGGTCGGAGGGATTTCCGGCTGGTGGGCGAGGGCCGTAAACGGCAAGAAAGGAGCTGCGGTGCTTCATCTGCATGGCGGCTGGTTCAACTGGGGAACGGCCCAGGCCTACAGGAACCTTGTAGGTCACATTGCTTCCAGCGCAGGAGTCGATGCTTTCGTGCCCGATTACCGTCTAGCTCCCGAGCATCCGTTTCCCTCCGCAGTAAAGGATGCAGAGGCATCCTATCGCGGCCTCGTTGAGAGGGGAATCACGAAGATCGCGTTGAGCGGCGACTCGGCCGGAGGGAACCTCGCGCTTGTACTTTTGTCTGTGACCGGTCGCCAGGCCTCTCCGGGCAACGTGGTTCCAGCAGGCGCGGTGGCACTCTCTCCGATGACGGATCTTGCTCTTACGGGCGAGAGTTTCGCCACGCGGGCCGAGGCGGACCCATACTTCACCCGGCCGCAAGCCGCCGGACTCATCCGTTCCTATCTCGGCGGCGCTGATCCCAAGAACCCGTTAGCCTCACCTCTTTACGCGAATCTGGCGGGATTGCCTGCAATCCGCGTTCACGTTGGCGACGACGAAGTGCTACTCGACGACTCGCGGCGCTATGTGGAGCGCGCCGTCGCAGCGGGCGTCGATGCAACTCTGGACATCTGGATGGGAATGCCGCACGTGTTCGTCAACAGTGTCGGAAATGTGCACGCTGCTAACCAGGCACTGCGCGCTATCGGCACATTTCTGAATGACTTGCTGGAGTGAGGATGAATTACTGCCCGGCGAGCGGCATTTCCATCGTCACCGCACTTGCGTGGCTTTTGGTAGATCCCGAAAGGCCTCGACCTTGTTTTCTGATTATTCGAGTCGGAGAAAACCCTGACTCAGCCATCCATGTGATCGCGAAAACAAAATTTCCGGTCCGCGATATTCAGGGCTCTTCGCGAGAAGTTCCCAAACTTGGCGTCCCATATCGGTGCATACGTTTAGGGTTGTGCCTAGGCGCTTGCCGTAGACGATGATGGCGGTCTTTGCGGCGGCGCCTGGCGGGGCTGCCTCAGCCAACACTCTATAAGAGTCACGGCTCCCGAGGCTTCTCGATATTTAGTTTGCCGGGTCTAACCCAGCGCGGAACACAGCATTTCCTGCTAAATGCGCACGTTGCCGGGAGAGTTCTCGTTTTAGGCCGAATCGCCGATGCACTCACCGACCAGGATTGGTACTGATATGTGGGCTTGTGTGAATCAATTTCAGAAACTCCTGGATCACGCCCCACACGGAAGTTGCGCCATAGGCGGCAACCTGACGAAAAACGGGCATAACCAGAGGTGGTCTCTAGAGTCCCGGAACGCGCGTCTTTCCGCTGGATCAGAAGCAGCAGTCCATGAGAAGCTGGGTTCATGCAACCATCGCGGCGGGATTTCTTAGCGGCCAGCGCAAGCCTTGCTGGAGCGGGTGTATGCGGGTCGACGGTGAAAGCCGCCAGCGCTGCCTCTGACAAAAGCTCCCCTGGATTCCGGTATTGTCTGAATTTTGCCACGCTACAGGGATACAGATCCGGCCTGGTGGAAATGGTCGAGGTAGCTGCCCAGGCCGGGTACCAAGCCATCGAGCCATGGGTCAGCGGGTTTCATGTCTATGCGGAACAAGGCGGGTCGTTGCCGGATTTGCGCAGACGCATTGCGGATCTCGGCCTGACTGTCGAAAGCGCGATTGCCTTCCCTCAATGGATTGTGGACGATCCGGGCAAGCGGGCCATCGGCATGGAGCAGGCCAAGCGGGATATGGATGTGGTGGCCCGGATTGGCGGCAAACGCATCGCAGCGCCCCCGGCAGGGGCCAACAATGGAGCTGAGATTGGCTTGCTGGAAGTCACCAACCGATACCGCGCGCTTCTCGAACTCGGCGACCAGATGGGGGTGGTCCCGGAATTGGAGTTTTGGGGAACCTCGTCGAACCTGCGGCAACTGGCCCAGGCG
>DASZAE010000339.1:0-13595 GCA_035945515.1 Terriglobia bacterium
AGTCGTCGGTTGCGGGCAGTTAATGTGAGTGACGCATCCGACGTGCGTGCAAGCGGCAGACACGTTGCACGGATATACCGTCTGCTGGCAAGCTAACTGTGGCAACACGCTTCCCGCGAGATACGCGGCTTGCGCGACACCACCGCCTTCCACGGGCGTTCCCGGACCCGGCGGCGGGCAGTTGGGCGACGCGACGGGACAATGCGGCGGCAGGGTCACAGGAGGCGGGCACAGCGCCGGAGTATGCGTTGGCGGCGGGCAAACAATGGCCACCGACAGGCAAATCACACTGGGCCGCGGACAAACAGCATGGGCTACCGATGGACAAAGCTCCGGCACCGGCGTCGGCGGCGGACAAGCAATAGCTACCGACGGACACTGCACTTGGTGCGTCGGTGGGGGTGGACATACAAGAGGATGTGTTGGACAGATTTGCGTCGGCGGCGGGCACGGAACTCCTACCGACGGGCACAGGTGAATGGTAGGGGGTGGGCAAACTATGGGATGCGTTGGACAGATTTGCGTCGGCGGCGGACAGATGATGGCCACCGACGGGCAATTCAACTGATGGGTCGGCGGAGGCGGGCACGGAATTCCTACCGAGGGGCACAGTTGAATGGTCGGGGGTGGACACACCAAGGGATGCGATGGACAAAATTGCGTCGGCGGGGGTGGACACACCGGATGCGTTGGGCAGAGCGGTGTGGGCGGCGGGCAGCCGGCCGGGTCAAGCCGCGTCGGACCGCCGCACGGGACAGGCGATGGCGGCGGCGGACAGCCGTCGAGCGGGCTCGGCAGGTGGCAGCCTACAGCGGGATTGGTTATGGGGAGCGCCGGAACCGGCGCGGCTCCCCCCGCTGCCTGCATATACTGTTGCTGGATTTGTCCCTCCAAAAACTTGGCTTTCGGGCGGTCAGGTCCCACTTTTCCGTGAATCACCTGGGCGTCCCGCTGAATCCACACATACGTTCCCCCCAAGGGCGATTGGTCTTTCGGAATTTCTTCCGTGTGCAAAATGGCGTCGTTCGGAATCTCAACGTAATCGCTGAGCTGGGGATCCAGATACAGGCGGGTGTGATCCTCCTCCGACGAGTTGCCGAGAAAACCACTAAGTAGAAGGGTGCTGGGCGGAGCTTTGGGGTCCTTTACCAGCTTGGAGACCAAAGGCTCTTCCTTGTGCCTAGACTTTGGCTGATCGGGCATAGGACTACCTCGCTTTCACAGTTAAATTTTTGATTGGATAGAGTAGCTAATAACTACACGTTTTGGGGGTGTATGTCAAGCGCGGATATTGTGACGTTGGAAAAATAAGCGAAATACGAGACTCATGAAGTTCGTAGCGCCGTCATCCAGATGTTCAGATAGAGGCAGTCTTCATTCGGGGTTGGACTTGGAAAGGAGGGCGGTCGTCCACGGGCCTTTCCTAATGAGGTCGCGTCGCCGCTAAGACGGTTCAACCCGGTAGTGCTCGCCAGGCGTGGTGTGAAAGCTCAAGATCGCTCCCTCGGTTTCCGTCTCTATTTCGGAATGGTCGCTCAGCCGGAGCACTCGCGCCGCGGATTGTCCCCACGGATTGGCAATTCTCGCATTTCCGCCTTTTTCGCTCAGGAGCGTCACAGGCGAGACGTTTTTCCCGTCCCATGAGGCGCTCACCAAAAATGCTCCCATGGCCCGAAGGTTCTGGAAACGCGCCCGTCCGAGCCCGTGGGGGTTTGGAAAGAGGTGTATCGCGCCGCTAAAGCTTTGCATCATGCACTCATTCAATACCGCAGGAAGAGAAAAGTTTTCCGTCCAAACCAGCATCCGCATCATGAAATCGAAATCGGTTTGGTCCGTATAACGCCCGCCAGCTTGCCGCGCGCGGTCATTGGCGATGCCGTTTGGAAGCAGGCAGTAACGCACTTCGCTTTTGAACCAATCCAGGTTAAGAATGCCGAGCCTGGAGCGAAACAAAGGCTGGAACACAAGATCGTTGCCTCCTTCAAGACGGATGGTTTCCGCGGTGCGCCGGGCAATTTCGAGCAATTCGGGCCGCAGACCAATTCCGACTTGCTCGCCTGGAAAGACCGGCGCGGCCGTATTCGGCGTGTTGAAAATCCACTCCAGAGGCCCGTCAGCTACATCGAGCCAGACCTGTCCAAACTGACCTTGAGTTTCAGGATAGGAAACAAGATTCTCGCGTATTTCCAGCCACTGGCCGCGCTCTTCTTGATCAAGGTCCAGAATCTTGGAGCCTTCAACAACCGCATCCAGCAAGAATTGCGTGAGCGCCAAATCTACAATGCAATCGCGGTTGAACCGGAAATCGACGGTGAGGCCGTAATTTTCAGGCGAGAGCGTGGGCGCGATATGGTATTTGCCATCGACGCCTTTTTTAGCATAAGCGCCGATAAATCGGGCAGCCGCGCGCAGCGTGGGATACACACGTTTCAAAATATCTTCATTCATCGTGTAGCGGTAGTGCCACCATAGGCTCTGAACGGCCCAAGGCGTATCACAAATCAGGAAGAACCACGGAGGTGCGGGGTCCGCATTGGCCAAACTCGGCATGGGGTACGCAGAGAGGGGGAAACAGGCGCCGGGAAGCCCGAATTTTTCTTTGGCCCATTTCTCGGCCGCGGGGAGCAGCTGTTCGATCAGATCAATGTAAGGGAAGTGCTGGCTCACATGATTGCTCGAAAAGACTCCCCAGTAGATTTGCTCAACGTTGTAGTCAAAATGATAGTCGCCGTGCCAGGACGTGCCGACTTTTCGGGTGATCCAGTTGCCGCCCAAGCCCGGAGCAATCTTGCCCTCACGCAGGCAGCAAGCGAGGAAATATTGATTGTGATACCAGATTCGTTCAAGCTCCTGATCTTCGAACTCTACTGACGAGGCGGACCAGAACTCTTTCCAGCGCGCCGCCGATCGCCGCTGGATTTCAGAAGCGGCGACGCGGGCATTGTGCTCGACCTCGAGGTGAACACGCGTGACATTATCCTGATGATCGCGCGGCGTCATCACCATGACATCGAGGCGGAAAGGCTGGGGCTCCGAACGTGCCAGCCATACGTGAGGCGTCTCGCGCTCAAGCCAAGGGCCACGCGCCAAAACTGGATCCGGCTGCGGAACGGTCCATGACCCGGCAACCCTGCCGTACAATGCGAAATTGCGATCTTTGGGCGACGGAGGTGGATAGGGAACATCGTCGGTGGGTGGGGTGAAGGGAAGGCGTTGGGTGCAAAAAAACTCGCCAAAACCATGCGCTCCACCGCCTGTCACCTCAGGTGGAGGCAGCATTGCCTCCTTCTCGTAATTGGGGTAGTAGGCCACCGACGAAAACGGCGCGGAGCCGTCCGTGGTAACTGAAACCAGGCCAGAATCCCAATCTACCAGGCAGAAAACGCGGATGCGTTTTTCCGGCGCATTGAATGGCGGGCCGGCCACCTCGGCTGCGGCGCGCGTGCGGCGCGCGTCGCCAAGCACGAGATCGATCACCAGTAAGCCATTCGAGGGATCAAGCGATTGGCGCGCCACGCGCACCAGCCGCGGGTCCCAATGAATCCAAATACTCCCGCAAGGCCATGGATGGGGCCAAGGCTTGCGGTAGGTGGCCTCTGCCCTATTGGCATAGTCCCGGAAGATGGGGATTTGCGACTGAAGTTCAATCATTTTGGGATGCCCCATCCTCTTCGCCTGGTCTGCCGACAAACGCCACAGGTTTAGAAGCTCACTCTCGGTCAGGAGATCACGGTAGTTATCTTCGCTTACCCTGATATCCCAGCAGTCATTCTTGCCAATGTGCAGGCCAAGCCCATCCGGGCGGACGGTCACACACAATCCCAAGTCCCCGTTGCCCAGCAGCATTCCTTCAAAGAAATTCGGCGTGGGCGAGTCTTTCACAAACGTGTGGCGTCTAGCGATTTCAATCGGATCGAGATCTTTATCTCGCGGTGTTAGAGATGGCTGGACGGGCGATTGACCGGCCGCGCTTCCAAGCGCAGGCCCTGGCACAATGCTGGACGCCGCGGCAACCGCTGAAGTCTGCATAAATTTTCTTCGTGAGGTTCCCATTCCCGGCCCACCGTTCAAATTCAAATTGGGTGCGCGCAAGCTTCTGCGAAAACTTGCAGCGTACCGCTTTCAATGCCCGTTCGTTCAGTCCGGCGTAAATTCGTAACGATTCTATGGGCCTGCCTAGTGAAGAGTCAACCCTTTAATCCCCTTATGATTGGATTAGAATCCGCTCCGCAGACAAAGCCGTAGTTTAAATTCAATGCGCGCCTTGACCAGTTTCCACAGCTTATGCTATTTATTGTGAATCTAATAGTTGGCTGATTATTTTAATATGTGAAACACACCCAGCTTATAAGCTTCGAATTGAATTCGCAATTAGCTCTTGGGGTGGGAGATGAGCGAGGAAATCCTCATGAAGCATGTCACTGCGTTGGACCGGCTGGTAAGAATCATGACTCTGATGAGTCTCATGATAATCACATGCGCCGCGCTCTTTGGCCAAGTCGATACAGGTGAAATCCTGGGAGTTGTGAAGGACCAATCAGGGGCAGTGGTTCCCGGCGCAAACATTAAACTGACCAATGAGGGCACCGGCTTCACAGTCACCGCCATTTCATCAAGCAGCGGCTCATACACGTTCTCCCCCTTGAAAATCGGAACATATAGTGTTGAAGTGGCAAAGACCGGATTTAAAACCGTAACCCAGCCGCATGTCTCGGTAAGCGTCCAGGAGCAAGTAGTGGTGGACATTACACTTCCGCTGGGATCGGTTTCTCAAACCGTTCAGGTAACTTCAGCGCCGCCCTTGCTTCAAACGCAAAATGGTTCTGTGGGGCAGGTGGTCGAGGCGCGCCAGATTAACGATCTTCCCTTAAATGGCCGTAATTTTACCTTTCTTGCGCAGCTTGTGGCGGGCGCCTCCATGGCAAATATCGACGGGCGTGGACTGAACCAGTCCGGCTCGTTTTCCGCTAACGGGGCACGGCCAGCACAAAACAACTATCTGCTCGACGGGCTCGACAACAATAGCAATCAGGTTGATTTTCTGGGCGGCACCAATTACGTTTTATTGCCTCCGGTGGACGCCATCCAGGAATTCAAGGTTCAGACAGCCGACTATAGCGCGGAGCTAGGTCGCGGGGCCGGCGCCGTGCTCAATGGGACGATCAAGTCCGGCACCAACCAGTTCCACGGAGATGCCTGGGAATTCCTTCGCAACGATAAATTTGACGCCGCAAATTTCTTTGAAAACACGGCCCACATACAAAAAGGCGAATACCGGCAGAATCAGTTTGGATTTGCCTTCGGGGGGCCTGTCATCATTCCCCATATTTACAATGGGAAGGACAAGACCTTCTTCTTTGTGGATTACCAAGGAACGCGCATCCGGCAAGGCCAGCCCTTTACGTCGACCGTGCCAACGGCGCTTGAGGCCTCGAGCGGCTTCACTAACCTGTCAGACCTGATCAACGACCAATTCACAAGTCCATCCGCAATACGAACCGACGCCCTTGGCCGCGTGTTCCCGCTTGGAACGGTTTTTGATCCCGCCACCACGCGCGCTGTTACCGCGGGTCAAATTGATCCGGTCACAGGGCTCCCTGTCCAGACCACGGGCTTTGTTCGTGACCCGTTTTATCAAGGCAGCCTGGTGGGCGTGAAGAATTTCACTTCTGCCAGCCAACTCGCGCTCCTCAATCATTTGCCGTCATCGCGGCTTGATGCGAACGCGATCAAGTTGCTCCAATTGTACCCGGCGGCGAACGGTCCGGGCCTTTTCAATAACTACACCAACAATCCGGCGTTGCAAAATCAAATTGACCAATCCGATATACGCGTCGATCACAATTTCAGCGATAAGGACCAGATATTTGGCAGGGTCAGCTTTGCTCTTAATTCATTGTTTTCTCCAGCCCCGTTTCAAGGTGTTGCCGATGGAGGCGGTTTCAATGCAGGCTACCAACAAAATCCCACGCTGAGCACCGTCCTCAGCGAAACGCATTCCTTCTCGCCCACGCTCATTAATGAGGCGCGCGTTGGGGTGAACCGCGAGGCAACGTCTCGCGTGCAGCCGAATGCGTATACGCTTGGAATTCCGGTCCAATTCGGCATTCAAGGCATCCAGCAGGTTCCGCAGAACGGGGGTTTGCCGGCGTTCAGCATTTCCGGTCTGACGGGAATTGGCAGCTCCAGCTTCCTCCCGAGCGACGAGCCAAACCAGACGACGCAGGCTACAGAGAACCTTACCAAAGTCTATGGGGAGCATACCTTTAAGGGAGGCTTTGAGTTCCAGCACATCAAGCAGGTGTTCTATCAGCCCGCATGGTCGCGCGGCCAGTTCAGTTTCGACGGCACTTACACGGAAGTTCCAAGCACCGGCGGCGGGAACACGGGTCTCGCTCAATTACTATTAACGCCTATGGCATCGACCGTGCCTGGAGGCATCAATAATGCCGGGGGGGCGGACCAGGTCTACGCTTCGAACCTTCCGAACGTTGACTTAACTCGAAACTACTACGCGGGGTATTTCCAGGACGATTGGAAGGCACGGCAGAATGTGACCATCAATCTCGGCCTCCGCTACGAATATTTTGATCCGGGCGTTGAGGTCTTCAATGACTTTGCGGCCTTCCGCGACGGCCCTCCGGGGCAGGCTCAATTCATTTTGCCCCAAGCGAAATGCAACCAGAACCTGCTCTCTCCTGCATTTCTTGCCAGCTTCCAAAAAGACGGCATTCAGAAGGTGTGCTCAAGCAACGCGACGCTGATTACCGCTCAGAAAACGGATTTTGGGCCGCGGACGGGATTCGCCTATACCATCAGCCCGCGGCTTGTGGCGCGTGGTGGATACGGCTTGTTCTACGGCGCGGATGAGCAGCCGCAGGTTCACAGTTCACAGAACTACCCCTTTGATATCGAGCAGCAATTCTTCAACCCGAACCCCGGCAACCCTATCACCTATCCGAACGGAGAAATCGGGACGTTTGAAAATGGATTTTCGGGCATTCCCTTGGCTCCTCTCGGAATAACGGGAACGGGCGCCACGCCATTGCAAGGCGATGAATTTCATTATCTTAGTCCGTACACCGAGTCTTACAATCTGACATTCCAATATCAACTCACGGCCAATCAAACCGTCTCGCTGGGGTACGTCGGCAACCAAGCCCATCATCTGGGCACAGAACCCGGCGCGAATACCATCCAGGACATTGCCCCTCCCAGCGCGAACCCGCAAGCTTTTGTCCCCTTCCCCGACTTCCAGCGCAATGCCACGTATGAATTCACCGAAGGAAATAGCTACTATCATTCCCTTCAGGCTACTTTTGAGCGGAAGTTTTCCAACGGGTTCAATTTCCTCGCGGACTACACTTATTCGAAATGCCGCACCGACGCTCGAACGCTACTGACGGGCGACATCGGAGGCTATCGCGCAGCCGGAATCCCGGGCTTTGGCATACAAGGCGACTACGCGCTTTGCGATTTTGATATCCCACAGGTCTTCCATCTGAGCGGCGGATATGCGCTTCCATTGGGTAGCGGACACCGTCTTTTGGGTCACAGCAAGGGAGTTGTCAACCAAATCGTCGCGGGATGGCAAACTCACTGGATACTGACGCTTGAGGACGGGCAGCCCTTTACTGTGGGCTGCCCCATTGGAACATCGGCAGGTCTCGGATGCAATGCACTCCTGACGGGCCAGAATGTTTATGCGGGCGCTCATGATGTGAATCAATGGATCAACGCAGCCGCGTTTGCCAATCCTGCGCCCGCAACGGCCGTCTCGCAAACGGACTATGCCGTCCTAGGCGGCGCGCCCACTCAGGCGCTCGGACCCGGTTATCACCGCCTTGATTTCTCGCTTTTTAAGGATTTTCGAACCAGCGAGAGCACCCGCCTGGAGTTCCGGACCGAGGTGTTCAATCTCACTAATACGCCCCAGTTTGGGTTGCCAAGCTTCCGGGATTTCACCAATCCGTCTACGTTTGGCAGGATCACTTCGGTGCGTGACGGCGCGAACGATCCAAGAGAAATTCAGTTTGCGCTGAAGTTCTATTTCTAACAGCGGTAATCCATAATAGCGGTTTCCGTTCTTCGTTAGCTCGCTCGACTTTTCTTCGGTTGGGCGCAAGTGCGCCTGTTTATTCAATCACGGTGCAACGTTCACCGTTCCAAATAACTAGGGTTTCCTCCACGCTTTTTTCCTATATTATTAAGCTCCCCGACGTGTATGCTCATACACCCAGGAAACCGGGTACGCGCGCACAGTTCCCCGCCTCTTGAACCGTGAGCAACCGTCCGGCTCTAGGCAGGATATGGTAATCTGCTTGATTACCGCGCAGTTTAGAACTCGAAATGCTTACCAATTCGATTGTTTCTCTTCCCGGCAGTTTCACGGAATACCTCCAGGATTACTGCGAGCAAGCAAAAGCTGCAATCAAAGCGGGCAAGCATCACGATCAACGCCGCGCGCTCCTCATGGATTTTCTCCGCAAAGCCTTCGGCATTCAAGTCGAAGAAGTTGACTTGGAGCATAAGGTAAAGGCCGCTGAGGTGCGGGGGCGTATTGACGCTTTCTATAAGTTTGTGATTTTTGAAATCAAGACAAACCTGGAAGCAGAGCGCGAAGAGGCTATCGGCGAGTTGCGGAAATACTTCGGGTCACGCGAGAACCCGTTCGATTATGTCGCCGTGGTTACGGACGGCATCACTTTTGAAATTTTTGACTATGATCGCAGGAAAAAGCAGCCTGAGAAGGTCCGCTCCTTCAAGCTTGAAGTGGAATCTCCCGCGACGGCCTATGAACAACTGGACGAGCTGCTGACGGCAGGTCAAAAGATTCCGCCTCGTTCGGGCGAAGTAGTGCTCCGTTTCGGGCCGTCCAGCCTTTCTTTCCGCAGAAGCCGCGAGGCTCTCCGGGCCGCTTTTGATTCGGTTAAAGAGCTTCCGAGCGTGCGAGTTAAGTTCCGCGAGTGGAATGCCCTCCTAGCCAAGGTGTATGGCAGCGCGCCGGATGATGAGGAGCTATTCATCAAGCACACTTACCTCACCATGGTTTCTCGCGCCATTGTTAAGCTCGCGCTTTTTCGCGCGGAAGGGACCGGCACAAGCCTCTATCGGGGCCTCATGAACGGAGATTTCTTCCGCGATAAGGGCATCCAGAACCTCGCGGAGCCGGACTTCTTCTCCTGGGGTCTCAGAACGGGCGCTGAGAAAGCTTTCTTCGACTTCTTTGCTAATCTGTTTCGCCGCCTCAGCGAGTTTGAGTGGTCTCAGATTGACGAAGATTTGCTGAAAATGCTCTACCAGGAACTGGTCGATCCGGGCGACCGGCAACTGCTCGGCGAATTCTATACTCCCGACTGGCTTGCGGAGCAGACCCTAGAACAGATCGATTATAAAGGAGGAACGTTGCTTGATCCGGCCTGCGGCTCCGGGACATTTCTTTTCTGCGCGATTCGCCGCCTTCGCTCTACGGGATTGAAAGGCAACAGTCTTGTTAAAGCAGCGCTCGACTCCGTGATTGGCATCGACGTCCACCCCGTCGCCGCGCTGATGGCAAAGGCAAACATCCTGCTTGCTCTGGCGGATGAGTTTCCAAAGTATGCTGAAGCCGTTTATCTCGGGGTATATCTTGCTGACACGCTTATGACCGGAGAGGACACGAAAAAGCGAGCCTTGCAAGTAAGCGCCGGCGTAGACGGTGATTTCTATATCCCACTGGAAAGTATTGAGAGAGGCCGCGATCTTGATACGCTGGTGGATAAAATGGCCGACTTCGCCAGCCGAGGAGCGTTGTCCAAGGCTGCTGCCGAGCGTTGGGTTGTCAAGCTTTTTGAAAATTTCTCGTCACAGGAGAGGTTTCTCTGGCAAGAAAACTTTAGGCTCATGGGAACCCTGGTTCAGGAAGGCCGTGACACCGTTTGGGCGTTCATTCTCAAAAACGCTTATCGCCCCGCCTATCTGCGCCGTCAGAAAGTGGACGTGATCGTTGCTAATCCACCGTGGCTTTCGCTTCGAGACGTGCAAGACGCCACTTATAAAACACAGATTAAGGAACTGGCTTTTCGCTATAGTTTGCTAGAAAAAACCGATCGGAAGCTTTTCACGCAGCTCGATACTTCCACCGTCTTCTTCGCCCATGCCGAGCGCGAGTTCCTGCGCGAGGGCGGAAAGATGGCTTTTGTCATGCCCAAGTCGGTGATCCTTCCTGCCAAGCAGCACCTTCTTTTCCAGAAAACTGGTTTTTCGGCAATCCATGACTTCGGAGCCGTGAAAGGCCTGTTCAAGGTGCCTGCCTGCGTTCTAGTACGCGATTCGCGCTTAATCACTGAAAACATCCCAATCACGCGCTGGAGCGGTGACATTCCGCGCGGCGAGCGAAATGTCTCGTGGCAGCAAGCGAAGGCCATCCTTCATGCTGACAAGGGAAAATGGTCGTTCCTTGCGGAGCCGCCGGAGCGGTCACCGTATTATCCTATGGTCTTGCAGGGCGCTACCTTGGTCCCACGCTGCCTCTGGTTTGTTGAACCTCCTCCCGGCGAGCGGCTGGTCCTGAAAACACCCTTCTTGAAAACTGCAAAGGAGGCTTGGGCCAACGCAAAACACCCCTGGAAATTGGAGCAGCAAGGCAAGGTTGAAGCAGAATTCCTTTTCGGGTCCGTGCTGGCCGAGGATTTGCTGCCTTTCGCTATCCGCAGACTGCGCCTAGTGGCTCTGCCGATAGTTCCAAGGGAAGGGCGATTTGTAATGCTCACTCACCTCGATATCCTTGACGAGGGGGCATTTTACATGCACGATTGGGTCAAGGCAGTGCAGGCTGTGTGGAACCGCCGCCGGAAAGACAAGAATCAGTCTATTTTTGAACGCCTTAACTACGATAGCCTTTTAACCAACCAAAACCCACAGCAAAAGTTCGTAGTTCTCTATAACAGATCGGGAACTAACATTGCGGCTGCATTGCTTAATCGTCGAGAGGCCTCTCGCATAGGCCGCCTTCGGGTGCGCGGGTTCGTTGCTGATTTTGCAACCTATCGTTACTATCCTGATTCGGAAGATCATGGCCTTTACCTGGTGGGTGTCCTAAATAGCCCGCTTGTAAACGAGGCAATCAAGCCGTGGCAGACACAAGGGCTCCAAGGTGAACGGGATGTCACCCGGCGCCCTTTCGAGGTGTGTCCCATTCCAATGTTCGACTCGCGCAATCGTCTGCATCAACAGATTGTCAGAGTCGCGCGCCAAGCACGCCAGACGATGCTTAAATGGAGAGGGAAAATCGAAGGCAATGCGGCAGAGGCGCGGCAAGCCGCGCGAAAGATCGTGCAGGCGGAACTCGAAAGCCTGGACACGCTTGTAGCGAAGATGTTGGACGGTGGGAACCTTGAAGCCCCGCCCGTGCATAGTTACCACGCCCAGCCGCCTTCACTTTTCGGCGGCCATTAAACCCGCAACGGCCATAGAGTCTGTGTGAAAACTGCTCACCAACGGTGTCATTCCGAGCGAAGCGAGGAATCTCGCTTTGAAATTAGGACACTTACGAGATTCTTCGTCGCCTTCGGCTCCTCAGAATGACACGCAACGTGAGTTTTCACACAGACTCTATAGCAGCGAGAGTGTAGCGCGCCAAATCGTTCGTGGCGACCCTTCCGATCTCGACACTTCCATTACCATAGTTCTGTAGCCACCGCATTAGAGTACACCCACCCAACATACATGCCCTTCATTTTCAAAAAGTTGCGCCTATCGCCGCTTGCGTGCTTGTTGAGAATGTAACTTTACTTGGCTTCAAGCATCTTTATATCAAGGTAGTGAAATGAAAAAGCAAATACGGCCGGATTCTAAGATCAACATCAGCGGAGTTCACCTCTGGCTGGTGCTGTGGAGGTCCGGGAGGGTCCTCGAAACCCATGCCCGTCGTAGTGTCGAAGAACTGGGCATGTGCCGAAGCGATTTCGGCGTCCTGGAGTCTCTTCTGCACAAAGGCCCGTTGCCGGTCAATGTGCTCGGTGCAAAAGTCCTTCTGACCAGTGGGTCGATTACGACGGCAGTGGACCGCCTGGAACGGCGCGGGCTTGTCGAGCGTTGCGGCGACTCCAATGACCGGCGCGCGCGCATCATTCACTTGACCCAGCGAGGCCGCTCGCTTATTGGCAAGGCGTTTGCCAGCCACCAGAGGGCGATGGAGCACGCTGTGTCGGTGCTCGATCCTGAGGAACGCCGCGTCTTGATTGTTTTATTGCGCAAGTTGGGGCGGGGCGCTGAAGACCTCTTGGAAGGGCATCGTATGTCTGCTGACCAGAGTAGCCGCCGGCGCTCGAAGATTTGAAAGGAGACTAAAATGGCAGAATCAAAGAAAGTGGTGGGAATATATGGGCCTGGGTCAACCCATTGGGTTGGAGACGGCTTTCATGTGCGGAACCTCTTCCCCTCCAATGGATTTGAAAAGGAAATTGACCCATTCCTGATGATTGACTACGCAGGGCCGACTGATTTCAAACCCTCCACCCGGCCGCGCGGCGTGGGAGAACATCCGCATCGCGGGTTTGAAACTGTGACCATTGCGTACCAGGGGGCTGTCGAACATCGGGATTCCGGCGGAAACGCCGGCACGATACGTCCCGGAGACGTTCAATGGATGACCGCAGCATCAGGCGTGGTGCATGAGGAACAGCACGAGCGTGAATTCGCCAAGCAAGGCGGCACGTTCGAGATGATTCAACTCTGGGTGAATCTACCCAAGGTGCATAAGATGTCGAAGCCCCGTTATCAGGCCATCCTCAAGGAGCAAATCCCGGCCGTGGATTTCGGCGGCAGGGGATACGCGCGAATCATTGCTGGCCAACTGAAGGGGGTCCAAGGGCCGGCCAAAACGTTTACTCCACTCAATCTGTTTGATCTCCGGTTAAAGGCCGGAAATCACGCTGGGTTGGACCTGCCCGATGGCCACAATGCGGCGGTCTTCCTGCTTCGCGGCGATGTGGTCGTCAATGCGTCACAATCGCTCAAAGGAGAAGCCCGGCTTGCTCTTCTGGGCGCTCCCGGCGAGCATGTTTTACTTGACGCAAAAGAAGACTCTATCCTTCTCGTCCTGAGCGGCGAACCGATCAACGAACCCGTCGCAAGTTACGGGCCGTTTGTGATGAGCACACGGGAAGATCTGCGACATGCGGTCGAGGATTATCAAGCCGGCAGGATGGGGCACCTGAACCCCTAAATCGAGCCGGCAAGGTGGGGTCATCACCGTGAAGTGTCTTCCACCGCTCGCCGCTGGAGCTTACCGTGTGGCCCAACCATGCCGGCTTTTAATTGAGGGGGAGGGGGAGAGGCAGCGTCTTGTGCTTAAACGTATTACGGCGACTCTCGAAGATTCATACCTTTTGAGGATTACAAATTATAGTGACAATGTTTTCTGTAGCGGCGCTCTCTGAGCACGGCTGTCCAAATTAGCAGAACAAGTGGCTATATGATTATCAAGCTTGATCCGGCGAATGAAAAGCGATATAATGGGAGGCATGAAAAGGCAAAAACTCCACAGAATGATGACGATCCAGCAGTTTCAAAGGCTCTTTGGCACTGAGGAGCAATGCGTCCAGCGGTTAGCC
>DASZAE010000340.1:0-12081 GCA_035945515.1 Terriglobia bacterium
TTTTGCCCAGCCGGAGCTAGTTTCGCCGAGCATGGTCACGGAGAATTCAGAAACCGATTCTTCGTGGAAAGCGGCGACTCCGCGCGAATTGAAGAGCGCCTGCGCGGACGAGCCACTGGAAAAGACGCCGGCCGCGGTGAGATGGTCTTTTTCAGCGCGCTCGATCACGCGACGCACTGTTTCGGCTCGAACTTGTGGACTAAGCTGCGCGGTCTCCTGGTCCAGCCGGTCCATCGCGCGGTAGGTTTGCGGGCCGGGCATGGGGAGCATCTCCGGGTCCGGTGGTTGCAATCGCGCGAGCTCGAGCGCGGCCTCGCAAGTTTCGCGGATGGAAGCATCATCCGTCTTGTTAGTGCTCGCCCGCGCGGTTCGATGGTCCGAAACGGCGCGCACCGAGATGTTGAGGTCTTCTTCGGAGACGTTCTGGTGAATGGCGTTGTTGGCAAACCGGGTGAGCGAGTAGGACGTTCCCGTAATGGAGGCTTCGGTTTCTTCCGCGCGGGAGTATTTCAGCACCTTGCAGAAAAGTTCATCGGCGAGTTGATGGGATAAGATCATTGATCCATTTTTTCATTGAAGCAATTGATTCATTGAATTGCGCCTTTTACAGCGAAATTTGAGCTCTACATACGAAGGCAATGGCTCAACGATCCAATGAATCAATCCGAGAATTGTTAATTTGATTGGTAGGCCACGCCCACCTTGATCTTGCGGAAGCGCGCGGGTGACGCGCCGTGGCCCGTGCCCATGGTTTGCATGGGCTGACCCTTGCCGCAGTTGGGTGTGCCCCACAGCACCCATTCTTCCGGCCCGCAGATGGCGTCGCACGAATTCCAGAATTCCGTCGTAATGCCGCCGTAGCTTGGGTTTTTCAACATGCGGGTCTTGCGCCCGTGCTTAATCTCCCAGCCGATTTCAGTCCCGAATTGGAAATTGTACCGGCGGTCGTCGATGGACCAACTTCGATTGGTCTCCATGTAGACGCCGTCTTCGGTGTCGGCGAGCAGATCGGCGAGTTTCCCTTTTCCTGGCAGCAGGCTCACGTTAGTCATGCGGATGAGTGGAATCCGGTTCCAACCTTCAGCGCGCATGGCGCCGCTTGAACGTGCGTGGCCGACAGAGGCCGCAGACTCGCGCGAAGTTAGGTAGCCCGTGAATTGCCCGTTCGTGATGATCGGGGTTGCTTGCGCAGCGACGCCTTCGTCATCATACGCAAACGTTCCGAGGCCCGGTCCATGCGCAACGGTGGCGTCGGCGACCACGTTCACAATATCCGAGCCGTACTTTAGCTTATTCAGCTTTTCGATGGTCAAAAAGCTCATGCCTGCAAAATTCGCCTCGTCGCCCAGCACGCGGTCCAGCTCAATCGGATGCCCGACGGATTCGTGAATCTGCAACCCCAATTGGGAGCTGCCAAGAATAACGTCCATTTCGCCGGCCGGACATTGATCACACTTGTGCAGCGCCACGGCTTCCTCGGCGATTCGCCGCGCGTTGCCGGGCAGGTCGAGTTCCTCCACTAGCTCGTATCCGCGCGTCTGGTATTGGCCCCCAAAAGAGTTTGGATAGGAGCGGCGCTGGATTTCGTTTCCGGCAAACGAAGTGGCCACGTAACCCGCGCCGGTCTGCGTCTTGATCTGGCGGATGTCGGACCCTGCGCTCGAAAGAAAAAGCTGATCAATGCGCCGGAAGTCCATGGAAACTTCCGCCAGCGTGATGCCACTAACTTTGCGCAGATCCGCGTCAACTGCGAGCATCAAGCTCAGGCAGGTTGAGACAGGAACGGTGAACGGATCGACTTTACACTCTGCTTCCCAGCGAGCCACAACCTTGCTCTCTGGCGCCAAACGGACGTCATGCTTTTTACAAAGGGCGCTGGCCTTTGCAATCTCGACCGCCTTCGCTGCCGTAGCGTCCACGGACTCGCGCGTCAGGTCGCGCGTGGAAGCGAACCCCCAACTGCCGTTCGCAATCACGCGGATGCCGATCCCGAGCGATTGCGAGTCGCGCACTTGCCCCGCTTGGCCATTTTTGGTGGAGAGATATCGCTGGCGAGAATCCATCACGCGCACTTCGGCATGGCTCGCTCCTCGCGCAAGCGCCGTGTCGAGCGCGTTTTCAGCCCATTCTTTCATGCTGAGGGGTTTACGTTCCTTCGGACCACGAGGCCAGGTATTCCACCTGTTCTGACGTAAGCGTGTCGATGGAAACGCCCATGGAGGTAAGTTTCAGTCGCGCAATTTCCTGGTCGATGTCGGCCGGCACCACGTGCACTTTCTTCTCCAGCTTCGACCCGCTCTTCACCATATACTCGGCGGAAAGCGCCTGGTTGGCGAAGCTCATGTCCATCACTACCGCCGGATGCCCTTCCGCCGACGCCAGATTGATCAGCCGCCCTTCACCCAGCAGATAAATCTTGCGTCCGTCGGCCAGCGTGTATTCGTCCACGAATTCGCGCGTCTGCCGCTTGGATTTTGCCATGCCCTCAAGCGCGGGGATATCAATCTCTACGTTAAAGTGGCCGGAATTGCAAACAATGGCGCCACTCTTCATGGCCTTGAAGTGCTCAGCGCGAAGGACGTTCTTGTCGCCGGTCAGGGTGACAAAAATATCGCCGATCTTAGCAGCCTCATTCATCGGCATGACGCGGTAGCCATCCATCACGGCTTCAATGCCCCGCGTCGGGTTCACTTCGGTGACGATCACATTGGCGCCAAGCCCATGCGAGCGCATCGCAAAGCCGCGTCCGCACCAGCCGTAACCCGCCACTACCACGTTCATCCCGGCCAACAGAACGTTGGTGGCGCGGATGATTCCATCCACCGTTGATTGCCCCGTCCCATAGCGGTTATCGAACAGATGCTTGGTGTCGGCGTCGTTCACGGCGATGATGGGGAACTTCAGTACGCCTTCCTTGGCCATACTGCGCAGGCGGATCACGCCCGTGGTGGTTTCCTCGGTGCCGCCCACGATTTCGGGAATCAAATCCCTCTTCTTCGTAAGGATGGTAGTAACCAGGTCGGCCCCGTCATCCATGGTCATCTGCGGGCGATGCGCAAGCGCGGCGAGGATGTGCTTGTAATACGTGTCGTTGTCCTCGCCCTTGATGGCGAAAGTGGGAATGCCGTGGTCTTGCACCAGGCTGGCGGCCACGTCATCCTGCGTGCTGAGCGGATTAGAAGCGCACAAAACGATGTCTGCGCCGCCTTCTTTGAGCGTAATCATCAGGTTCGCGGTTTCGGTGGTGACGTGCAGACAGGCCGAAACGCGCACGCCCTTGAGCGGCTTCTCCTTGCTGAACCGCTCGCGGATGATCCGCAGAACGGGCATCCATTGCTCGGCCCACTCAATCCGCAGCCGGCCTTTGGCTGCCAAGCCCAAGTCTTTCACATCGTATGCCGTATTAACAATTGTTGTCGCCATTAAACTCCAATCTCCTTGCGCATTGCCGCTGCCTTTTCCGTCTTTTCCCAGGTGAATTCGGGCTCATTGCGCCCAAAGTGTCCGTAAGCCGCTGTCTTTTTGTAGATGGGCCGAAGCAGGTCCAGCGATTCGATAATTCCCTGCGGGGTCAGCCTGAAGTGTTTGCGCACCAGTTCCACCAGCTTGCTATCGCTCACTTTGCCGGTCCCAAACGTATCGACCATCACGGAGACCGGCTCGGCCACGCCGATCGCATAAGCCAATTGCACTTCGGCTTTTCTCGCCAAACCGGCCGCCACCAGCGTTTTTGCAATCTGCCGCGCCATGTATGCGGCGGAGCGGTCAACCTTTGTCGGGTCCTTGCCGGAAAAAGCGCCTCCGCCGTGATGCGCCGTGCCGCCATAGGTATCCACAATGATCTTGCGTCCTGTCAGTCCAGAATCGCCCACTGGGCCCCCGGTCACGAACCGGCCCGTGGGATTGATATGGAATTTAGTGTCTTTGTCCATCATGTGGGCGGGAATTACGGGTTTGATGACGCATTGCATGATGCCTTCGGAGAGCGTTTCCCGGCTGACGTCCGGCGTGTGTTGCGTGGAAACCACTACGGCGTCCACGCGCACTGGCTGCCCCTTTTCGTATCGGACAGTCACCTGAGATTTCCCGTCAGGACGAACAAAATTGAGGATGTTCTTATGCCGCACTTCAGCCAGCCGCTGGCAGAGCTTTTGAGCCATCGTGATTGGGAAGGGCATTAACTCGTCCGTTTCATCGCAGGCGTAGCCAAACATCATGCCTTGGTCGCCAGCGCCGCCCGGACCCACGCCCATGTCAATATCGCCGCTCTGGCGGGAGAGGTTCACCGTAACCCGGCAGTTGTCAGCCGTAAAGCCGCAATCTGGGTCGGTGTAACCAATGCTGCGCACCGTTTGGCGCACTAAAGCTTCGATATCGGGCTTAGAATTCGTCGTGATCTCGCCCATCACGTAGACGGATTGGTCCTTCACCATCGATTCGCACGCCACCCGGCTGCGCGGGTCGTCCTTGAGCACCGCGTCGAGCACAGAGTCTGAAATCTGGTCGCAAATCTTGTCCGGATGGCCTTCTGTAACTGATTCTGAGGTAAAGAGATAGCTCTGGTCTGTCTGAGACACGTTAGACCCCTTTGTTAGCGTTGAAATTCGAGTGGTCAACAAACTATCAAGCGTATCACGCGCCTTCAGGAGGTGTCAACGAACACACGAAGTGGCTGCGCAGTGCAGAGTTTTAAGAGCCGCCGCTACAATTTACGCCTACCAATTGCCGGGAGCGGAAGCTGTTTTAGCTGTGGTCGCGGGGGGCCAATGACTGAGGTCTTGAACAAACTGAATCATCTCGGGATCGGTCCAGTCGGTTGCGCCAATGATTTTATCCGCCAGCCGGCCATCGCGGTCAAAAATATAGGTTTCGGGAAACATATGCGTTCCGAAGCGGCCGGCGAGCGCCTGGTAGGGATCGCGCAAAATGGGATAAGTAATGCCGTAGCCCGAAATAAATTTCTGCAAAGAGGGCAAATCCTGGTCGACACTCACGCCGATCACGCGCACGCCTAGCGGCTGCATCCGACGCGCGAATTTTTCGAGGCTGGGCGCTTCCATGACGCAGGGCGGGCACCATGTTGCCCAGAAATTAATCAGCGTCACGTGGTGGCCGCTATCTTTGAAGGATAGAGTCCCGGCGCTTGCATTCTGCAAGGTGAAAGCGGGAACCCTGTCGCCAGTGGAGAGAGGCGCCGTCCGGCGCCTCGCGCGCACTGCAAGAATGCCGCCCAAGACCACCGCTACTACCGCGGCGATTACCCATGTCCTTTTGTTCAATCTCATTTCACTTCATATTATACTGGCGATGGAACCGGAGAGCATCATTTTTGTTGCTCAGGAAAGTTCTGGCAAAATCCCTCACCCGCCCAACGGAGTTTTGTCCTGAGCGAAGCTGAAGGGCTTGCTACACTCTCCCATGGCGGGATGAAAGATTCTTCTTCCGGCGCTATGAACATGAACGGCAACATTTCCGTGATCATTCCCGCCCGCGACGAAGAGCTGAATATTGAGGGCGCGGTGCGGTCGGTAGCGGCCCAGGAATGCGTCCGCGAGATTATTGTGGTGGATGATCAATCGAGCGACCGTACGCCTGAAATCCTGGCGGCAATGGCAACTCAATTCCCGCAGCTTCGCGTGCTGCGGATCGAGAGCTTGCCCGCGGGATGGCTCGGCAAAACGCACGCCGCCGCGGAAGGCGCAAAACTGGCCACGGGCGATTGGCTGCTTTTTACTGACGCCGACACACGCCATTTCCCGGGCAGCCTCGCCGCGCTCCTCGCGCGCGCCCAAAGCGGAGGCGCTGACCTGCTTTCCATTTCGCCGGGCCAGGAGGTTGAGACCTGGTGGGAGAAAGCGGTGATCCCTCTAGTCTACGTCGAGCTCGCGGGGCTATTCCGTTTTGAAGACGTAAACGACCCGCGTTCGCCCGCGGCCGCCGCGAACGGACAGTATATGCTCATCCGGCGCAGCACGTATGATGCGGTTGGAGGATGGGAAGCTGTGCGCGGCTCCGTTCTTGATGACGTTGCGCTCGCGCGACGCGTGAAGGGCGCAGGCGCCAAAATTTTATTTCTTCCCGGCGCCGCCTGGGCGAAAACGCGCATGTACCGCCGCTTTGCCGGCATGTGGCGCGGCTGGACCAAAAACCTTTTTTTGCTCTACGGCAGTGACCGGACAAAAATCGTGACCACGGTTCTAAGGCTGTTTGTGCGAGTCTTACTGCCTGATGCGCTGCTCGTTATTTTTGCCGCTGCTTTTGTTGTGGTGCTCTCCGCAGGCGCGAAGGCGTGGATTGCCGCCGCAGTGGTGGCGGCGAGCGCACTGGCAGTTTACGCCGGGTTCCGGCGCTATCGCCACGAGCTTGAACGCCTGGGGTTTTCCGGTAATCTGGCAAAATATCTCCCTATCGGGGCCGTGCTCCTCGGCCTGATTTTGTTGAATTCGCTATGGGCCTGGCGGCAGGGCGGCGGCATCGAATGGAAGGGGAGAATCTATCCGGTGAAAGGCGCGCTGTGATTTATTTGACGCGGAGGGCGGAATTTTCCGCCTCGCATTATTATCACAATCCTAAATTCAGCGAGGAAGAGAATCACCGTGTTTTTGGCAAGTGCAGCAACTCGCATGGCCACGGCCACAACTACACGCTCGAAGTGACGGTAAAGGGCGAGGTAGACCCTGCTACCGGCATGGTGCTCAACCTGAAAGACCTGAAGAAATTGCTCGAGACTGAAGTGCTGGACGCGATGGACCATAAGTTCCTGAACGCGGAAGTCACGGCTTTCGCCGCCGCCATTCCAACCACGGAGAACATTGCCATAGAAATCTGGAACCGGCTGGCGCCCAAGCTGGCGTTTGGCAAGCTGCACCGTGTGCGCCTCTACGAAACGCAGGACCTTTACGCGGACTATTACGGAGAGGACAGCGGCCAATGAGAGCCGACCTCACCAAGCGTTACCGCTTTTCCGCTTCGCACCGGCTGCACAGCGCGGCGCTCACGGAAGATGAAAATTGGCGCATCTACGGTAAGTGTAATAATCCTCACGGCCACGGCCACAACTACGCGCTGCATGTTACCGTCAGCGGCCCGGTAGACGCGGAGACGGGCATGGTGCTGGACCTTGCCGTGCTTGACCTCGTGGTTGGAGAAGAAGTGATTGAGCCGTTTGACCGCACGTTTCTGAACGTCGAAGCCTTCCGGCAAACCATTCCCACGACGGAGAACTTGTGCATGGAAATCTTCCGGCGGCTGAATGCCCGCCTGATGAAGGAACCTTCCCACGGCGCGGCGCGACTGAAAAAAGTTCTGCTTGAAGAAACGTCATTGAATTACTTTGAATACGAGGGTTAACGCCGGCTGAAAATCGTGTTGGGGCGGTTTGATGCCGCCACGCGCGCATAAGCAAAGCATTTTTTGCGGAGACACGTAATGATCGAAGACGGTTTGGACCTGATTGGCGAGAAAGTCGTAGATGACCCGCGCATGGAAGGGCGCCTGCGCGAGATCATTGAGATGCTGGGCGAGGACCCGAGGCGGCAGGGCTTGGAGCGGACCCCGCGGCGCGTGGCGCGGTCGCTGCGCTTTCTTACCAGCGGATATCAGCAGGATCTCGATGAGGTCCTCAATGATGCAATGTTCGACGTGACTTACGACGAGATGGTGATCGTCCGGGACATTGAAATCTTCAGCCTCTGCGAGCATCATCTGCTGCCTTTTTTCGGGCGCTGCCACGTGGCCTACATTCCGAATAAGAAGGTAATCGGCCTCAGTAAAATTCCGCGGCTGGTGGACGTGTTCGCGCGGCGGCTCCAAATCCAAGAGCGGCTGACACAACAGATTGCCGAGACGCTTATGGAAAAGATCAGCCCGCGAGGCATCGGCGTGATCATTGAGGCGCGGCATTTGTGCATGATTATGCGCGGGGTGGAGAAACAGAATTCGGTGGCCGTCACTTCGCACATGCTCGGCGTCTTTCGCGAAGAGCAGCGCACACGCGATGAGTTTTTGACGCTGGTGAGAGAGTCCCGGTAAATGTTCCAATCGAATAATTTCAAGTCTCCGGGTTCCGGACCGGGCAGCGCCTTGCCTGCCGCGCTGGCAGGCCGGGTGGTTCTGGTCACGGGCGGGAGCCGGGGGATTGGTCTTGCCATCGCGGAGGCGTGCGCGCGCGAGGGAGCGCGGCTGGCGCTGGTGGGGCGCGACGCAACGGCCCTCGCCGCGGCGAAGCGCCGCATTCCGGGCGCAACCACCTTTATTGCGGACGTCACAAAAGAACGCGACGTGAAGGCGCTGTTTGCGCGTGTTCGCCGTCAATTCAAGCGCCTGGACGTACTGGTGAACAACGCGGGCGTATTCACCTATAAACCGTTCGTCCGCACATCGTTCGCTGAGTGGGAAACGAATCTTAATACAAATCTCACTTCGCTGTACCTCGTGACGCGAGAGGCGCTGCCTTTGCTTCAGAGCAACCCCGCGCCGCACATTGTCAACATACTTTCCGTTTCCAGCCGGACGGCGTTTCCCAAGTGCTCGGCGTATTGCGCCTCGAAGTTTGGCGCGCTTGGATTCACGCGAGTCATCGCGGAAGAGTTCCGGCCGCTCGGCATCCGTGTGACGGCGATTTTACCGGGATCAACGAGCACTCGCATGACCCATGAATTCGATTTTGCGGTGGCGCGCGAGAACCTGCTGCAACCGCGAGACGTGGCGGACGCCGTCCTCGCCGCGCTGCGGCAACCGGCGCGCGCTACCGTGGATGAAATATTACTGACGCCGTCGCAAGGCAATCTAGCTGCCCAGCCGGGAAAGACGGGGAAAAAACGGCGCTTGCGGCCGAGGGTCAGACGAAGACCGCGCGGTTAACAGGATGCTGCAAAAGCCGATTCTGTCATGCTGATCCCTTCGGCTGTCATCCTGAGCGGAGCGAAGGATCTGCTTATGTGCTCAGGCTAAACTCCGCGAAGCATCTGCTTTTGATATTGAAAACAAAGAACTGAGATTCTTCCCTTTCGCTCAGAATGACAGGCTTCAACCCTTTTGCAGCATCCTGTCAAAGCGCGTCAAACAAAGATTTCTCAAACGCGGCTGCTTCGAGGATTTCAGCCTCAATCAATGCGGCAAACGCAGGTAGGGTGTGCCGCCAATCAGCAGGCAGGTTCATCACATCTTTCGCAGTCGTCACGAGTGTCGCTTTTGTCTCCCGTGCGGCGATCACCAATCGGGCGATTTCGGAATCGCGATAGACGTGGTGGTCGTGAAAGGCTTTCTTCCCAGCGAGCGTGATCCCCCAGCGGCCGAGGTTGTGGAAAAAGGCATCGGGATTGCCAATTCCGCAAAACGCGTACCCGCGGCGTCCGGCGAGGAAGCCGGGGGGCAAGCGGCGCCCGTCGGCCACGCTCAGCCAGCCTGCAAGCTCCGTCCGGCTATGGAATATCGGGGCGAGCGGATTGATCGCGCGCGCTTGCCGCTCGATCGGAGCGGTTAAATCCACCTGCTCGACGCGCGTGAGCACAATGATGTGGGCGCGTTTCAAGGCCGCGCACCTTTCGCGCTGCCGCCCGGCGGGGATCAGCGCGCGGTCGGAGAGCGGCTGGGTGGCATCGAGCGCCACGATATCAAGCCGGCGGGCAAGCTGCTGATGCTGGAATCCGTCATCGAGAAGGTGCGCGTCCGGCTGATAGTGCTCTTCCGCGTAGCGCCCCGTCTGAATGCGCGAGGCTGAAATTACGATCGGAACTTCCGGCAGGTCCGCTGCGAGCAGCGCCGGCTCATCGCCCGCCTGTCGCGGGTCGGGCGAACGCTCGGTCGCGGGATCAAGCGCAATCAGCGCAGGGCCGGGCGCGCGACCGTAGCCGCGCGTGAGGATAACGGGCTTTAGCCCACGATGAAGCAACATCCGCGCGATCAAGGCGACAAGCGGCGTTTTGCCTGTGCCGCCGGCGGTAAGGTTGCCGACGCTGATCACCGGACGGCTGAGCCTGGCGGCTTTGATCCAGCCGCGTTGATAAGCCGCGGCGCGCGCGCTTGAGGCGCAGCCGTATACGGCCGCAAGCGGGGCGAGGAGCGGCCTCATCGCGCTTCACTCGCAAGTTGAGACGGTTGAGATGAAACGGATTCTTCACCCAGCAGGGCTGCCAGCCGCTCCAGGATTCGCGCGGTTGCGCCGGATTCACGCTCGATGACCGCGCGGGCCGCCTGTCCGATGGACTTGCGGCGCGCCTCATCCCCAAACAAATTCAGGATTTCATCCCCAAGATGATCTGCGTCTTGCGCCTGGACCGCGCCACCGGCTTTGAGGAAAATGCGCGCGGCGTCGCGGAAGTTCTCCATGTGCGGCCCAAAAATAACCGGCTTCGCCCACCATGCGGGCTCGAGAAGATTGTGCCCTCCGGTTGGGACAAGGCTGCCGCCGATGAAGACTACGTCCGCCAGCTCGAAGACGGACTGAAGCTCGCCCAGGGTATCGAGCAGCAACACGCTGGGGCGGGCAAGCTGCAGGAGCAATTCCGCGCTGTCCGTTGCCAGCGCCGCGCGGCGGACGTATTCGCGGCCCTGCCCGGCTTGCTGCTCAAGCAGCCGCGCCACTTGATCGAAGCGCGCCGGATGCCGTGGAACCAGGATCAGCAAAGCTTGCGGATAACGCTCTCGAACCGCATTCCAGACGCGCAGGACAAGCTCCTCTTCGCCCGGCATGGTGCTCGCCGCCACCAGCACAGGAGCGCGCCCAGCCCCAGCCAGAGCAGGTTTCAATGCGGTCACAATGGGGGAGCTTCCGGGCGGCCGGCTGTCAAATTTAAGATTGCCCGCCATCCCTACGCGTTCCGGCGCGGCCCCAATCTCACGGAAACGCCCGGCGTCGCCCGGCGTCTGCGCCATGATTAAATCCACGTCTTCGAGAACGCGCCGCATCAGAGGACGGCCAAGCCGGTAGCCGCGGAAGGAACGGTCTGAGAGACGAGCGTTCACCAGCGCCACGCGCGCTCCCGCCTGATGAGCCGCGCGCAGCAGGTGAGGCCATAGCTCGGTCTCAACAATGATGAGCAGCGCGGGCCGCAGCCGCCGCATCGCGCGGCGCATCGGACCTGCAAGATCGAGCGGCAGAAAAAAGCGCCCGGCGAGCTGCGGCAGGCGCTTTTCACCCGCTTCGCGGCCCGTGGGCGTGACGTGACTGATGAAAATCTCGCGGCCTGGGAACCGCGCCGCAAGCTGCTCGACCAAGCCCGCCACGGCGAGCGTTTCGCCAACCGAAACCGCGTGCACCCAGATGGAGCCGGGCCGCGCCGGCCGCGCGCTGATCCAGCCCAGGCGGTCGCGCCAGGACGCGCGCAGCAGCGGCGTCTTGCGGTAGCGCCAGGCGTAATACGGCGCAAGCACAATCGCACCCAGCACAAAGAGCAGGCTGTAGACAAAGTACATGGCCGGAATTTGTTCTAGCAGTTTGTTGAAAAACGTGTGCGACATGTCACGCTGAACCCTTCGCTCAGGGTAAACTCCGCGAAGGATCCCGGTATTTTTAAAATCAAACAAATGCAGAGATTTTTCGTCGCCTTCGGCTCCTCAGAATGACAGACGATTTAGTTTTTCAACAGACTGCTAGGAGCCGCCGCCGCGGCATCGGATGCGCTGATTTATTTCACAAAGCGGATCAACCCGAACCGCGTCGGTACGTGAAAGTTCATTCTCGGCGTCAGCGTTGGACTCCAGCACATCGCGCGTCTCTCGCCTTTCCCATCCATGCGGAAGAAATTGCCGCGCCATTCAGCGCCGGCCTGGATTTCATATCCGCGTTCCGTCATGGAGGCCACGGGGATGCGCATTTCACACGTCCACACGCTCTTGCCGATGCGCGTCGCGTGCGTGTAGTCCGAGTTCCACGAGGCGTCGTTGAAAGGCTTGTGGTCAAGGTTAATTTTGAGATCAATCCAAAGGTTGTTGGGGGCCACCTCGAACTCATAGTAATGGTTTACGTGGACGGGATCGGGATTCAGAAAGGCCTCTACCACGTCGCGCTCCCATAAACCCCACTTATCTTTCGCGGGGTCGCCTTCCTGATAAATGTTGAGTGAAGAATACCGGCACTGA
>DASZAE010000341.1:0-36943 GCA_035945515.1 Terriglobia bacterium
CGCCGCTAGGCTTCTGGCGGGCGAGCACGCGAGCGAAGCATCGTTCGCTAAGATTGGATGAATCACAGATCCCACTCCGCTGGGCCTCGTGCAAGGCCGCGCCCAAAGCGGCGGTGTAATAATCCACTTCCGGCCCTCCCGCCCTGGCATCTTTGGCCGCGCAGTCGCTCAGGCAAGCGCCGTTCTCGCGGACGCCACCTTGAAGAAAACGGGCAAGCCTTGCAAGCACGTTCTGGTTCCAGGTTCCTGGCAATATCTGCTCCGCCCAGGTCATGTAGAGAAACTGAAAAGCATTGTATTGAAAGCACAGATAATGAGCGCGTGCTTTTTCGTTAGGGCCTTCAACGATATAAGGAATCTCGCCCGTGGGCAGTTGCCCTGCTTCCACAAACCGGGCCAGCGCGGGAGTGTGCGCGAGAAAACGCCGGTCTCCGGTTGCTTTCCACATGCGGAGAGAAAACCACACCGCGGTAACGGAATTGTTGGGGACTTTGCCGCGTGGTTGATCAAAGTAATTGATGGCTTCAGCCCCGTCGTGGGCCTGAAACCCAATATTGTGGGTTATGAAATCGTGGGCGCGGACGGCGCCATCGAGGTATTCCGGGCGCGGGTCATGCGCATGCGCCGCAAGCAGCGCGGCTGCACCCCACATGCTTTCCAGCGTAGCAATCAGGTGCCGGCGTTCCGGCAAAGGATACTGCCATGCGCCCGCGGCGGTTTCCATTCGCAACACAACTTCGGCGCAGGCCAAGGCAGCCTCCCGGTAGCGCGGCTCAGTGGTGAGATCATATAGCATCCAGTTACTCAGAGCCCAATATCCCTGAGTTTGCATGAACACATAGTCGTCCTTTCGCGCAAGCGCGGGGAAGGCTGATTTTAGGAACCTCCAAGCGCGCAGGTTGAAGCGGACGCCTGGGTCCGGACCACGCAGCACGCCACTTTGCAGATGGCGCTCCTCAAGAAAGCTGTAGAGTCTTTGCGCGGAATTGAGCAGTTGTTGGCGTTCAGGCATCTATAGTGCGCGGCCCCCTGCCACCTTTGTTCTTTATTTGTCCTGCAAAAAGCCGCTGCGTTAAAGCGCGAACGCCAGGCTACAAGTTTTCCAGAACACGGGCATACACCCCGGCAATTCGCCGCGCGATATTTTCCATTGAGAACGGCGCGATGGAGGCGCGTCCTTTGGTGCGGACACCGGAGCGGCATACTTCGGCGATTTTGGCGGCGATTGCTGCGGGGTCGCGCGGAACAAGGTGGCATCCCTGCGTTTGGCCAATCAGATCAGCAGTGTCGCCCACTTTCACCGCCACTATAGGCAGATTCACCGCCATTGCTTCTTTCACGGCAACCGGAGAACCCTCGCTGAACGAGGTCAGGATGAGTGCGTCCGCTGCATTCATGAAAAAGGGCATTTCTGCGTGGGGCCGCCCAAGAACGCAGAGCATCTCAAGCCCAGGGATTTCAAGAGCCGCCCGGCGCACGGCGGCCTCGGCAAGGGGAAAGCATTTCCCTTCGATCGCCGGATCGTAGGGAAACAGCACATATTTCTTTTCCGCGCTCAGGCCCAACTTGCGCCGCGCTTCCAGTTGGTCCAGAGGGCGAAAGAGATTCAAATCCACGCCGCACGGGATCACCTCGGCCCGCTCAAGCCTAAGCTTACGCTTCATCTGCTGGTTTTGAACGATCACGGCCTGGGCTTGTCTGGCAAGCGCAAAACTTGTTATCTGAAAGAAGCGCCCCGTCAGGGCGATTCGGCCATTCTTTTTGAGGCGTCCGAGGACGTCATCGCCGTGGAACGTCACTACCAGAGGGACGCGGATTTGAAGCCGCGCAACGCAGCCTGAGAGTCCGAAGTGGGCATGAACCAGGTCATAGTGGCCCTTTTCTAAAAGCCGGTGAAGTTGCCGGATGCTGCGAAGATAATTCCATCGTGATTCGCGGCCATTGATAAACAGAACGTCGTATTCAAAGCCGAGGGTCCGCAGCGATTCCGCCTGTTCCTGGACAAAACTGCCGAAACCCGGGCTTGCGGTCGAGGGCCACATATTGGTGACCAGCAGAATCTTGCAGTCATGCCTCATCGTATGTTTTGCGCTCTTCCCGTCCGCTATACGCGACGCCATAAGTCGGCGGCGCCTGATTCTGTAGCGGCAGCCTCTGGCTGCCGGTCTTTGACTATTAAAATCCGGCGGCCAGAGGCCGCCGCTACAGCCAATGATCGTCGCCGACTTATGGCGCTCTGTATAGTTTTCAGAGCAACTGTTCGTACGCCCGCACGATCTGGCCAGCTTCAAACCGGGCCAGCGTCTCGCTAACGCTTCCGTTGTTCAAACCTGATTTTGAGTTATAAGTGGAGACCAGTGCCTCAGCAAGGGCAGCCGCATCCTGCGGCGCCACCAGGCGGGCGGATGGGCAATCCGCAATCGCTTCCCTGACGCCGCCCGGACAATCGGCGGCCACCACGGGCAAGCCGAGCGCCAGCGCCTCAAGCAAAACCAGTGGGAGCCCCTCATAGCGAGAGGAGAGAACGAAAACATCGGCGTGTTTCATGTGGCCATAAGGGTTTGGCTGAAATCCTGGAAAGCGAACCGCATCGTTTAGCCCCAGTTGTCGAGCTTGTTGCTTCAGTTCCGCTTCAAGCGGTCCTTCGCCCAGGATAACAAGCTCAGCAAGCGGAAGCTCGCGGCGCGCCTGCGCCATCGCCTCAAGCAGAATATCGAAACCCTTGACTTTGGCCAATCTGCCCACGGCTACGAAACGCGGATTTGAGTTTGGATACGGATTGCCCTTCTCAGCAGCCATCTGCCGCACGCGGTCAATCTCGACGGGATTATAGATGCGCAGCAGCTTTTCGCGTGGGATGTGAAAATTCGCTGCCAAATCATTTAAAACATAGTCTGCCACGCAAATGATCCGATCGGCTCGCGCGTAAAGATGCCGGTAAAGCCACCGTTTCGGCCCGCGCGCATTGCTGCCAAATTGTGCGCCGACGGAAGTATCTTCTCGCAGGAGGAGCTTTGGACCTTGCGGTAGGAACGCTGCGGCGGCGGCCATCGCCAAATTGAGTTCAATGAGGCTCGAAACGGCAACCTGGGGGCGCAGTCTTCTCATCAACCAAACCAGCGCCGGTACCGCATACCGCACGCGCCGGACCCTCAGGTGATGCACTTCCAGGTCCTTGGGAAGCTCGTTGAGGTACGGACCCACTGAATCGAGCAGCGCCAGATGAGGCTCGAAACGGCTGCGGTCGAGGAGGCGGAGCAGAATAACGACCGCGCGCTCCGCTCCGCCGCCCCGGAGCGAAGGCAGAACAAACAAGACTCGTCGGCGGTTAGTCATCATCAATATTCCTTACAAGCTTCGCGTTCGCGCCTGCCACCACCCGTTCATGCTGGATTCGAAGAATATGGGTGACGGATGCGGGGCTGCAACGGCGCTCCTTGACTTAGGGTGTTTACATTATGTCTCAGATCGCGGGATACGGCCTGCGGTTTTGCCGCGTGTTGTGCGGAATGGTCAGCCAATTTGGGCTGGAGTCTCTGACTGCCGGTCTTTATTTTGGATCTGGCGATCCCTGGCAGGAAGGCAATCCGGCGGCGCTGCAATCTGACTGATTGCGGAAAACCGGAGTGCTCGTCGCAGCGGCAACTTTGCATCGCTGGAAGTCACATGATTCCAATTCTGGTATTGCGCCAGACCTCGCCGCTGCACGTTGTTCAACAACCTGCCAAAGTTGACAGGGTGTCAACGCCATGTAAGACTACCTTTGGACACAGTGAATTCTGCATAATTCCACTTTGATGAGCTAAAGTGCGCCCGTAGCTCAGCTGGATAGAGCACTTGCCTACGAAGCAAGGGGTCGGGTGTTCGAATCACCCCGGGCGTACCAAAAAGCTGAGCCGGAGCGGGGTCATCTTACCTCTTTTTTCGCGGCCTGACTCCTTTTTCAATCCGGCGGATGGCGGCGCGCATGGCGTCGGCCTGCGGATGAACGTACCGCATGGTCATGGAGATTTCGCTGTGGCCGAGCAGCGCCGCCAGCACGGGCAGCGCCACGCCGAGTTCGGCGGCGCGCGTGGCGAACGTGTGCCGCAAGTCGTAGAGCCGGAACGGCGGCGAAATGCGGGCGCGGCGCACGGCGCGATGATGCGTCTTTGCCAGGCATTCGAGCCGGCCGGTTTTTGACTCTGACGGGAACAGGAAAGCCTCCGGCTGAAAGCGGCCGGGGCGCCAAGCATCGTGGGCGCAGCCGCCGGCGTGATTCATCATGCGGCGCTCGAGCACGGCCAGCGCAGCCCCGTTGAGCGGCAGCGAGCGCGCGGCGTTGAAGGTTTTGCCCATGATGGCGGGCGCGCGATCGGGCGCGGCGATGTGAACCAGGCGGCGCTTGAGGTCAATATCCTTGGCGCGAAGGCTCATCGCTTCCTGCGGACGGATTCCAGTTTCGAGCATCAGGCGGGCGACGTCGCGCAGATTTTCGCAGCGGATGGCTGCAAAATAGCGGGCTTCCTCGCGGCGGGAAATGACGCGCATCCAGCCGCGCTCGCGGAAGCGGACGACCTGCGCCGCGGGATTCACCAGGCCAGGGAATTCGCCCGAGCGGACAGCCAGGGCGTACATGAGCTTGAGCGTGGTGAGCGCGCGATTGACGGTGACGACGGAAACCGTGCGCCGCGACTCGGATGGCGATTTCCACCTGAAGCCGCGGCGGCGGTCCTGGAGGCGGCTGAGCTTAAAGGCTTCCACCGCGCGGCGGGTGACGGCCGCGAACGGAACGCCGGAAAAATAACGCGAGAGGGCGCGCAGGTTGTTTTGGTGAAGCGCCGTGGTGGCCGCGCGATGATGCGCGCGCGACCAGGCAAGAAAATTCTCCGCCGCCTGGTCAAACGTGATCTGCGCCACCTGGTCAACTTCGACCATTTACTCGGTCCTCTCTTCGAGGAATTTGATGACGGCGATTTCGATGACTGCCGCGAGCGAGCGGCGGTCTTCGCGAGCGATGCGCTCGACCTTGCGTCGCAAGGTCGGTACAAGTCGAACTGCGATCGGGCTGGAGCGAGCGCCCTCGGCGCTTCTTCTACCGCGTGACTGTGTGTTACTAAAAGTTCTAATCGTTTCCATGCGTTACACAGTAGAACGGGAGATTATCGCTTGTCAAGAGAAAAAATAAAAAATTTTGAGACGGTCCCGAAGCGCAGGCAGAAGCCCATCGCTGTGAGGCTCGAGGAGCCGATCCGCTCTGCGATTCAGAAGATGGCTGAAGCCGAAGACCGCTCGGCGGCAAACATGATCGAGAGGATCGTGAAGGAATACCTACGGTCGAAGGGAATGCTTGACTGCGATAGTGACCGCAAGGAATCACCGCGAAAAATGCTGATGACGGAAGCGCCGAACCGGATGCGAGAAAGTCACTGATGCAGCGGGAAAAGTAACGCTATTTGTGGTCAACTGGTGCATACCAATACTAGGAGTGTGCACCGTGCCAAGCTTCCCTTATGAGATTATTCGTATGCAGCTAGACCTAGACCTGGTCCGCAAGATCCTGCTCACGTTTGAAGCTGATGACCGCTTGGATATGACGCAGTGGTATCAGTACACCCCGCAGAATTTTGGACTCGACGACTCCCAAAAAAATAAAGTCATCTACCACGTCATCATGCTGGTTCAAGGCGGCTTCGTCGACGGAAACGCATTCGGCGGCGCGATTATGCCGGCCGTCAGGGGCGTTACCTTGGCAGGTCATGGACTTTTGTCAAGCATGCACAATGACACGGTTTGGCGCCAGGTGAAGAGACGGGTCAAACCCCTTGGCCATGTGACGTTGCAGATGGTCGCGGATATTGCGACAGCCGTTGTGAGAAAACGGCTTGGGCTGCCATGAGCCGCCGCGCCGAGTTCTGATGCGCGAAGGCGCGAATTTTCAGCAGGAAAAATAAAACGGCCGCCAGGAGCTTCCGACTCGCCGGCGGCCACAGAAGGGTGATGAGTGATCACCTACCATCCTAGCACGGGGAGACTGCGGCTATGGTTTTCCGCGACTCACGTTTCGTATGCGGTGGGTCTGTGTGCGATAATCTCCGCAATGTACGGCACAGGACGATATGCGGTTTCATGGCTTGCCCAGCCGCTCTTGACCTATATGCGGCGGATGGGGCCGGCAGGCTCTACGGAAGAGCAATTAGCCAAAGCCATGAACTATTCCCTGTGGAGAACCCGCCACACCATTGCCTACCTCGAGAAACGCGAACACATTTTCCTTCAGAACGGCCGCTGGTACGCCAAGGGCGCTTTTGGATTTGAAGGCGGCTTGGGTCGTCTTAATTCACGCTGGAGCTAGCCGCCGCGGCGGATTACGATCTACATCCCGCAGCCGTTTGAGATTGTCCGCTTCCACGCTATACTAAACTCATGAAACGAAGCGCCCCTGATCTCGACGCGAAGGCGGAGCGTGAACTGACGCGCGAACTGCACCGTGAGTTGACGAAAGAGGACCGCGTTTTGCTCAAGGCAACCGAAGCGATCATCGACGAGCATAGCGAACTGTTTGAGCTGCTTGCGCAAGAATGACCCTATACCCTTCCCTCGCCTACGTCGTTCAAATTCATTCCTACCTGATCGATCAATTTGGCGGATCGCACGGCATCCGTGACTCCGGCGGTCTCATGTCCGCAATTGCCCGTCCGCGTGCCGGATACTATAACGATCTGATCGAAGAAGCCGCGGCGCTGATGGAAAGCCTGTCTCAGAACCACCCGTTCATCGACGGAAACAAGCGCACGGCCATCGCTGTTTCAATGGGTTTTCTTTCAGCCAATGGATATCGGCTGAGCTTTGACAGCCGCGAGGCCTATCAGTTTTTCATAGGTCTTTACGAGGCAGGCAAGTTCAACTTCCGCTCACTCGATAAGTGGCTTCGCAAGCACGTCCGGATGCGCTGAAGCTAGTCGAAGCGGCACTAGGAATTTGAAAATATTTTCTTCCTCTGGAAATATTCGTAGACGTGACGCCGGCGGCGGAGATCGATCCTATAATCTTCGATCAGCTCCGGCGTGAGGAGCGTTTCAACTGGGTAGGGGTAATACAAAAAAGTTAATGCGCGCGATACAGCATTGAACTGCTCATCGCTCATGGCGTGAATTTTCACGCGGCTCCGTGCGCTTCTTCAGAAACTCATGCAGGCTGAAGTTCAGCCGCAGCGGCTACGATCTTTTCGACGGATTTTGGAAGTTCGAGCGGGATGAAATATTTTTGGGGATAGAGATAGTCTTCGCCTGACTCATCAATCACGCGGATCATTCCTTCTGTTTCCGCCTCTTGATCCGGCAATTGGCGATAGACCTTAAGAACTTCGAGGTCGGTTTCGCCCTCTTCGTTCCAGATGCAGAGCACAAAACGTTTCTCCGCTCTATTCTTTAATCGAGCCATCGCTTCACCTTCAGCCGTTTCTTTCCGAGGCCGTGGGCTTCATACCAATGAATCTCTGCTAATCGAATTCTACCATTTTGAAGCCTGACGCGCGCGACGCATCTTTTTTCTGATCGCGCTGACACGCTCGAGCCATTCTTCCACATCATCGAGCGTCTTTTCGATGGTCGAGGGCTGAACCGAAGTTTTCACCGGCGGGAAGCCTCGCGGCGCAGGGCTTTGTGGAGCAGCGCCCGAATGTACGGTTGGTAGCCGAGGCCCTCTTCGGCCGCGAGACGGCGTGCAGCATCCACGTCGCTTTTAGAAAGCCGGATGCAGACTTGCGACAGCTCAGAAGGATTTGGTTGACCCTTCCTGACAATAATCGCGGTTCCAGCCTTAATTTGGCGGCTGATTTCCTCCTGCGCTTCCGTTGCGTGACTATCCCACCATTTCGCTTCTTCCGCTTCCGAGCGAAACTTAGGCACCGCAAAACGCTTAGCCATTGAGCTACCTATTTTAGGAATGCCGAAGATTCAGGCGGGCTGAAGCTCGGTGACGGCCTCAAAAGCTTGCTCGAGGCCGCGGGTGAGATCGATGGGCAAGAAGTAGCGCGAGGGATAAAGGTAGTCTTCTCCGTCTTCATCAATGACGCGAATCAGGTCGTGCGTCTCGGCTTCGGCGTCGGCCAGCCGTTCGTAGATTTTCATCAGCTCGAGCGAGGCTGGATAATCCCTATTCCAGACGCAAACGACGAACATTTTTTTGCGGTTTCGTTTAATCATTAGGAACCAGTTTTCCCTTTAGCTTTAGTTCCCGCCTGCCGATTCCGTGCGCCTCATACCAGTGCACTTCCGCTGTTCCAATTGTACCATCCTCCAGCTTGACTTTTGCAATGCCTTTTCTTTTGAGCCAACGGCCCGGTCCGTACATTTTTTGAAGACGATGCAATTGGCGAATAGAGCGCCCGGCGGCGATCGTTTCCACATCTTCGATCCTGCCGATGATTTCAAAAGGCATCGCGCCCCTACTCTACATCAGATTCAACATGATGCGCAGCCCACTATTGCACGGATTCGGCGGGGGCTTCGGTCGTGCTCGCGTATTCGAGGATTTCGCCGATGAATTCTTCCAGGCCTTCCTGGCCGATCATCTCGCGCAAGGCGGCGTCTGCGGAGAGATACGTCTTCACTTCATTCACCGTCTTGCCCTTGAGCGATTGAAAGATGGGCGGCGCTTCCTTTTCGAGCATCCACGCGACAAATTGACCGTTATCTCCATCCACAAAGCTGCGAATGACTTTGGCTTTGACGAGCACGACCGGATCGATGGCCTGCACGGTTTGGGGCTGGAAGGGGGGCTGAATGCGAGGCCCGGGAGGGAGCATGGCGGGCGCCATTTGAGGTTGAGCGCGGACGATCATGGGCGCATTGCGCTCGCGGATGGCCTGGATGAGCTGCGGAAGAGATTCGGCGGCCTTCGCTGCCGCCTGAGCGATGAAGCTCCAGCCGGAGTCGGACTTGCCGCCATTCGCGCCGATCTGCTCCTGAATCAGCTTTAACTCTTCCAGCTTTTCCTTGAGCGAAGGCGCCTTACTTTCCGGCGAATTGATGAGGCGCTGCAGCATGGCTTCCACCAGCGCCTTCATCGTGGGGTCCTGCTTTTCGCGCATCTGAAGCGCAAGCTCGAACAGCTTATCGACGCTCATGCCGGACTTCTGCGCCTGCGCGGCGGTAATCTCCATGCCCTTCTGCGCGCCCTGGGCTACCAGGTTGAGCGCCGCCACCATCGCGTCCTGCGCGGTGTCCGATTTCTCAGACGGCCCCATCTCCTTCATCGCGCGCGCGAATTTGATCATGTCCTCCACGCTGGCGCCGGCAGGCGCCGGAGACGGATTCTCCGCCGGGTCTTCCTTGGTCACCGTCACTTCGTCCTTGAGGAAAATCGGCTTGCCGGCGATCTTCGCCGTGGCCTTGTAAACCGTGCGGCGGCGCGGCGTGTTGGCGTTGAGGATGAGCTGGAACGTTCCCCCGCCGAACATGGCCTTGATCGTGTTCTCGTCGATCGGCTCGACGCGCTTTTCGATGTAATTGTGATCCCCGGTCTCGCGGTTCACCGTGCGCGGGGTAAGTCTATAAACAAAAAGCTCTTTATCGGCCCAGTCGTCGGACGTCATCCTGGCCATGGCCTGCCAGATCGACATGTTGGCGTAGTCTTCGTCGGTCAACAGACGCGGAGGCGGCGGAGGCTGATTTGAAGGCGGCTGGGAACCACGACGGCTACTCTTCCCTCTTCCGGCGCGATCGCAATTTCACTGAATCAAAGCGGCGTCTCGTTCAACGACCAGGGCGCCGCGCCGTCCGCTTATACGCTGAACACCTACGCGGCCGACCAGGTCTCGATGGACATGACGGCTTCGGGTATCGCAGGCTTCAAGGATTTCGGCGGCCAGGTGTTCAATGTGGAAAGCTACGGAGCGAGCGGAACTGAAGCAATCGATAGCAGCTTAGGAATTGCTTCTGCTCTCGCAGCTGCGAAAGCTGTACACGGCACGCTCTTCTTCCCTGCCGGAACATACCTCACAAATTCACCGCTGAACTTCACCGGCCTGGCCGGTGTGGAGCTTGAAGGTCCACAGACACCGGCCGCAGGAGCGGGAGGTGGAGCTGGGGCGGCGATAGTCTATACAGGGCAGGCGCTTTCAGGAACCTGCCCGTTCGAGTTCACGAACAGTTCGTACATTCACGTTTCAGGACTTGCTTTTGCATCGAATAATCCGGTTGCCTGCATGGCGCTTTTTGGATCAGCCGGTGCTGAGTCATTCCATATTGGCCTTCATAACGTCTTCTTCAAGTCCGGGGCAACGGTGGCCACCGTGGCGGATTTCGGCGCGGAAAATCTTGGGTTCAGCGGTGCGCTCACCGATATCGTCTATGGCGCCGCGGGAAATGCAGGCGTCCTCATCTCTTCTGATGGCGGAGCTGGATATGGTATCTCATCGAATTTTGGTTATTCGTTTGGTCCCAACTCAACCACAGGCTACAGTTTTGGGCCGAATATCGTATTTGATGGTTACGGATCGGCGCACGCGCTCGAGCTCGACGGACGAGGCGATGGAATAGCCTTCATCTCCTCGCGTGGAACATTTTTTCAGATCAACCAGACAGGAACCGGAGCGACGGCTATATATGCCCGTGGCCTCGTGCAAGATGCGACGTTTGAAGCCCCGCGGTGCGAAAGCGACGTAGGTTCAAACCCGTCCTATTTTTTTCAAGCCGCTGCGGGAGCAAACATTGAAAATTTCGATCTCGAGAGGATTAACCAATCCGGAGGCTGCGGGATTGCCTTGTACGCTCCTTCGGGAGCCGCCGCGACAATCAGCGGTATGACTCTTTCAGGCGATGCGCCGGCTGTTTCGTGGAACGGGAATATCTATGGTCTTCACTTGCAAAGCTACTCAAGCTTGAACATCCAGGTTTCAGGCAGCCTGGCCCAAGGATCGCTCGATTCGTTCACGGGGCATGGATCGGACGCGGTGGCCGCGGGCGCTCTGAACATGAGTATCAACGGGTGGACCAATGTTGTCGAGTATGCGCAGCTTGGCTCCGTCGCTGCATCCTTCACGCTTCCTGCCACCGGATTCCAGTCGAATCTCTATAAAGCATCCTATAACAGCGCGGGGTGCTCATTTATCTGGTCGGAGGGTTTTAGCGCGGGGGCCGGAAGTTATGGAACTATCAGCGCCGTCACCAGCGCGGTAGGTTACAGCGGAGCACAGACTCTTTCTTGCCCTACGGCGGGAAGCTATTCGTCGGCTCAATCCGTCACAGCAACTTACACAAACACGGGCGGATTGTTTGTTGTTCAGCAGTTCTAGTCATCGTCCGGCAACGAATCGAGATGTTCATCGATCATTTGTCCGATGATCTTGCCTTTGATTTCGATGATGTTTGAAAGCGTCCACAACTCGCAGAGAGCATTGCGGTAGGCTGGAGAGCCAATCTTCGAACGCCGCAGCCTCTCAAGCTGCTTGATCCATGGACGGTATCCCTCATCGATCATTTCCTCCATCATCATTTCAACCGCTTCAGCCGTCATGGGATTTTTAGTTTTTGCTTTTGCCATGGATCATCGCTCCTTTTTCAGACGGCGTTTTAGCCTTCCGATCCTGTCTTCGCCGGCCTTTATTTCCCGCTTCCATCCGGAAATAAGGCCCTCATCTGGCCGAGGCTTCAACAACTCGCTCTCGATCTTTAGCTTGTGCTTCCAAACATTCGCATCGAGTCCGCGAATAGCCTTTCTGATATCTTTGTTCTTCCCCAAATGGTCTCCTCTCATTATGATCAAAAACTACTGTTTTTGGAACAGTCAGATCCTAACCCGCATCCGCTTTAGAATCAGCACCCGTTCCAAAATTGCGGAAAGGGGTTTTTGGAACGCCTTTAAGGGTTCGGATGAGGGTTGGTATGGGGATTTTTGTCTCCGCTTCAATTTGCCGCCAGGAAATGCCTTGTGAGCGGAGCGCCGCGATCCGCTCACGATCAAAAACCCGTTTTGGCCGCCCCATTTGCTTTCCTTTCGATTTTGCCGCCGCAATCCCGGATCGCACCCTCTCCCGGATCAGCTCGCGCTCGAACTCAGCGATCGACGCCATAATCCCGAAGACTAAGCGGCCGTTTGGAGTCGTTGTGTCGATCTGTTCGTGAAGCGAAACAAAATCGATGCCGAGAGAGCGAAACTCTTCAAACGCCGAGACCAGGTGGTGAAGGCTGCGGGCGAAGCGGTCGTACCGATACACCACAACAACGTCAAATTTTTTCAGCCGCGCATCGCTCATGAGCGCGTCAAGCGCCGGCCGGCTCTTCGTCGCCCCACTCATCGCCAGGTCACGATATTCAGTTGGAGTCTGCGCTTGGCAGACGAGGCCGGTGGCGAGCGGACGCGGCCCGTAGATTTCCCAGCCGCGGCGCTCGCAATATTCCTCAAGCTCGCGGACCTGCATCTCGCAGGACTGATCGCGGGTTGAAACGCGCGCATATAAAGCAGCTTTCATAGGGCTGATTAGTAAGCTAAAATATTACTGCGAGAAACCATCGGCCAATTCTCGCAGTGCGTCGCGAGGACCGATGGGCAAAAATAAGAAGCTCCGTAAGAAGCGAAAAGGCTATATCGCGCAGAGAACATCCCATGATGCCAAGCTGAAAGACGAACTGTTGAAATCGCGGCCTGACCAGGGCTTAGTGGAATTCTGGCAGAAAGAAATCTCTAAATTCGACCGCGAGATCGAAAAAGTGGAGCATAGGCTGAAAAAGAGGTGATCTTCCATGCCGACCAAAACCACCGTCTCTTTCTACACCGCCAAGGTCCTGATGGGCGAACTCATTGAGCACGCCAGAGCATTCGAGAAACAGTACGAGCGAATGCTGAGAACCGATAAAGGCAGCGAAAAAATGCTCGATATTCTCAACGAGCTTTCAATTGAAGCGATGGTGATCGAGATGAAATCCCAGGACTGCAAAATTGTCGCCGATGAGCTCATCGACGCATTCCCCGATTGATTCCCCAGATCGTATCTCTCATTCGCTTGCCCCTGGCCGGAAGATGACTATCAGCGCGTCGCCTTTGATTTTTTGCGAGATTTTGAATTGCGTGGCCGTGTTACCGTCTTCCATCGGCAGGCCTTCGACAAAGGGCATCAGCGCCTGGTGCAATTGGAGCATCGCCTGATTGAGCGATTCCCGGTTGCGAAGGACTGCCGCATTCGGACCAGGCATTTCTTGGAATCTGTCTTGAACGGGCTTTGCTGCTGCGTGCATTAGATTTTCCTCCGTTTTTTTGATTTGCCCTGCTCTCGTTAACTGTTTTCTCCGGCCTGAGCCCTCTCGAAGTCGCTCCAGATCGAGCGCCAGTAGTTATTCGTCTCTTCAGGAAGAAAAACATCAATATTTTCCATTTCCAGATTTCCGTCAGGATCCATCAATAAGGTATCCGAAAGTTTTTTGAGGAACCGGTCGGCTCCAAGATGGTAAGCCGCAAGCATTCCTTTGAGCGACTCGGCGCCTTCAAGACCCATAATCCGCGCGGCCTCCCGGCATTTCAGCGCGAGGTAATGGGTTCCGATAATGACCGAAGCTTCAGGAATCATCAGAATCCTCATCAGGACTGAAGGCGAGTCGGCCAGAATCCTGGCTGCGACCTCAAGCTTGACCTGCATCAGCCCAATTCGTTCGCCCTTAACCGCCAAGGAGTCTGTGGGACAACTCGGAGGTCGAACCTAGAATCAACAACTTACGGATGAAGCAACCCTTGTAACTTATTGATTCTTCGTCGGCAAAGTTAGTTGTCCCACAGACTCCCAAGGGGTCCCCGGAACCTACGACGCCGGGCATTCCACTTTCCTTGGCAATTTGAAGCAGCAAAAGCAGCGATGGAATTTCGTAATCCGCCGCCTTGGCCACTACGGTTTCCATCCATGCAACCTGGTCCATTTTCATTCCTCCATTTACTACTCAGATATTGTGAAAAGTCCTTTTAGAGCGGTGACCCACTTTTCGCCCCTCCTAAGTTATTGATAATTTTTTTATTTTTTTTGTTTTCAATAATATAAGTGGGTCACAAAGTGGGTCACCAAATGGCAAAAAGCGAACACAGCACTTTCGCCTTTTTGGACTTTCGCCCCTAAAATGGTGACCCACTTGGTGACCCACTTAAGTTGTTGAAAATAATCAAAACCAAAAAAGTTATCAATAACTTACAGCCGCACGAAGTGGGTCCCCTCTCTCTCATCTTTCAGACATCCAGCTGGGTCACAGCGGCGGTCCGGATCAGCTCTATTCGTTAAGACTGACGTAGGGCTTGCGGCCGAGGGTAATCAGCTTCAAATCTTCGTCCCAAGAGTCGTCATCAGTGTACTTTCCGGCGATGTTTTCGAGGGCGCGCCTGACCATCCAGCGGTCATAATTTCCGTGGCTGTGGAACCGCTTGATGAGAGATCTGCGCGAGATGGTTTTATTCGGGGACCCTTTGACGATCGAAAGCATCTTTTCCTCGATCCTTCCGATCGGCGAAAGGTTGAAGTCCGAGAACAACATCCAAAGGCAGTTAAAGAAGTATCCGTCGGTCAGGCAGATCGCCTTCTTTAGATGACGAAGCGTGATGGCAGTGCATTTTTCTGAAGCTGCGAAGAGAATACAAAACTTCAGCACGTAGCTTCGGTGTCCTGAGCTCATGGCGCGAATCAGCGTATTTTTGCAAGAAAGGAAGGGCCGGGTCTTGTGCCACTTCTTGTACGCTTCGAGCGCCTCCGGTTCCCACGAAAGTTCAGTTGAAGTCCTGGACTTCCAAAACTCCAAAATATCCTTTAGGTGCGCCGCCACCGGAGAAAAATCCTGAGCGTCCGGCCATCGATCTGCCGGAGGTTCGCCCGCGAAGAAAACAACCCGCCTGCCCAGCCCTCCCAGGATGTCATCTTCTTTCAGTGTCCTCATCCATTCGGGCGTCGTCGCGGCAATAAAGACGCCAGGCGGGGGGTTCTGAATCACGTCACGCTCCTTGGTATTGTGCTGAAGCTCTGGCGCGCAGTCATAGAGATCGTTCAGCTTTTCAAGCAGATCGCCAGACGACTTTTGGGCGCTCACCTTAATCAGCGATTTGAGCTCGCTCAGGCACATCACAACCGAGGGAGAGCGGCCCCGGTTATCAAGGATCGCTCTGAAAAGCCCCTGCGACGATGCAAAGTTGTTCAGATAAAGCAAGTCGGGCACCGCCTTCTTGAGGACTTTTTCAATCGCCATTTTGTGGGTGTCGCTCTTCCCGCTGTTGGTAGGACCAACGAGGCAGATGAACATGCTCGGATAGACTTCAACCGGACTCCTTAGCCATACCGATTTGCCAAGGCCCGCCGCGAGCGCGGCAGAAATACCCCCAAATATAAACGAGTCGGGCGCCTCGCCTGCTTTAGAGGCAAGATCCCTGAATTCTGAGAAAATTCCGCCCCAGCACCCATCGGGAATAACCGGGGCGGTGGAGGGCATCTGAACTTCGACTTCGTCTTTTTCTTCGTTTATGCTTTTTGTTTTTTGCGGCGGAGGATCTGGCTCGTCGAAGCTGAAGTGCAGCTCACGCACTTCTGGACCCGCTAAATGGTGCTCACCCATCCACTTCTTTTCGATTTGATCTTTGAAGTGCTCAGCGATGTAATCCGCAAACTCAAAGTTGGGTACGCGCACGAAAAGTCGGTGATCGCCGTTATGGTCGAATCTGGTTGGCCTGAGCCAGGTTTGATAGACCATCGGGTTGACCGTTGATTTAAGCGCGGCTAGGATGCAGCGCCAGGGGTTCATCTCGGAAGACATATTAGGCTCCATGTAGACACACGTGCGGCAGATTTTTTCAAAAAGTTAATATGTAATTTGAGACTTGTGGAAGGGTTCGATTAGGGCTGAAGATTGGGGACATCATCATCGTTTGGTTTCACCGGGGCCACGCTACTACGTGGCCCTTTTTTATTTCCAACCCAATCACCTAAAACCAATCGCCTACGAAGCAAGGGGTCGGGTGTTCGAATCACCCCGGGCGTACCAACTAACTGCTTTGGTTTCAATGCTCTGTCTCCTCTCATATCCGTTCGAGAGGCCGTTTCTGTACCAAAACTGTACCAAAACGGCTCAATTTGGCCTCACTTCGTATCAGAACGCCTTTCATGTTCGTTGGCTCGACGGTCCAGTCTGTCGAGGCTTCTCGCATCATGTCGAGCTTGGTCTGGCTGTACCGCTTGAAGGCTTCAGCATCGCCTTGCCGAAGTATCAAAGTGACGAAGTGATTGGCGACTCCTCCCGAGCTGGCTCCGGTGGTGTGAGCGGTTTCGCGCTCGACAGCATCTCGCAACGCGGGGCCTGGTCCCGGCGCGGATCCTCAGAAAACATCGTCGGGCCGAACACGGTGCTTTGTCTCTTTCCCGGAGTTTGCCAGGCTTAATGAGCGAGTTTAACCGGATCGGTCGTGGGCGACGTTCTGTCAGACCAGCCGCATGAGCTAATCGGACCGGCGCGCGGCCATCGCTTTCCAGGACCGCGCAGTTAGCATCTTCCACGGATTGGGGGTCAGAAGCCCGGTGCGCCCGCGGAGCGCTTCATATTCGCTTGCCAGCGCGCAGCGCGCGAATTTCCGCTCCTCAATGTATGCGGCGCGCAGGTAGAGCCCCAGCATCACGGCAACCGTTGCCAGCAGCCACAGACGCCCAGAACCAATCACCCCCGCCGTCCAGACCAGCAGATAAGAGCAGTAAAAGGGATGGCGGATCAGGCGGTAGGGGCCGTCTTCGACCAGATGGGTGGGGACGTCACCAGAGAACGCCGCCGACAAGCGGCGCGCTCGGTTGATCGCGATAGCCCACCAGTAAAGCGCGAGCCCCGCCGCATAGATAAAGGCTGCCAACCAGAATCGCTCCGGCGACACGCCCTGGGCTAGTAGGATTGCGCCCAGATGCAGGGCGGCGAAGGTGTACCCGCAGACCGTGATCACCTTCATCCCGCGGGTATATCCCGATGGCTGAATGAAGAACGACCGCATGCCCCAGCCGAAGCTGGCGAGGCACGCGCACAACAGGGTGGCTAGAATTATTTGATACGACATATCACGCCAAATCCACGCCAGGGCGCGCAGTGCTTAGGAATTATTAATACTACTGAGGATTACCAATTATTAGTGACAGTGTCTGCTGTAGCGGTGCTCTCTAAGCGCCGGTATTTATTCTTCAAAAGGCCGGCGGCCAGAGGCCGCCGCTACAACGCTCAATGTCACTATAAGTTGTAATCGTCAATAGTCCCCGCCAATAACTCTCGGCTATGCACCCCCTCAACCAGCGCCGTCGGCCGACAAAATCGCACTAAAACTTGTAACACCAGTACGCAACAGTTGGCAACCCCAATTACTCATGTACACCTGAACAAGCGGCATAGCCTTATAGCCGATTCGCGATTTGATCGTGCCTGCGGCGATGACGCCCTGGCGGATCCTCCTCCTTCCCGGAGGAGTTCCGGGGTTGTTGGAATTGTAACCACACAGTTCGCTAACCAAGGACCGCAGCCATATCTATGCTTCTTTCACTGCCTAAGTGTTTGATAAGTTTGCCCATGTTGTTGCGGTTTTAATCCAGCCAATTCGCCTGCCAACTGCTCCGTTGGGTCAAATTAGCCTATTCATCCATTATCCCACGACCGTCGTATAGCCCTAGCGGGAATATATGACAGAAGTTAATTGCCTCAGGTGTTCGCCTTATTTTTTGGTAAATTTTACCCGATACGATGTAAATATTGCTTATATAGTATCTATTCAGTAAATAGGTCCGTTCGTAAACTATTGTCCTGATTAGCCCGTCTTTGAGATCGACGGTGGCTGAGAGATTGCAATGCTCTGCCGGACCGGTCGGTCGGCAAGGATACAGTTCCCGCGCCGAGTTTAGGCTACGACCATAGCCACGATGCCGCCAGGGTGCCAGGCTCAGACTAACTTCCTCAAACCCGCGTTGCCCGTGAGTCTAGCGAGGGATGCGCCGCAAGTCAGTTTCAAATCCTTGGATTTAAATGAAAAACGCTCGCTGTGGAGGCGCTCATTTAAGTTCCCGAAAGTGCCGATAGTCCTACATGGTTGTTAACTATATATATAACACAGGATCCAGCGGCATCCCCCGCGAAGACCAGGAAAAACTGCCGCTACGTCCAGTGCTGCCCGTTTGGGCCGAGGTGATAACATGAATTTAATACCTCAATCTGGCAATCCCATGAGGCGCCTGTTCCTTCTGGCGCCTCCAGGTCAGCTACCTTTCCGTTTCCGCGAGGTCGCGGCTGACGCGGACCTGCATGCGGATGCGCTCGCACGGGTGCAGCAGTTCCGCGGGGGGGTGTACGTCGAAGAGGGGAATCTGACCCCTGAAGATCTGTCCTCCGACGGACGGCATGTGCAGGCTACCGACGCCAAAAGCTGGCATCTGTTCACGATGAACGGTCGGAATGAAGTTGAGGCCTGTGGCCGGCTTTTGCCTCATCCGGAGAACGTCGGCTACAGGGACTTGGGCGTCGCTCATTCGTCTCTTGCGGAATCGAAGGAATGGGGTCCGGTTTTGCGCGAGGCTGTAGAGGAGGAAATACGCATTGCGCGACATCGCGGCGTCCGGTTCGTCGAATTCGGCGGATGGGCGGTTTCCCGGCGGCTTCGGTGTACTACTGAAGCTGTCCGCATGTGTCTGGCGTGGTATGCCTTGTGCCGAGCCATCGGTGGAACAATTGGCCTCGGCACAGCCAATACCGGTTACCATTCCTCCGCCATTCTCCGCCGCATCGGTGGACGGCCGCTCGCTAAGACCGGTCAGCCAATTCCACGCTACTATGAACCGAGGTACCGCGCTGAGCTGGAGATCTTGTGCTTCGATTCCGCCGAACCGAATCCGCGATACGCGGCGCAAATCGAGCAATGCGTTCATGCGCTTAGTGCTGTTACGGTAATAACGGCCGAAGAAAAGCTATCTGCGAAAAAAATTGCATGGAACTTTGCCTCTCCAGTTCCGGTTTATGCGTCGGCGTATTAGCGCAATCCCAGCTTGCGCGTTATAAAGCCAATATTGCTCTCCTTGCTATCAGGAATTCCCCTTTCGGTAAATGGGGAATTTCCCCTATTTACATCCCGCCCGCGAACGAACCATAATGTGTGGTGCGTCAGGATAAGGTCCGATTCTAGGCCTGTGCATTATTACCATCTTGAGAAGAGTATAGTATTGACATCTTGGAAGAGGAGGTTTTAATTCAAAATGAGAAACCGGTTGGTTTTGATCACGGTTGCAATCATTACATTGATACCACTGTCGGTTTTTGCGACGCCGATAACAGGTGAGCTTGCCTTCACTGGGAACGTGACTGCTACGCTTACCTCACTTAACTTTACTTGCGCTACGGGCCAAACTTGTAGCTCTGGCCAAGGTAGTTTCACCATTGACGGTACGTCCAGCACCGGCACGTTCGCGGGCCTTGGGGGCCAGACCGGTCAAATCATGGACATCAACAACACCACAACGCCTCCCGGGCAAACCGTATCTTTGTCAAATTTCTTGACGCTGCCTGGCGGTGTTTCCTTTACACTGACGCAGTTAGACCTCGGTACTGGTGGCGCCTGCCCGCCGGCGATGGGCACAACTTGCACACCGACCTCTCCGCTCTTAGTGAGCCCTTCGGATCCCTTGGGGAAAACGGGCACAGTCTTCGAAGACACTGCTACAGGTTCCACGGCGGAATTCTCGGTCAACGCCGACGCCTTCCTATCCTCGGCTTCGGGCCAGACAACAGCTTATACTGGCACCTTCTCTGCCACCTTCGACGGTATGTCGACCGCGCAAGTGCTGGCCAAGCTTTCGAGCGCCGGCTCGATCTCAACTCCGTTCTCAGCGACGTTCACCCCGGTTAGCACAACTTCGGTTCCCGAACCAGGCACCGCATCGTTGTTCGTAATGGCGGGTCTTCTCGTCCTGGCAGGTTTCGGTTTTCGTCGTTTCTCGCATTGCTAATTGCGTTTCTACTTTTAAAGCTGTTCAAGGGCGCAGCCGGGAGTTCCGGCTGCGCCTTTTTTTTGGCCCAGATCCTTCGAAGACGAAGTTTGTTTGATGCAGTCGGCCCACGCACATCGCCGCAACGTGCTGGACTGGATGCCGGCGCTTTCCGGCTGGCGACAATCAAAATGAAAGTAGCAATCAAGATGTCAACTCGAACGTTGGCATCATCGTTGAGACCGGTTCAGCCAAACCGACTTCTGGTTACACTACTTCATATGGTATACCGGCCTCTACCGTGTCAGAACCCCAGAGTCGACCGTTTGGCCAGTACGTGAGATCGCCTGGAAATAGAGCTGATTGCCGGCGACCTCAACCAGCATAAAGGCCCGATCGGTGTCAAATCCCGCCGCCATTTCGGGTGAGCGGCGGAGATCGTGATAGCGTAAGTGGCCAGAGCTTCCCTCTACAAAATAGGTGATACCCTTCTGTGGTTTAAGTCTTTCATAAACGTGATCGTGCCCGGAGAACACAACGTTCACGCCGTACTGCGTAAAGATTGGCTCCAGCCGGTGGCGTAAGTCCAGGTCAGAGCCGTGAGTCTTGCCATTGGAATAGAGAGGGTGATGAAAGAAGCAAATCTTCCAGGCTGAATCAGAGCTTTGGAGCTGCTTTTTGATCCAATCGAGCTGCCCCGGATCCATATAATTGCTATCCAGCGCCAAAAACCTGACGTTTCCCCGCTTGAAGGAATAATAGCGTTTCCCGCCCATATTAAAAGGCTTATACAAAGACTCATTGGTGCGGTCATGATTGCCCAGCGACGCGTAGAACTTGACTCCGGCGTCAAGCAGCCCTTTGTAAGGGTCCTCGAATTTCCTTTGGAAATCACGCGGCGTGTGACCCCCGGTGATGTTGTCGCCTAACATGATCACAAAGGCGAAAGGGAATTCCTGGCGGGCCATTTCCATCTCATGTGCGACTTCGTACTGGTACTGATCGCCGCTCCCGCTGTCGCCAATCACTGCAAAACGGACCGAATTAGCCTTAACCGGTAGAGCAATCGACGGCTCGGAGGGATGGCTGTCTGATTGAGATGTTGTTGTGTTGACCCCGCCTCCGCAGGCCGACGAGCACTGCGCCAGGATCAAACTAGCCACCAGAAGGAGTAGGGAATGTCTTCGCATTGGGTCTCCGGGCTCGTGGCGGATATCCTAGGGAATGGCCGCCGGAATCAGATCAACCGCCAGGTCAGCGGCGACATCCCGCAGGACAAGATCTCGACCCACGAGATGGTAGTCCAGCTCTGGTGGTAGTTTGGGAAGATTCAGCAGAAGAGTTGGCGGGGTTGACGGCAAAGCAGCAGTTTCCGGATAGGGGTTGTTGACGCGGATACGTAGCCCCGGCTTAACCGCCTCTTTGAGACTCGCCCGGATGCGCCCTGCATTGCTCCCCTGCATGGCCATACGAATGAGACGTCTGAACTCCGCGCTGATTGCGGGGCTAAAAATAGCTCCCTGCTTCGCCTGGATCCGCGCCGCGCTAATTCCCTGAGCCAGCAAACGCTGATGCTGAGCCAGCTCTTGCGCGGAGGCGGTGGATTTCAGTGCCGGCAGCGACGCCGCGACTTGCTTGTGCAGCTTGATATATTGCGCAACCCGGTTTTGAAAGTCCTCGACGAGAACTGCGTGACGATTGGAGGGAGGATTTTGCGGGGCTGGGCAAGGGAAACAACCAGCTCCCCCGAGAAAGAAAAACCCGAGCACTACAAGCGGCGAGAGTGTTCTTGGCCTCAACACCCCATTTAGATGAACGGCGCAGCCATAATGATGGCATTCCACGGGTGGCGGCCCCAAGCAGGTTCCAGGCTATTCTTTCCCTGGAGCCTTCTCGCCTTCGGCTTGCTCCATCACATCTCGAACAGCTTGCTTTACGGCGCCTCTTACGGCCTCTTCCACGGCCTGCTCAATGACCGTGGAGTCGATCTCGACGTTTGCATTTTCGCTTACGGCTCGTTGGAGTGTTTTCTCCAGTTCATTCGAGACGGAAGACAGTTTTTCCACCACAGCTTTTGCTACTGACTTGGGAGCCTTGCCTCTGGCGCACGCGCCTTGTTCATCCCTGACTTGTAGCTCATTGACGGGCGTTTCGGGCCGCTCGTCCTGCCTTCGGCCTGCTTTCCAGTCCTCCTCGAAAATCCTGGTCAGTGAGTTGACGACCCTTGCATCTCGAAAAATCACGCCTACTTCCCGGCGGATATCCAGCTCGATGGCGCGAAGACTTTGACTTCCGATAAAGGCCGCCGTCCCGTCGCGGATCATCGTGCGGGTATGCAGCCGCAGGCTGGCCAGGCGACGCAATTCGAATTTGGCGCCTTTGCGGACCACTCGCCCAATCACCCTGATCTCAACGCCTGCTTTGGCACGGTCCCGGAGCAGCCGAATCATCGCGGCGTCGGTGACGTTGAGGTCGTAAATCAGCAGGCTCTTCTTCGCGCCCTTGATGAAACGCTCGAGTTGTTTCCTGGCATTCGACGGGCTCACCACAAAGCGATCGCACTCCGGCTTATACTCCTGCCGTTGGGCGTCGGCTTCGAACAACCTGACGGCCTCCTGAACCAGCCTGCGATCCTTGGTGACAATTCCGAAACTGCGGCTGCGCTGAATATCCAGGTAGGTAAGATTGAACCCAAGCACATAAAGAACCCGGCGATCGACGATCAACAGTTTGTCGTGGTAGCGGACAAGATCGTCGTCTGTTCGCGCCACGGAGGCGCCTGCGGCCAGAAGCCGCATTTCCAGTTTCCGCAGCTTTTTTTCTCCGCCGCGATTGGTGTGCGCAACCAAAGCATGAACGAAGACGCCCCGCTCAACAGCATTTTTCAGCGACCCTTCAACCTCGCGGCGGTCGAAACGAAAAATGACAATCTCGACGCTTTTTCGAGCGTTATTGATTCCCTTGATTAAGGATGTTGTGCCTTCCCCCGGCTGTATAAGCAGTTTCAATTTGCCTTCCTCGCCGCGCACTTGTTCTCAATTCGCAGTGCGACAAAGCTAGTGGTGTGGCCAGCCAATCTTCACCAGAGCTGCGGCCAACCCAGCCTACGACTCATCCAATCAAACGGGCGCCGGCATGGATTATGTACCCCGCTACCCTGAACAGCAAGCCGCCGACGCCAGCAGCGGAAAGAGCATACCTTCTTGAAACCTCTAGCTACAACACGACTGATTTGCCCTCATTCCAGTGACCTGCGAAGCACGTATGGGACTACCAGCCTGGCCCTGCTCCTTACTTCGCTCTTCCTGATCACTCCCTTGTTCGCCGCTCCTAAGAAAAAGAATAAATCGGGGCGCATCGGCCAGGCAATGACGGCGCCGCAGCCGGAAGCGGTGTTATGGCGAAATCCGCTTGACATCACTTCGCGGGATCTCTTCTACGGGCCGGGCGGCCAGCGCGACGCGCCGCCAGTCTCGTTTACGTTTGTAAAGGAGGATCGCAAGGGAAGCAACCCGAAGTTCGTCGTTCGAGATTCATCGGGGATCGAATGGACGCTCAAACTCGGTCCCGAAGCGCGCCCGGAGACGGTCGCTTCGCGGCTGGTCTGGGCTGTCGGCTACTTTGCGAATGAAGACTATTTTTTAGCGGAAGTTCACGTGCGGAACTTGCCGCTCCATCTTCACCGTGGGCAGAAGTACGTCGAACCCGGCGGCCTGCTGCGCAACGTTCGCCTGAAGCGACATCTCAAGGGCGAAAAGAAGGTTGGTTATTGGCATTGGAGGCACAACCGCTATACGGGAACGAAGGAGCTCGGCGGGCTCAGGGTGATGATGGCATTGATCAATAACTGGGACTTGAAGGATGACAACACTGCCATCTATCAGGAAAAACAAGCAAGAGGGATGAGTGTTCCCTTGCGAATTTACATGGTAAAGGACCTTGGATCAAGTTTCGGAACGACCGGCCAGAGTTGGACTGACCCGAGATCGAAAGGAAACCCGAAGTCTTATCGCCAGTCCAAGTTTATCAGCCGATTAACGCCCGATTATATTGACTTTCGCGTGCCCACGCGGCCCGCGCTCGACTACCTGTTCGACCCGCCCGAATTCATTACCGATGTTCACGAACATTGGATCGGCCGGCGCATCCCCCGCGCGGATGCCAGGTGGATCGGCCAATTGCTGGCGCGACTTTCGCCAAGCCAGATTCGTGATGCTTTCCGCTCTGCGGGGTACTCACCGCAAGAAGTCGAAGAGTTCGCGAAGGTCGTAGAGCTGAGGATTGCAGTATTGAACAAACTGTGATGCAGCGAGAACATAAGGTAGCCGGCATAAGCTGTTGACGCAGCCCTATCGGAAGCGTTCATCCCGCGACGTCATTCATCGGACTGAAGTCTCCCTCTTCCTTCCGGAATTGCAGCTCGTAAAGCTCGGCGTAAAGGCCGCCCGATTTCACCAATTCCTCGTGCCTGCCTCGCTCGGCGATGGCGCCTTCGTTGACGACGAAGATCACGTCGGCGCGCCGTACCGTAGAGAGCCGGTGCGCAATAACGATGCTGGTCTTGCCTTCCATTAAGCGATCCAGTGCTTCAAACACGAGTTTCTCGGAGGCCGCATCAAGGCCAGAGCTCGGCTCATCCAAAATAAGGATAGGGGTTTCGCGGATGATAGCCCGGGCAATAGCGATCCTCTGGCGCTGGCCTCCAGACAGCGTCAGCCCGCGTTCTCCAACGACGGTGTCATAGCCTTCGGTCATATTGTCGATGAACTCGCTGGCATTGGCCAAGTTCGCGGCGCGCAAGATTTCATCGCGCGTCGCCTCCGGCTTCCCGTAGGCGATGTTCTCCCAAATAGACGCGCGAAAGAGCAATGTTTCTTGCAACACAAAGCTCATCTGCTGGCGTAACGATTTCAGACTGAAACTCTGAACGTCAAATCCGTCGATTCGCACCACTCCCGAAGCGGGCTCGTAAAAGCGAGGAAGCAGGCTGACGATCGTCGTCTTGCCAGCGCCGGTGGGTCCCACGAGCGCAGCCACCTGCCCGGGTTCGATCGTCAAGCTGATATCGTTCAAGACAATGGAATCTTGCGCGTAATCAAAGGTGACATGCTCAAAGTCGATTTTTCCTCTAAATCGGGGAGCGCGGCGTTTTGATCTCTTCCCTTGCCGGACCTCTCCTTCAACGGCCAGAATATCCTGGATGCGCTCGTAGCCCACAGCGGCTTTCGAGTAGGTATCCGTCATTTTTGAGAGCGCCTGCATAGGTTTATACATCTTTCCAAGATACATAATGAAGACAACGAGCAATCCCGCCGAGAAACCGCCGGCCAGCGCCATGCGGCCCCCAAACCATAGAACCAGGCAGGTTCCGATTGCCACGATTACTGCTACAATCGGGGCGAGTTCGGCTTTCAGGTTGCGGGCCTGCAGGGCGACCTCCACCCCTTCCAAGCTCTCTTCTTCCAGCCGGTGTTGCTCGTAGTCTTCCCGCGCGAAGGCTTTGACAATGCGGATGGAAGACAAAACCTCTTCCATCACCGAAACAATCTCCCCCTGCTTTTTCCTCACCGCTCGCGAGGCCTTCTTGATTCGGCGCGTATACGTATACACGACTGCAAAAAGGACGGGCGCGACCGAGAGTGCAATCAGTGTAAAACGCCAACTGATGTAGAACATGACGGCGATCATTCCGAGAAGCGTAAGGCCGTTGACGAACACGCTGAGAAGGCCCGAGGCAATAAAAGACTGAATGGCGCCGATATCGCCGGTCACGCGGCTGATGAGGTCGCCGGTCTGCTTCTGGTCATGATAGGCAAGAGACAGCCGCTGGATGTGGAAGTAGAGCGTCCGCCGCAGGTCGTGCATGACCCATTGGCTAACGCTCGTGATGAGGTATTTTTCGACGTAGGAGCAGACCGCTCCCAGGACAGCAATGGCGAGCACAGCGCCCGCGGCCAGTTCCAGGATCGCCATTTTGTTGTGGCCCGCCATCGAATAAATGAGATGATTAAGCCAGCCGTGCGTGTGTTTGGACCTCAAGACATTATCCAGGACAATTTTCAGCGGCCAAGGATCAAGCAGATTGGCGACGCCCTCGCCTGTGACGGCAATGACCGCAATGATAAGCGCCTTCGCGTGGGGTCTGAGGAGGGTTCTAATGCTTAGTGGGCTTCGGCTCGCGCCCTGCGACTTCATAGGGGGTCCTTGCCAGCACGCTGCGTTTTTTTCTGGCTGCCCAGGGCGCGGGCTTCTATGCGCCTGACAATGCCGGTCACAATAGAAAGCTTCGCGTGATTACATTCCCGGCATCTATGTCTTCGATAGCGCCACTGCGACCGTCGGTGGCAAACCAGAGTTTCATTTAATCGAAGAAGTGGGCCCAGCCCTCGATGGACGCTTGGCCACGGGGGGATCTTCCGTATTGCGATTCTGCCCGTTACTGTTCACTCATTACGAATCACTGCATTTGTAAAACCGCGCGGCGTTTTCTCCGAACACCCTTGCCATTGCCGCTTCATCCAGCATCGGCGTCAGAGTTTCAGCCAGCGCGTTAATCACCTGACTGTAAGTTCCCGCCAGAAGGCAGACCGGCCAATCGCTGCCAAACATCAACCGCTGCGGCCCGAAGCACTCGGCCACATGCTCGACATAAGGCCGCAAATCATCGGCCTTCCAGTTTTTCTGGTCCGCCTCGGTGATCATGCCTGAGAGCTTGCAGTACACGTTCGGGTATTGCGCCAGCTCGCGAGTGAGCGACTTCCAGGGTTCCATGAGCCGAGCCCTTATCTCCGGCTTTGCAATGTGGTCGATCACGGCGCGCAATGCCGGAGCGCGTTCGAGCGCGCGCAAGACATAAGGCAGGTGGCGAGTGTAAACCAAAAAGTCGAACGGGAAATCAGCGGCAGTAATCTTCCCCAGCGAGTCAAGGACCTGCGGCTTCAAGATGTAATCGTCTTCTGGAAGGTCCTGGAGCATCGGGCGGATGCCGATAAATCCAGGCTTGCGCCGATAAGCGGCAAATTGTTCCTCGAAATCAACCCTTGCCATGTCCAGCCAGCCCACCACGCCTGCGATAAATTCGTGCTGTTGCGCTAACGCCAAGAGGAAATCGGTTTCGGCTACGGTGGGCGCGGCCTGCACTACAACCGTCTTATCAATGCGATGCTCTTGCAGAAGCGGCCGTAAATCGTCTGGAAGATAATCGCGGTAAAGAGAGCCAAGGTCCGGCGTGAGCCAGCCATAATCCCCCCGGCTCGCGCGCCAGAAGTGCTGATGGGAATCAATTCTCATGTTAGGACCCGCTGCCCTTTGTCGTCGCGCCCTCTGGCGATGCAAGCACTGTAACACCGAAACCCCAGCGGCCTTTCTGCTTTTTTTCACCCCAAACTGCCAATTACCTTCGACGTAGCGCCGCCGTCCTGACGGCACATGCCGGCAAGATGCCGGCGCTGCATGGCTCTAATTTCGCTCACAAAAAACACTTGACAAATACTACGTGTGTAGTAGCATTAAATACGAACATAGGAGATGGCATGGCAGAACCCAAACTTACGAAACTCGAACTTCAGATCATGGACGCACTGTGGACGCGCGGGCTCAGCTCGATTCGAGAGATTCAGGAGACCTTCCCGGAGCACGATCGCCCGGCTTACACAACCGTTCAAACCGTCGTCTATCGTTTGGAAGCGAAAAAGGCTGTGCGCCGGGTTAAGAAGGTAGGCAATTTTCACGTTTTTGAAGCGGCCATTTCACGCGACGCGGCTCAGCGGCGGCTGATTGATGACCTCTTGTCGCTATTTGGCGGACGAACGCAGCCGGTGATGGCGCGGCTGATTGAATCCGGCAAACTCACGCTAGAGGACGTCAAGGAAGCCGAGAAATCGCTGCGCGACCTAGACCGAAGATAGCGCAGACTTCCGTTGCTGGAATCTGCGGCTTTTCTTTGTGACCCGAAGCCAAAGAACCCGCGAACCTCGAAAACGCAGGTCCGCGCTACCTTGCAAGAAAGGATGAACTCCAATGATCCCGAATGATATTTCAGGAATATGGGCCACGGTTGCGCCGGCAGTCGCTAACCATCTATGGCAGTCGACGCTCTTCGCCTTCGTCGTGGCAGCCTTGACGCTGGCCTTGCGCAAGAACCAGGCGCGCGTCCGCTACTGGCTTTGGCTGGCGGCATCGTTGAAATTCCTCATTCCTTTTTCGTTGCTGGTGGTTATTGGCGGCACTCTGGCGAGGCCAAGCGCCAGTTCGAGCGCGCAAGCAGGGTTCGCCTCGATGGTGGTGCAAGAGGTTGGCCAGCCGTTCGGAAAAGCCTCTGCTGCGGCTTCAGTGTCCGCCGCAACTGCTAGCGCTCCGGCGCACGCCGCTCCAGGCTTGGCTCATCTCATTCCTTTCCTGCTCGTGGCCGCATGGTTTTGTGGATTTGCGCTGACCCTTTTGGTGTGGTTCGCCAGATGGCGGCGGATCGCGCGAACTTGCCAGACGGCGGCCCAGGCGCCCGAAGGCCGGGAAACAGACATCTTGCGCCGCGTAGAGCGCCAAATCGGCATACGAAAGCCCATCAACATGCAGATCTCAGCGGGCTTGCTGGAACCGGGAATTTTGGGGATCTTTAAGCCCGTTTTGATTTGGCCGGAAGGATTGTCCACCAGTCTCGATGACGCGCAAATCGAGGCCATCCTGGCGCATGAACTATGGCACGTGCGCCGCCGGGACAATCTGGCCGCGTTCATTCACATGGCAGTGGAAGCCATTTTCTGGTTCCACCCCTTCGTTTGGTGGCTGGGCGCGCGGCTGGTGGAAGAGCGCGAGCGCGCCTGTGACGAAGCTGTGGTGGCGCTAGGCCAGGCGCCACGCGCCTATGCCGAAAGCATTCTCAAGGCGTGTGAATTCTGCGTGGCGTCCCCGTTAGCCTGCGTCTCCGGCGTGACGGGCGCCGATCTCAAGAAACGAGTTATACGTATTGTGACCGGACGCCCCGCCCTTAAACTCAGCGCGCGCAGGAAAGCGGTACTCGTGCTCGCAGCGTTCTTCGCAGTTGCCGCGCCGATTGGATTCGGCCTGGCAAAAGGCAAACCGGGCCAGGCTACGACGGCTCAGACCCCAGGCGCTCCCTTGCCCTCGTTCGAAGTCGCCTCGATTAAACCCAATCGTTCCGCCGGCGACAAGATGAACCTGCTGATGTCTCCGAGCGGGAGATTCAGCGCCAATGCGATGTCGACGAAGACGCTCATCGAAATCGCCTATCACCTTCCGTCAGATGACCAAATCGTAGGCGCCCCAAGCTGGGTCAACACCGAAAAATTCGACATTGAGGCGAAGGCGGATGACGCGTTCGTCCAGAAGATGCGCAAGATGTCCTTCGATGAGGCAGGGCAGCAAATGAGGCTGATGGTTCAGTCGCTGCTGGCCGACCGCTTTAACCTCAAGGCAAGGCGCGAGACCCAAGAACGTCCGGTTTACGTGCTGGTGGTTGCGAAGAATGGCCCTAAGCTTACCCCGACAAAGCTCCCGCCCCCTGGACAGATGGGCGACCACCCTCCCGGGCCTCCTGGCCATGGTGGGAGCGTAGGCGAAGGGGTGCGGATGCGGCCGGGTCAGCTCACTTGCATGGGCGTGGCGACCAGCTTTCTTGCGGAGGTGCTGTCGCGTCAGCCGGAACTCGCTGGACGCATCGTGATAGACGAAACAGGACTGAAGGGAAGGTACGACGGCTCGCTGACATGGACGCCGGAATTTCAGCGCGGTGGGATGGCCGGCGGCCCCGGCCCGGCAGAAGGCCCAGGCCCAGGCGGCGCCGCGAGCGGAGACGGACAGGCGGCTGCCGGGATGGCGCCTGATTCATCCGGGCCGTCCCTCTTCACCGCGCTTCAAGAACAGTTAGGGCTGCGGCTGAAGCCAGCCAAGGGCCCGGTCGAGGTATTGGTGATCGATCACATCGAACCGCCGTCGGCAAATTAGCGAGTGCAGGGCACCCTTTGGCCGCAACCAATGTCATCCTGAGCGAAGCGAAGGATCTGCTTGTAAAGCATCGGGGAAAGCAGATTCTTCGCTGCGCTCAGAATGACAGGGCGCACAAAAAGCTTGCTAAAAACAAGAAATTACGAGCTTGCAATGCAGACCGCGCCGTTGCCGTCTGCGGTTTTTCACCCGGGCCACCAGAATGACGCGGACCTGAAAAAAGCAGGTCCGCACCGCCTCAGGCGCGAAGATTGCGAGCGTCGCACCGGCCAATTCTTAAAAATATAGTTGACAAGCGCCGAGCGCAAGTTTAGCCTAAGCCACAGTTCTTAATTTATTAGTTATTGGAGCGATTGTGCCCAGAAAAAAATCAAAAACCCTTACCGAAGCCGAGCTCCGACTCATGGACGTCCTGTGGGCAAAGGGGCAGGCGACCGTGGCGGAGGTTGCCAAGGCGCTGCCGGAGCAGCCCGGCCTCGCCTACAACACCGTGCTGACGACGATGCGAATCCTGGAAGAAAAAGGTTACGTCCGACACCGGAAGCCGAAGCAAGGCCACGCCTTCATTTATTGTCCGAGCGTGGGCCGCGCGGAGGCGGCGCGCAGCGCGGTGCATGACCTGATGCGCCGGTTTTTCGGACGCTCGCACGAGGCGCTGGTGCTGAACATTCTGGAAGACGAGGCGCTGGACGAGCGGCAGCGGCAGCGGATCCGGGACCTGCTGGAAAAAACCGGCCGGGAGGCGGAACCATGAGCGCCATGATGATCGAGATGAACCGCGCCGCCGCAGCAGGCCTCGCGGCGCTCCTGAATACGCTCTGGTATGCCGGAGCGGTGGTGGGCCTGACGTGGCTCGGCCTGCGTTGCTTGCCGCGCGTAAATGCGGCCACGCGCTATTGGATCTGGACGGCAGTGCTGGCATCGCTGCTCCTACTGCCGTTCTTGCCCGGACTCATGAAGGAGGCACGCTCCGTGCTGGAGGCGCGGCCACAAACGACCACAGTCGTCGCGCCGCTGGCCAAAGTTCCCGCGCCGCCCCTGGACGCGCGGAACATGGCACCGGTTACGCTCACAGTGAACAATGCACCTGGATCAAAGCCTTGGCCGCTATGGCTCCTGGCGGTTTGGATGGTCGCGGCGGGCTGGCAACTGGAGCGGCTGGCGAGAGGCTTGACGTCGGCGCGGCGGCTGAAGGCGCGCGCGGAAGTTGCGCCGCACGTTGATGTCATGCTGAACCCGTTCGCCCTTTCGCAGCGAACCGCCCTGAGCCCGTTCGCTGTCATCCTGAGCAAAGCGAAGGATCTCAGTATTTTGCTCAGGGTAGGCTCCGCGAAGCATCCCCGTATTTCGCCGAAAAGAAATGCAGGGACCCTTCGCTTCGCTCAGGGTGACAGTCCACCGACTCTGCCAGGCCGAATGGCGCGATTGCTGGCCTCAGCCGAAATCGCCTCGCCCGCGGCCGTGGGATACAGGCATCCGGCGGTGATCGTTCCGCCCGGACTGCTTGAGCGGCTTGAAGAAGGCGAGCGGCGGAATGTGCTGCTGCACGAACTGGCGCATCTGGCGCGCTATGACGACTGGATGGCGCTGGTCACGCACGCTCTCGGAGCATTGCTGGTCCTGCATCCTTTAGCGGCAATCGTCATGGGCCGAATCGAGCGCGAGCGCGAGATGGCCTGCGACGATTTCGTGGTGGCGCGCACAGGCTCAGCGCGCAGCTATGCCCGCAGTCTCGCACGGCTGCACGATTTGCGCTGGAGCACAGGCACGCGCCTGCTCGCTCCGGGCCTGCTGGGACGGCATTCATCGTTAGGTAATCGCATCGAATCGCTGCTGCGCCGCGGGCGCGAGTTCTCTGCGCGGCCATCGCTGCTGAGCCTTGGGGTAAGCGCGTTGCTACTTGCCGTCCTGCTGGGCGCCGGTGGCCTGATGCCCGGTTGGATTGCGATTGCGCAAACGGCCTTGCCAACCTCTTTCGAGGTGGCTTCCATCAAGCCCGGCGAGCCGGGCGCGCACAACAGCGACATTTCCTGGCGACGAGGCGGAAGATTCAGCACGACCAACACTACGATTGACAAGCTCATTCAGTTTGCGTACGAGATCAGGCCGCAACAGATTGAGGGCTTGCCTTTGTTGGCCAAATCGCGGACGTACACGGTCCGCGCGGTTGCGCCGCCCGGGACACCTGAGCTGCGGGGACAGCAGGAGAGACCGATGATTGAGGCAATGCTGCAATCGCTCCTGGCTGATCGGTTCAAACTGCAAGTGCATCGCACCACGAAGCAATTGCCGGTCTACGAAATCGTCATCGCCAAGCACGGTCCGAAGCTGAAGCCGATGGCCGAGGCGGACTTCGTCGCGGCCCATCATTCCTATGCGCCCGGAGATGTGTCAATCTCCTCACACGATGGAAACATGACGGCATTGGGAGTCAGTATGGCGGCGTTCGCGGACGATTTGTCGCGGCAACTCGATCGCACAGTGATCGATAAGACCGGCTTGACGGGCCGCTACGACTTTACGCTCACCTGGACGCCGTGGCGGGGCCAGACGGGTATTTCGGCGTCGGACCGCCCGGCAGAGGCAGGTTCGAGCGCACAGCCGGATACCTCAGGCCCTTCGATTTTCACGGCGGTCCAGCAGCAGTTGGGACTGAAGCTGAAGCCGGCAAAAGGGCCGGTTGAGGTGCTGGTGATCGATCACGTCGAGCCACCAACGCCGAATTAGGCCCGGAGGGCCGATAGAGAGTAGCCCACGGCGCGAGCCGTAGGGACGAAGATCGCGCCCAAGGCCCAAGCCCCGGAGGGGCGGCAGAGTTATTCCTTCAGGAACATGACGAATTCTTGTTGAAACAAAATGTTGCGGTAATTCTCATCTTAGCCATGTATATATTTGACGGTTGCGGGTAGAGAAAACAACGCGCGTGCTCCGTGATCTATCGCCCCTTCGGGGCTTCGGACATTCTAACCTCGTTACCGTTCCCACGGCGAGAGCCGTGGGAACGAGGGATCGCTCATAACCAAGCCCCGGACGGGGCGGCAGAGTTATTCCCAAATGTATCGCTCGTCATAAGAAAGCTCATGCTGCTTCAAAAACGCGATGAACTCCTCTTGAAACGAAACTTTGTGATGATGCTGATCCTGGTTGCGAATGTATTTCAGCACCGCCGGCACGTTGGACTGGCTAACACTGAAAGCTCCATAGCCGGTCTGCCAAGCAAAGGCAGGTCTGTTCCGCGTTTCATGAACCCATAGTGAGGAATTCGTCTTGAGCACGCGCAAAGCATCGGCAACGGCCAACGTCGTCGGAAGCGACAGGAGACAATGAACGTGGTCGCACGGGGCGCTGGATTCAATCAATTTGCCGCCCAGTTTGCGGATGATCCCGCCCATGTAAGCGAGCAAATCCAGCCTGAGGTCCGGAGTGAGGAACGGCTGGCGGTTCTGGGTGGAGAAAATGACGTGAGTCAGCAGGTTGGAAAAGGTGTGAGGCATGATCTGCCGCCCCTCCGGGGCTTGGGATATTCTAATCCCGTTCCCGTCCCCACGGCTTGCGCCGTGGGCTACTCTCTTTTCGGCCCTCCGGGCCTCAAGTTGCAAGTGCTGTTTTTGCTCAGCGTTGTCATCTGGTTGATCGCTGCCGGCGCGGCTGCGGCTCTTCCACAAAAGCTGCAGAATCAAAACCAAGGCCCCGTGCTACAGGTGCAAGGTTCATCGTATCGAGGCCAAGTCACATTCAACGGCCTACCCATTCCTGGCGCAACGGTCACGGCGGCGCAAGGCGTCAACAGTTTTTCTACCCTGACGGATGCCCAGGGCCGCTTTTCTTTTTCTGAATTAGCGGATGGAACCTGGACCATCGAAGTTCAGATGACGGGGTTTTCCACGCTTAAGCGCACCGTTACGATCGCGCCGAACGTGCCGCTCGCCAAGTGGGAACTGAATATGCTGCCGCTGGCCGAAATCAGGGCGAAGATCCCAGGGGGCAGTCATAGCGATAAAATCCCACGGTCAACCAAGAGCGGGTTGACCGTGGCTACCACTCCGCCCAGCAAAAAAGCGGCTTCCAGCGGAAGCGCGGGCGAAGCAGCGGGCGCGGCGTCTACGAACGAACTCAGCCAACTGGCAATTCCCGGACTGCTTATCAATGGTAGTCAGAACAATGGCGCATCGTCGCCGTTCGCTCAATTCCCCGCCTTTGGCAATCATAGGAACGGCGCCGGAGGACTCTACAACGGCGGCATTGGAATCATCTTCGACAATTCTGCGCTAGATGCCGCTCCGTTTTCCTTGAGCGGCCAGAGAACGCCCAAACCCGTGTATAACCGCATCACCGGCACGGCAACGTTCGGCGGCCCGCTGAAAATACCGCATTTGCTGCCTAACGGCCCCACCGTATTTGCCGCCTATCAGTGGACGCGCAATGTCAATGACACCACGCTCTCCGCGCTGATGCCGGATGCGGCGGAACGGGGAGGAGACTTTTCTCAGGCGCTGAACGCTCTCGGAGGCCAAATTTTCGATCCGATCACGGGATTGGCGTTTCCCGGCGGCGTGATTCCGCCAGGCCAGATCAGCCCCCAGGCGCGGTCCCTTTTGAGCCTCTATCCGCTGCCGAATTTTACCGGCAACGGGCGATACAACTATCAGGCGCCCATCCTGAGCGATACGCATCAGGATGCGTTCCTGCTGCGCTTGCAGCAAAACCTCGGCCCGAAAAATCAGATTTACGGCGGGCTGGCTTTGCTGAGCGCCAGGACTGCCGGCCCCAACATTTTCGGCTTCCTCGACGGGACCCATGAATTCGGAGTGAATTCAAACGTCAACTGGTCTCACCGGCTCAACCAGGATATGTACATGAAGCTGGGTTACCAGTTCAGCCGCTTGGCGACGCAGGTGACGCCGTATTTTGATGGCCGCCAGAATGTTTCGGGCGAGGCGGGAATCACAGGAAACAATCAGGATCCCGTGAATTGGGGTCCGCCGGCGCTGACTTTTGCCAGCGGCATTGCCGGGCTTTCGGATGCGCAAGCATCTTTCAACCGCAACCAGACGAGTGGGATTTCCGCCTCATTACTTTGGGAACACGGATTGCACAACATCACCTTTGGCGGCGACTTTCGCAGGCAGGAGTTCAACGTTCTTTCTCAGCAGGACCCGAGGGGAACTTTCACGTTCACCGGCGCGGCGACTCAGGGCGCGGCGAGCGGGAGTGGCTCGGACTTTGCGGACTTCCTGCTGGGGATTCCAGACACAAGCTCGATTGCGTTCGGCAATGCCGATAAATACTTCCGGGAATCGGTTTATGACGCCTATGTAGACGATGATTTCAGACTGCGGCCAAATTTCAGTTTAGACACCGGAATTCGCTGGGAATATGGCGCGCCCATCACCGAAGCATATAACCGTCTGGTGAATCTCGATATCGCTTCCGGCTTTTCGGCGGCAGACCCCGTAGTGGCGAATAATCCACTTGGGCCGCTTGGACCGTTGACGGGCCAGAGATATCCAAATTCGCTGGTCCGTCCCGACTGGACGGGCTTTGAGCCGCGGGTGGGGATTGCATGGCGTCCTATTGCCGGATCGTCGCTCGTGGTGCGGGCTGGGTATGGAATCTATGACGACACATCCGTCTATCAGACGATCGCGCTGCAGATGGCCCAGCAGGCGCCGCTATCAAAGAGTCTGAGCGTGCAAAACAGCCACGCCTGCCCGCTCACGCTGGCGAATGCTTTCAACACGTGCCCCACGGTCGCGGCGGACCTGTTTGCGATTGATCCAAACTTTCAGGTAGGCTATGCGCAAAATTGGGACGTGGAACTGCAGCGCGACTTGCCCGGATCGATGCAGCTCACGGCGACGTATTTGGGCACAAAAGGAACGCGCGGCCTGCAGAAGTTTTTGCCCAACACTTATCCACTTGGCGCGGCGAATCCATGCTCTTCATGCCCATCGGGATTCACTTATTTCGGCTCCAACGGGAATTCCACCCGCGAAGCCGCGCAAATCGAGTTGAGGCGGCGGCTGGAGAGCGGGTTTACGGCCACGCTGCAATATACGTTTGCAAAAGCCATGGATGACGACTCCATGCTTGGAGGCGCTGGACCCGTGACATCGCAAAGCTCCACCATGGTCCCGTGGCTTCAAGGCGGGGCGGCGCAGCAAGGCAGTAGCACCCAGGCGGCGTCCACTATCGCGCAGAATTGGCTCGACCTCGCCGCCGAGCGCAGCCTTTCGAGCTTCGATCAGCGCCATTTGCTCAATGTGGGCTTGCAATACACCACTGGGATGGGTTTGGGTGGCGGGTCTTTGCTGAGCGGTTTTCGCGGCTCTCTCTTTAAGGAATGGAGCTTTCTCACCCAAATCTCTTATGGCAGCGGTTTTCCTGAGACGCCTGTGTACCTTGCGCCTGTTCCGGGAACGGGAGTGACGGGAAGCATCCGGCCGGATGCTACAGGCGCGCCGATAGCCGCCGCGCCTCTAGGGTTGTCTCTCAACCCGGCTGCTTATTCGGCGCCGCCGGCAGGCCAATGGGGGAGCGCAGGCAGGTATTCAATCGCCGGTCCTGCTCAGTTCAGCCTGGATGCCTCGATAGGCCGCACCTTCCGGCTGCGAGGCAAATACCATCTCGACTTCCGTATCGACTCCACCAACGCGCTCAATCATCCAACCTTCACGAGTTGGGTTACGACGATCAACAGCGCGCAATTTGGATTGCCGGCAGCGGTGAGTCCCATGCGCAGCCTGCAAACCACGCTGCGCCTGCGGTTTTGATTTACTCGAATCGGGTAGCGCGGACCCGCATTTTTCGGGTCCGCCGCGTTTTCTATAGTTGGTAGGCTTTTCGCGCAGCCCAAGCCTACAGTCAACCAAAAAACTGTTGACCGTGGCTACAACTTGAGGTTTTACCTATGCGAAGGTTTATTTTGATACTAATCTTATCTGCCCTGCCTGCGGCCGCGCAGCAAATCGGGCAAAACGCGCCTTTGCAGGCTAATCAGCCGGCCATGCTCAAGGTCCAGACGCAACTTGTGGTGGAGACAGTTGC
>DASZAE010000342.1:0-8085 GCA_035945515.1 Terriglobia bacterium
ATTTGACGTTTCGACGGGCGCGTTTCACAAGGCTCCGGCAAAGGCGCCGAGTTACACATCCGTTTTCGGAAAGGCCATCTGCGAGCTGGCGGAAAAAGACCACCGCATTGTCGCCATCACCGCGGCCATGTGCGAAGGCACCGGCCTCGACGAATTTTCCAAGAAGTACCCGCGGCGATTTTTCGACGTGGGCATTGCCGAGCAGCACGCCATCAATTTCGCCGCCGGCCTCGCGTGCGAAGGCATGAGACCTGTGGCTGCAATCTATTCCACTTTCCTTCAGCGCGCTTACGACCAGCTCTATCACGAGGTCTGCCTGATGCGTCTTCCCGTGACCCTGGCTCTCGACCGGGCTGGCATCGTCGGCGCGGACGGACCCACGCACCACGGCCTTTACGACTTGGTTTATCTCTCGGCGCTGCCCGGAATGGTGGTGATGGCGCCGAAAGACGAAAACGAGCTTCGTCATATGCTCGCCACCGCTCTTACCATCGATGGCCCGGCGGCGGTGCGTTACCCGCGCGGCAATGGCATTGGTTTACCGCTCGACCCGGAATTCAAACGGCTGGATATTGGCAAGGCGGAAATTCTGCGCGAGGGCGGAGATATTGCGATTCTGGCGCTTGGCAGCATGGTCTATCCCTGCGTCGAAGCCGCGGCCCGGCTTGATGCGATGGGCATTCATTCCACCGTCATCAATGCGCGCTTCATGAAACCGCTCGATGAAGAACTCATTGCCGTGCTTGCGGCTGAAAAACAGTTCTTAGTGACGGCGGAGGAAGGAACAGAAGCCGGCGGTTTCGGCGCGAATGTCGCTGCGATGCTCCACGACCGCCGGATCAGCGCCAGCATCCTGCGCATTGCCGTGCCCGACCGGATTATCCCTCACGGCGCGCCCAATCTGCTGCACGCCAAATACGGATTGGACGTGGATGGCATCGTCGAAAAAATCAAAAATCACGCCGAGGCTTTCCCGCTGCGGCAGGGCGCCCGCGCGCGCTCCGTGGAAGCGGGATAATCTGTAGCGGCGACGTCCTCGTCGCCGGATTTTAAAAGCAACGACCGGCGGCCAGAGGCCGCCGCGACAGCGGGCGTTCACTCCCGCAATCCCGCTTTCCCGCCATGCCCGCCTCCATAAAAACCCGTCTGGACCGGCTCCTGGTTGAGCGGGGATTGGCCGCTTCGCGCGAAAAGGCGCAGGCAATGATTCTGGCGGGTGTTGTGCTTGTCAACGATCAGAAAGTGGAGAAGTGCGGCGCCCTTGCTGAAAACCAGGCCGCGCTGCGAATTTTGAGCGGAGCTTCGCCTTACGTAAGCCGCGCCGGCTTGAAGCTTGAGGGCGCGCTCAAGCACTTCAAAGTCAACCCGCGCGGCAAAATCTGCCTCGATATTGGAGCCTCGACTGGCGGCTTTACGGAATGCCTGCTGAGTCACGGAGCGGCAAAGGTCTTTGCGGTGGACGCGGGCACGAATCAGCTCGATTGGAAGCTCCGCCAGGATGCGCGCGTGGTGGTGATGGAAAAAACAAACGCGCGCCATCTGCGATTGGAGCAGCTCGGCGAACGTTCAGACCTGGTGACGATGGACGTCTCATTTATTTCCGCGACTCTCATACTGCCCGCCATCGCTTCGCTTATGAATCCGCAGGCCGCAGCGTTGATCCTTGTGAAACCGCAGTTTGAGGTGGGCCGGGAACATATCGGCAAAGGAGGGGTTGTGCGCGACACACAGCTTCACCAGGAGGCAGTGGAGCGAGTCTCGAGGAAACTTGGGGAGGTGGGATTGCGCGTGCTTGGGACTGCGGAAAGCGTTTTGCCGGGAGCCGAAGGCAATCGCGAGTTCTTTGTGCACGCGGCGTTGTAGCGGCGGCCTCTGGCCGCCGGCAGTTCAATGAAAAACCGGCGGCCAGAGGCCGCCGCTACAGAACAAACCTAACGGGCATAATACTTGGCGTTGATTTCGGTGAAGTTCTTCCACTTTTCCGGAAGGTCGTCCACCGGGAAGATGGCGGTCACGGGGCAGACAGGCACGCAAGCGCCGCAATCAATGCACTCGGCAGGATCGATGTAAATCTGCGTGTGATCAGCAAAATTACCTTCATCCTTGCGGGGATGAATGCAATCCACCGGACAAACGTCTACACACGCGGTGTCTTTTGTGCCGATGCAAGGCTCGGCGATAACATAGGCCATGCTCATTACCTCCTGGGGCAAAGCGATGTATACGGCGGGCCCCTAACCAGCTTTTACTATACAAAGTTAGCCCGCATTGCGCGACGACTTAAGTCGGGAGCCCGTAATATCCTGCCAGTTTGCATGAAGCTCGTCTTGCAGTCTACAGTTGAGCAGCCACATCATATATAATTCCGTCTGCGAAGGGGATTGCCCCTTTTGCCATAAACGCCATGCGCGACCTCGAAGACGCCAAAACCGGCCGTGAGCAGGTCCTGAAAGCTAATCAGTCTTTTTACCAGGCTCTTCAGTCGAAGGACTGGGCCACCCTTGAGAACGCGTGGCTGCACGAGGACTGGGTGCAATTTCTCCATCAGGATATGCCTCGCGCGACGGGCTGGAAAGATGTGGTTTCCGCTCTGGCGCTGCTTTTTCGCGGCGTCACGCACCTGAGCATTTCGTCCGGCGCGCCTGAGGCGCGCGTTGTGGGCGATACGGCGTGGGTGACAGTTTACGAGCAGATCACAACCGATGTGGAAGGTGATTTCGTCACCACGCGGGAGCTTTCCACCAACATCTTCGCGCGCAGCGGAGGACGCTGGAAAATGGTGCATCGCCATACGTCACAAGTGGGGGACGCGCAGATCGTGGAAGCCAGCCGCGCGGTACAGTGATTGCGCGGCGATCCCGCCGACCGTAACGCCGGCTGATTTTGTAGCGGCGGGCAAAACCTGTATGGGGCCGCCAGATATTAACAGTAAAAACCGGCGGCCAAAGGCCGCCGCAGGGGCGCCGTGCGCGTCCATTTCAGAAAGGCAACGACTCTATGAAACGCATTACCCTATTCATCATTTTCTCCGCATTCATCGTTTCGCTGGTCGGCGCCGCGGGATTCGCTCAGCAAGCCGCCAATCCCCTGCTCGATGAGCTTAAGAGCCAGGATGCGAATATCCGCGCCAGGGCCGTGCGCGATATCGGCGATTCGGGCGACACTTCAAGCGTGCAGGCGCTGACGGCCGCGCTGAACGATCCCAGCCCCAAGGTGCGCAAAGAGATTATCGTGGCGCTGGCCAAGCTGCACACCAACGAGTCTCTCGACGGCCTGGTTTCGGCTACGCGCGACTCTGACCCCGACGTCCGCACCATGGCGGTTGAAGCGGTTGTTGGATGGTACACCGGTAATGTCCCGTCCACTGGTTTTCGGGGAGCGGTGAAGAAGAGCTATAACGGCGCGCTGAACTGGTTCCAGACGGACACTACGCACATCCGGCCTGGTATGACGGTGGATCCCAAAACCGTCGCGGCGCTCGAAGCGGATATGGAAGACACGCGATCGATCGAAGCCTCGCGCGACGCGGCGCGCGGCCTTGGCATCTTGCTTGCGCGGCCAGCCGTGCCCGCGCTGGTCAAGGCGTCACATTCGCCGGATGCAGGGCTTGCGGTTAATGCTCTCGATGCGCTTTCGAAGATCAAAGATATTTCCGCAGGACCTCAAGTTGCAGACCTTCTCGATTCTCCGAGCAAAGACGTCCGGCGCGCCGCCTGCATCACCGTGGGCATTCTGCGAACCAAATCCGCCGCGCCCAAACTACAGGAAATATATCAGACGGATACGGACGGCGACACGCGCAAGGCTGCCCTCGACGGCCTCGCTTTTATTGGCGATCCGGCGTCCTATCCCGTTTTCATCAAGGCGCTCTGGAGTCAGGATAAGGATGAGCGGGACTACGCGGCGGAGGGTCTGGCCCGGATACGCGACCCCAAGGCGGGGGCCAATCTCGAGAAACGGATGAAAATTGAGAAGGACGCGGGCGTGAAGCTGGCCATTCTTTTTGCCCAAGTTTCCATTGGTGAGACGGAGCACCTGCGAGACTTGGTGGACGCGCTCACCTCGCGCACCCGCGGCGATGTGGCGCAAAGCTATCTCATTGAACTAACCCGCCAGAAGAGCTTGCTCGACGCTGTATATTCCTATCTGAACGATAGCAACGCCACTATCCGGCGCCGGCTTTGTGTGGTGCTAACCTATTCGGGAGATGCGTCGAGCCTTCCACGCCTCGCTCCGCTTACCCACGACCGGAATAACGACGTGGCCGCGGCAGCCTTGCGCGCCACCCAGGCCATCCGGTCGCGGGCGGGCGCCTGACACGGCCTGACATGGATTGTTCATGCGCTGGCCGGGACATTGCAAAACAGCGCGAATAAATCACGCGTTTTTCTGGCGGCGCCGGATTTTACGATTACATCCTCTCAAGACGTCGGCCGAAAGCATTCAAACGCAGCAGCGTGCGAACCGTGAAAGCCGCTCCCAGAACCGCCAAAAGCTGGAGTCATCGCACAGATTCTTACGCCCCCTTCCGATGACCCTTTTGCTTATGCTGTTTCAGAACCGTTCGCGCGGCGACTTCCTCCGCCCGTTTGCCATAACGGCCGGACTTCTGCGCGCTTTTTTTGATATGTTCATACTGCCGCTGCTCTTTGCTGCCGACCCCTCGAAGGTGTTTTCCTTTTGGCATTGCTGATTCCTCCGTCTTCTTTAATGATCATGATTGAGGATATCGCTGGAACTCGGCATTGAATCCCCCTCAGTAACACTGCGCATCAGCACCGTGCTTCAGTAACTGCCAGTCTTGCACGTTTTTTCGTGCTCGCGCAATTCCGCCGCCGTGTCGAACGATTTGCCACATATGCTGCAACGGTGCGGTTTATCAGCCATGAGGGGACTCCTTCCGTTTGAAGCTATTCACTACGCACCAGCATGGCTTCTAACGCGCAACTTCCTCAATCGGGGTAACGCCGTATCTCTCTGGCGAACTTCCAGTATCGAGCCGTAGGGATAGAAACCTTTAGCGGGTTGTTGAAAAACCGTTCGCTTGTCATTCTGAGCCCTTCGGCTTCGCTCAGGGTAAACTCCGCGAAGAATGACAAGCGAAGGGATCGCCACCCTCTCCCGCCGGGAGAGAGTGCCCGACGAAGGAGGGCGGGTGAGGGGAAGCGTCTCGAGGAACTTGGCGCCGGAGTAAGCTTGATATTCATATCCCGATTTATAAAGCCGCAATTTGATCCGGTGATTTTTCTGCACAAGTGGGGGAAACGCCGGAGTGCGCTGGCAAATTTCCGAGGACATACTCGCTAATAGCTGGATTATTTATGGAGCGATGGATTGGCTTTTACCAGCGCGGCCAAATACTCCGGAAAGCCGCTATGCCCTCCGCTTTTGCCCGGCGCGTTCATGAATAATCCGGAAGGGCAAATTTACGAAGAAAGGACTAGACATGAAATACGAAACATTAAAGGAACTCTATTTTGACGAGCTCCGGGACATCTACGACGCTGAAAACGAGATCGTCAAAGCCCTGCCCAAACTGGCGGAGGCAGCCACGTCGCCCCAGCTACGGGCCGCATTCGAACATCACTTGCAAGAAACTAAACAGCACGTCATGCGATTAGAAGATGTTTTCCAGGGATTGGGCGAGAAGCCAAAAGCTAAGAAGTGCGATGGCGTAAGAGGAATCTTGAAGGAAGGCGAAGACCTCATTGGGGAGAAAGGCGATCTAGCAGTCCGCGACGCTGGACTCATTGCCGGAGCTCAGCGGGTCGAGCACTATGAGATGGCTGTCTATGGCTCGCTAAGAACTTGGGCGGGCCAATTGGGAGACACGCGCGCGGTTGAACTGCTCAGCAAAACACTCAATGAGGAAAAAGAGGCTGACCATAAGCTGACCGAAATCGCCGGAACCACAAACCGGCAAGCGGCAGCCCACGGAGCAGTCCAAGGATAAACGGCGGCGATATTTTGTAGCGGCGGCCTCTGGCCGCCGGTTCTTGCTATTAAAGACCGGCGGCCCAAACTTGAAGGGGCCGCCGCTACGGCATTTGATTTCGCTGTCAATGAGCCATACGCGACGCCATAAGTCGGCGGCGCCTGATTCTGTAGCGGCAGCCTCTGGCTGCCGGTCTTTACTATTAAAATCCGGCGGCCAGAGGCCGCCGCTACAGCCAATGATCGTCGCCAACTTATGGCGCTCTGTGTATAAGCCATGCGAAAGAAAATGACCATGACAAATCAGAAGCCCAGGAAATACTGGTCTGCGGAAGTTACCAAGAATAGCAATGCGCTTGATTTGGAACCTGGCGTCTTCACCTGGAAGGATCCGAAAAAGATCGCCAGTTCATTGAGCAACTCGGCTCGGAAAAGCACTAGAAAGAAAGGCACGCCGTTGCAGTCCTCGATGTCGATGTTGAATTTTCATATCAACCGCAGCGGAAAAAATCTGACCGGCGCGCAGCGAAAAACGCTGGAGCAAGCCAAAAAAGAACTCGCAAAACTTTTTCAATAAGCATTCCTCCCCGCCCTTATGCCTCGGTCGCGCTCTCAACCAGAATGAGGGCTATAATCCCATCTTTAACTCCGGGTCTCATCGAAACGAGGAATGAAGACCTTCGACCTCCTGAGTGGGAGAACACAACTCATTGCTTGAAGAAACCATTTACCGGGTTTTGATCGGCGGCGCTTTCGTTTCGGCGTTTGCCGTGTTGAGCGATTTGCTGAAGCCTAAAAGCTTTGCCGGGCTTTTCAGCGCGGCGCCCTCCGTGGCGCTGGCGTCGCTGGGTCTGGCGCTGATGATGGAAGGCAAATCCTATGCCGCGACCGAGGCGCGCTCAATGACGGCGGGGGCGATTGCATTTGTCGTTTATGCCTCCTGCATCCGATGGGTCATGTTGCGGTATAAATTGCCGGCTCTTCAGGTTGCGTTGATGGCCGTGCCGCTTTGGCTCGCTGCTGCTTTGGGTCTGTGGTTCGTCTTTCTAAAATAAGCGCGCCATGAAAATCAGATTGAACTTTTCCGCTCTCCGCCTGACGACGAAACGCGAATATGCAATTCGATTCATTGTCGGCGGGACGGTTACCGCTCTGGCTGGAGTCATCAGCAAGAAGTTCGGCCCCGGCATCGGCGGAATGTTTTTGGCGTTTCCCGCCATCTTTCCGGCCAGCGCGACACTCATTGAAAAACATGAAAAGGAAAAGAAGCAAGAAGAGGGATTAAAAGGCGGGCGGAGCGGGCGGGCCGCGGCAGGCTATGACGCGTCGGGCGCCGCAATGGGAAGCGCCGGTTTATTCGTGTTTGCAGTCCTGGTCTGGCGTCTGCTCCCCGCCTATACGGCTTGGGCGGTGCTGACCGGCGCTACGTTCGTGTGGCTTGCAGTGTCTTTGGCAATCTGGCGGATTCTTGCCAAAGGCGGAAAGGACCCCACGAGGTAGATCTGCCATCGAAGCCGCGCTCCGCCTTCTGCTTGGCTTCTTCTGGGATAAAAAACCGTCCCATTTATCCCGTTTGTCTCAAAAGTCTCAGAGCGGCGTGCTAGGCTTTTTGTAGCGCAGACTTTTTTTTGTAGCGCCGCCGTCCTCGCCGCTGGTTTTTTTACTAATTAAAGACCGGCGGCCCCTTATAGGCTTTGCCCGCCGCTACAGCACTTTGTAGCGCCCCCTTATAGGCTTTGCCCGCCGCTACAAAACGGCCGCTACAAAATGGTCTGGCCGCGCCCACGGGAGAACTCACAAACCATGCTCGTGTGCCGTTCCCTAAGAACACTGACAAAGTCGTCACCTGTCACCCTGAGCCCTTCGGCTTCGCTCAGGGTAAACTCCGCGAAGGGTCTCGGTATGTATTTTCAAAGAAATACAGAGATGCTTCGCTTCACTCAGCATGACAATGGGCCGTTAGTGCACATGAATTTTTGCGGTAAGCAACTGAACCAAAGCCGGTCAAAAGCGAAAATAGAGCGAACGCACAAAAAAGCATTGTTTTACTTTTTTGCAAGTTATAGAAATTAAAGAAAGATTAGTAACACGAACCGGCGCGAACCGGAGTACGAACCGGACGAAATCGGCTCAATTGATTGAATGTAAAGG
>DASZAE010000343.1:0-14465 GCA_035945515.1 Terriglobia bacterium
GTTGCGGAGTTCAGCTACCGGTTCAATCGGCGTGGGCAGGAGGGCAGCCTGTTTAATCAGCTCACACAAGCTTGTCTTGCCAGCAATACCATTATTTACCGAGACTTAGTGGCAGCACCGGAGCAAGCTTGATAACCATAAATCACGGAACGAACCCAAGAAGTCATTTAGAATCAATGTTTCTAATATTTGATCGGTGACCGTAAGATTAGAGCATTCTAATAATTGGTGCGATTCAGCTTCGTTACTTGGCTCGCTGCCTCACTTGAAGTTCTCCTGCGGGTGCAACCGTCTTAGAGCCTCAATCACCTGACGATGGACGGCTTTCCCGGCAAGGCTATCGCCGTTCGCGGTTTGGCTGAGCACTTGCCGGTAGAGGGCCTCGCCTTGCTGGTTCTGGCCCAGACGCATGTCGCAACTGGCAACCATCATCTGCCAAAAAGGGTTTCTCGGATATTCGCTTGCAAGCTGCTGAAACAGATTAAGAGCCTTTGAAAACTGCATCTCATTGCGCCGTGTATAGTCCTTGGCCAGGTAGAATTTGGCTTCGGCGCGGGTAAAATCCCCGGATTGCGCTGCTTTCTGCATCTGCTCAATTCCAAGAGCGCGGTTGCCCGCGGGCAGTCCGATCAAAAAGCGGAGCATTTTCACGATAGAGGGCAAGGTGTCCACAAAGTAATTGTAAAGGCCGACTCCGGCATAGGCGTCGGTCAAATTAGGATTCATCTGCAGCGCGGCGAGCAGCAAAGGGCGCATCTTTTTGCCCGCGCGCGCCGTGGCCAGGTCGTGAGCGCGCAAGCCTTCCAACCTTGCTTCCAGCGCATACGACATGCCCTCGTAGAGATCATTGTGCGCCACGTCCTGCTGGGCATGAATATTGGCTTCTGATTTCTGGATCGCGGTCTCGACCGAATGCTTGAAGGCTTCATCATAGGGCGTGTGGTAGGAAGTCACCACGTCAAACACGTCGGGGTCAATCAAGTTGGCGGTGGAATAATAAATTTTCCACCAGATCGCATCCGCTTCGAGCACGTAACCGAGCGGCGAGGAGGGATCTTCGTTTTCCGCTTGCCGGAAAAGGCTTATCGCAGCGTCCGGCTCGCCATTCATGAGATGCGACATCCCTTGCTCGGCAACCGAGTGCGCCTGCGCTTCGTCTGGAGTTGCGGGCAATGCGTCCGGCGCGCACATTGCCAATAGAAACGCAGCTACGCAAGCGGGCGCAGCCAAAGAAATCCACCATCTTCGCTGATGTATCATATTGTGTTAGATTGTTCCGGCGGCGAATAGGTTTTAGACTGCGTGCTTGCAGTTGTAGCGGCGGCGTGTGACCGCCGGTTTTAGATAGTAAAGACCAGCGGTCGGAACCTGCAAGATTCCGCCGCCACAGCATTCGAGGTGATATGCCGGCAACTCCAAAGAAAGTTTCAGGCTTACTCTACACGAAGGGAACGCTGAACCGGTCGGGCGACCGCGGCGCGTCTGACCTGCGGCCCGTGGAGATCACGCCGCGCTTTATCTCAAGCGCCGAAGGCTCGGCGCTCATCCGTTTGGGCGAAACACAGATCATCTGCACAGCCAGCGTTGAAGACGGCGTGCCTCCTTTTCTCAAAGGAAGCGGCAAGGGATGGATCACCAGCGAATACGCCATGATCCCCCGCTCCACCGAAACGCGCACGCCCCGCGAAGTCACCAAGGGCCGCCAAAGCGGGCGCACGATGGAAATCCAGCGCCTCATTGGCCGCGCTCTGCGCGCCGTCACCGACCTTGAAACGCTTGGCGAACGCACTGTCTGGATTGATTGCGATGTCATCCGCGCCGACGGCGGAACGCGCACTGCGTCCGTCACCGGATCGCTCGTGGCTATGGGGCTGGCGTTTTTGAAGCTGCGCGAGATGCAGGCGCTCAATCGCATCCCGCTCACGGACTACGTGGCTGCTATCAGCGCGGGCATAATTAACAATGCCATTTTGCTCGACCTCGATTACGCCGAAGACTCGCACGCGGACGTAGACCTGAATGTGGCCATGACGGGGTCGGGCCGCCTCGTGGAAGTGCAGGCCACGGCGGAAGGAAATTCATACGCCATGGAGGACTTGACCCGGCTGGTTGAAACCGCGCGCCCCGCGATTCAGAAGCTCATTGCGCTGCAACACGCCATCCTGCAGCTTGACCTCCCTCAGTCCTGACGCCGCCCTTTGAACGATGACACATCCCGCCCACAACGCGCGCGCTTCGTTGCGCCTATACCTCGCGTCTTCCAATCAAGGCAAGTTGCGCGAGTTCCGCCAGGCTGCGAGCGGCAGCGGTATAACGGTGGAGCAGGTTCCGGGGATCGAGAGCTTTCCGGAGTGCGTCGAGGATGGAAACACGTTTGAAGCCAACGCTCGCAAAAAAGCGTTGCACTATGCCGCGCTGTCGCAGGGGCTCGTGTTTGCGGATGATTCGGGGATTTCGGTGGACGCGCTGAGCGGCGCTCCGGGAGTTTATTCCGCCCGCTATTCGGGGCCGGCGGCAACGGATGAATCCAACAATCAAAAACTCATCCGCGACCTCCGCCGCATTGCGGATTCGCAACCGCGCGGCGCTACACAAGAACATTTGCAAGCGTCAGCCGGCGCGCGGCTCGATCTGCCATTCGGAAAATTCACGGCGCATTATGTTTGCGTCATTGCGCTCGCGGAAGCAGGAAGCTGCACGGCTATTACCGAAGGGCGCGTGGACGGCGTCATCATCGAATCGCCCCGGGGTGAAGGCGGTTTCGGCTACGATCCGTATTTCTTCTACCCTCCCTTTCAAAAAACGTTTGCTGAAATCTCGGCGGAGGAGAAGTTTGCGGTGTCACATCGCGGCATTGCCTTCCGCAAGCTGGTGGATTATCTTGCGGCGCGAGATTTCTAGTTCGGCGCTGCCGGCCGGCGGCGAGCCGCCTCCTGGCGGACGCGATTCCAGGTTTTGAACCAATAAACGGCCAGGATTACAAACAGCACACAGTAGGCGATGGCCAAGAGAAAGACAAACAATTCGGCGACGATGTCATAGACGGTGTTCATATTCTTATTCTTAACTTACCACACCGCCGGCATTGCGGTGATCATACGCCATAATGGAAGCTGAAGCGATGCTTAATGGACTATATGCGCCAACGCGCTTCGCAAACTTAACTGGGTTTGTGCTGGCTGGCGGCGGCAGCAAGCGCATGGGGCGTCCCAAACAGGACTTGGCGCTTGGCGGTGAGCCGATGCTTTCCCGGCAAATTGGCTTGCTGAAATCGTTGTGTGGACAGGTTGGCGTTGTGGGCGGCCTGAATCCACGCAACGAAGAGAGCGATTTCTTTTGCGAAGATGAATGGCCGGGACGCGGTCCGCTGGGCGGCATTTTCAGTGGTCTTGCGCGCACGCGCACGGAATATAATTTGTTTGTGGGTTGCGACATGCCGTTTCTCACGCCCGCTTTTCTGCGCTACCTCAGCGCGCGCGCAATGGCTGAGTGCGCCGGCGTCACCGCGCCCGAATCGAGGAGTCTGCGCGTGCAGCCGCTCTGCGCGATTTACCGGAGGGACGCGCGGGCGGCGATCCGGATGAGCTTAATGAGGGATGCCAATAAGACCTCTGGATTTTACAGTCGTGTTTGTTGCTTGATCGTCCGTTGGCGCGAGATCAGCCGCGCCGGCTTCCGCCCGGACATCTTCACCAACGTCAACACCCCCGCGGATTACGAAGCAGCCGGGAAGAATGCGGAGTTGAAATTGTAGCGGCGGTATTCTGCCTACCGGGGTCCATTTAGAGTGCGGCAGCTTGCTGCCGCTGTGCAGTTGTAGCGCAGCGTTCGTTTTGTAACGCTGCGGCTTTTTGTCGCAACCATTAGCCGCAGGATTAAACTACAAACCTTGCGCTACAAACCAGCTTTGAAGGCGGCAAAACTTGACCGAGCCAATTTTGAAAACGCCGACCGAGTCTTACATCGAATTCGCGCACGTTTCAAAATCGTTTGGCGAGCAGCCCGTCCTGCAGGATGTAAGTTTCGACGTGCGCCGGGGCGAGACGGTGGTGGTGCTGGGGCGCAGCGGGGTAGGGAAGAGCGTTACGCTCAAGCACATTCTGGGATTTCTCATGCCCGATGAGGGCGAGGTTCGCGTCAACGGGCAGAATGTGGAGAAGATGACCGAGGCTGAGCTTACCGAAATGCGCCGCAAGGTGACGCTGGTGTTCCAATCCGGCGCGCTCTTCGACTCGCTAACCGTGGCTGAAAACGTTGCTTATCCTCTGCGCGAGCGGTCGATGAGATCGGACGCGGACCTCGGCGAAGAGAAGATCGAAGAGAGCGTGCGGCAGTTGCTTGGGCTGGTCGATCTTGAAAATGTTGAAGAACTCATGCCTTCGGATTTAAGCACGGGCATGAAGCGCGCAGTGGCGATTGCGCGCGCGCTTGCGGCGGCGCCCGAAGCCATTCTCTATGACGAGCCCACGACGATGGTCGATCCTCTCATGGCGCATACGGTGGGCGAACTGATTCTGAAACTCAAGCGGCGGCGGGGCCTGACTTCGGTTGTGGTCACGCACGATATGAAACTGGCCCGGAAGCTGGCCGACCGCGTGGTGTTCCTCGCCGAAGGCCGGGTCGCTTTCTTCGGCCCGATGAGCGAAATGGACTCCTGCCCGGACACGCTGATTCAAGAATTCATCGAACTCGACGAGCTTTCGCTGGAGAAATTGAGATAGGTGTATTTGTGGCGGCGGGCAAAGCCTATAAGGGGCCGCCGGTTTTTACTAATTAAAACCCGGCGGCCAGAGGCCGCCTCTCCACGCGATGACCATCCTGACTTATGGCGCACTGTATAGCTCTGCTTTGTCATGAGAACACAACGGGGCCGGCCCAAACTCGGTCAGCACTTTCTCAGCAGCGCGGACTATTGCCGGCGTATCGCGCAATCTCTGCTTCTCGCTGCGGATGACTTGGTCATCGAAATCGGCCCTGGCCGTGGCGCACTGACGAAGCTGCTTGCGGGTCGCGTCGAGCGGCTGGCCGCGATTGAGCTGGACGCGACGCTGGCCGGAAGCCTTCGGCAGACCTTTGAAAACGTTCCCAGCGTTGAGATTATTGAAGGCGACATTCTTAAAACGGACATTGCGCAAATCTGCCGCTGTCACAAAAAAGACTCCTGCATTGTCTTTGGAAACCTGCCTTACTACATCACTTCGCCGATTCTGCATCATCTGTTTGAGGCGCGGGCGCGCATCCAGCGCATGGCCCTTCTCGTGCAAAAAGAAGTGGCAGAGCGAATCACAGCAGGGCCCGGCTCGCGAGATTACGGCTACCTGAGCGTTTTCGTGCAAATCCATTCCTCTCCGACTATTGCTTTCGACATTCCTCCCGGCGCTTTCTCGCCTCCGCCCAAAGTTTATTCGGCGCTGGTGGATTTTCAAATGGTCCCCCGCTTTCCTGCTTGGAACGCGGGGAAAAATAGGGACTTTCTGGCATTCGTCCGGACTTGTTTCGCTCAAAAACGCAAAAACCTGTTAAATAATCTAGCCATCTATGCGCGTCCGGCCGTCGGCCACGCGCTCGAATCGATGACGTTGAGCGCGCGCGTCCGCGCCGAGCAACTGAGTTTAGACCAGTTCGGGGCGCTCTTTGATCTTCTGGCTCAGCCGTCCGCAACAAGACAGCTCAAAGAGGGCTCAGAAATGGCCGAGTGAAGCTGCTTCAAGGTCAGCCTGAGCCAGGAATCTCTTGGATTAGGGCGTGTTTGGCGTTATAATAGGGCATTGTTTGAAGACGGCTTTGGGGTAAGGGCGGGGGAGCAGTTAAGTCTGCACTGAAATATCTGGGGAGCCGGTTCAGGGCGGCCATTGAGTTTCTTTCCGCAAGATTAAAAGGCACAGAAGACTTACATTTGATGTAGTGGCGGACGCCTTTATCGAAAGCGCACCGTGGCTCGGGCTCTGGTGTGAAAACCACGCCAACGGACGGGACAGTCTGCGGGCGGCTTGTTAGACGGATCGAGGGTTCTGACACTTTGCAAGAGACGATAAAATTCAATCTATGACGATGCTTCTTCATCCTGCAATGTTAGTAAGCCCGCTTGAGCCGGTGGCGCACTATGTTGGAACTATTTTCAAAAAAACGCCATTTCAAGGACTTTACGAACCGAATGCGTTCGACCTTTCCATTATTATTCCTTATTTTGCTTTTTTGATTGTGCTCTCGGTTTACGGCGTCCATCGCTATTTTCTGACTTACGTCTATCTGAAGAACCGCCACAAGCTTTCAAAGCCTCCCCAAACGTTCGACGAACTGCCAAAAATAACAATTCAACTGCCGATGTATAACGAACGCTATGTGGTGGAGCGGCTTCTTGAGGCCGTGAGCCAGATTGACTATCCGCACGACAAGCTCGACGTGCAAGTGCTCGACGACTCGACCGATGAAACGGCGTTTATCTGCTCGCAACTGGTGAGCGACTACCGGCAGGCGGGATTTCCCATCTCTTATCATCACCGCGCCAACCGCGAAGGATTCAAGGCCGGCGCGCTGGCGGAAGGGTTGAAGATTGCCGAAGGCGAATTTGTCGCTATCTTCGATGCCGATTTTGTCCCGCCGCCTTCGGTCATCCGTGAGATGCTGCCCTACTTCACCGACCCGAAAGTGGCTGTTGTTCAAGGCCGCTGGACTTGGATCAACCGTCACTATTCAAACCTTACCGAGATTGAGGCCATCATGCTGGATGGCCATTTCGTAATTGAGCACGGCGCGCGTCATCTTTCCGGACGATTTTTTAATTTCAATGGAACCGCTGGCATGTGGCGCCGTGAGGCCATCGAGGACGCGGGCGGCTGGCAGCATGACACGCTCACCGAAGATACTGACCTTAGCTACAGGGCGCAATTGAAGGGTTGGAAGTTTGTCTATGACCCGAAGATCGAATGTCCTTCTGAGCTTCCTGTCGAAATGAACGCCTTCAAGACGCAGCAGGCGCGATGGGCGAAGGGTCTGATGCAGACCGCCAAAAAGCTGCTGCCGGTCATCTGGAAAAGCGACCAACCGCTTTATATCAAGATCGAAGCCACGCTTCACCTAACCGCCAACATTTCATATCCTTTGATGATCTTGTTCTCACTCATTCTGTTTCCAGCCTTAATCGTCCGCTTTTACCAGGGCTGGTTCCAGATGCTTTACCTGGATTTGCCGCTCTTCATCGCCTCCACTTGTTCGGTCGGCAGCTTCTATATGGTGGCGCAGCGCGAGCTTTATCCGCGCTCGTGGGGAAGCCGTCTCAAATACATCCCCTTTTTGATGGCGGCGGGCATCGGTCTTTCGGTGGTGAATGCCAAGGCGGTGATTGAGGCGTTTTTCGACAAGAACGCGGAGTTTGTGCGAACTCCAAAATATCGCGTTGAGGGGCGCGGGGCGGGCTGGGAGCGCAAGAAGTATAAGAAGCGCAGCGGATGGATTCCTTACGTCGAACTCGGACTTGCGGGTTACTTCATATACTCAACCGCCTATTCCATGACCATCCAGAATTACCTCACGGTGCCCTTTCTGATGCTCTTCTTCACTGGCTATTCGTATATGGGGACGATGTCGCTGTTCCAGGCGCCGCTTCGCCACCTCTGGACCGTGCTGCCTTCCGCGCTACGCCAGCGCGAAGTTCCCGCCGAAGTGGAGACCGTTGGCCCATAGTCAGGCATTGATCCTGGCTACTCGATTAACCCCTACTTTTCCACATCTACAGGGAAGCCTGCTTCCTTCCAACCTTTCAATCCGTCTTGATAAACCTTCACGCGGGCATTGTCAAAGCCGCGCGCGAGCACAACGCGCGCCGCCGCGCGGCTGAACGCGCACACATCGTCAGGCGATCCGCCCCCCGCGCCGCTCTCATAGAACACAAGCACTTTGTCTTTGGGAAGCGTATTCCATTTCTGCGCGATGTCCTCGAGTGGAATGTTAATCGCCCCAGGAATGTGGCCCGTGGCAAATTCGTTCGCATCGCGGACATCGACAAAAACCGCCTTGGGGTTGCCGTCATACAGTTTCTTGGCCTCTGTCGTGTGGACGAGCGTGGGCTGCTGCAGTTTTGCTTCATCGGGGGTGCAGGCGAGCGGCGATCCACCCCCAAGCGCATTGGCGCCGCCCCCAAACGGGTTTGCGGCACCCAGGCCTCCGCTATTCGCGGCGGCAGAGGACGCTGGCGCAGAAGCCGTCTTGCCGGGACTGTTGGCAGCGGTGCTCTGCGACAGTGCAGACGTCGCGGGAACAGGAGGAACTGAGGCTCCGGTTTGGGCAAGCTGTGCATTCAGCAAGGATGAAAGTTGGGCATAGTTTGGCGGCCCGTAAATTTCCTGATGACCCACGAAAAAGGTAGGCGTGCCCACCACCCCCAGCGCCTTCCCATCGGCAATGTCCTGCTGCACGCGCGACGCCATCTTTCCAGACGCAAGGCACGAATCAAACTGAGTTGCGTTCAGGCCCAAGTCGCCCGCGTAACGATCCAGCGCGCTGACGCTCAGGTCGGCTTGCCTTTGGTAAAACAGTTTTTCCGCATCCCAGAATTTGCCCTGTGCGGCCGCGCATTCGCTGGCCTCAGCGGCTTTCTCCGCTTGCGGATGCACGCTCGCCAGAGGAAATTGCCGGAAAACGAAGCGAATTCTTGACCCATATTGATCGAGCATTTGCACAACACTTTTTTGGGCTAATCCGCAGATGGGGCACTCAAAATCACCGAATTCCACCACAGTCACAGGCGATTGCAAGTCGCCGGTGGCGTGACTATCCGGTCTGACCAGGTGCTGCTCCAGCGCCGCCGCAGTTGCGGGCTTAGGCAGGGCCATTTCCCCTGAATGCGAAAGGTGAACGAAAGCGGCGCTTCCCGCGATCAGCGCGATGATAAAAAGGACAAATTGCGCCCGCAAGGTGGCGAGGGCCGATGGAGCCTCAAGAGGCTGTGGCGGCTTGACCAGGCCGTAAATTGCCAGTAAAAGGATCAGCGTCACGGCAATCGCCGAGGCCACGCACCAGGCGCACCAGGCGTGCAGCACGAACGCTTCAACCCCGCTCAGCCCGAGCGAGGCTACGAAACCGGCGGCCGAAACGATTAATATCACATAGCGAATTGGGGTGTTCAGACCGTGTCCGCCCAGACTCTCGGCCACCGCAAGCAGCGCGAGCGCGCCATACATGACAGCGCCGTAGAGAGGCAGAGGCAGGCCGAAAAGGTGAGAGTAGGCGCTCGCGCGCGCCACGTCACAGCCTGTGCCGAAGCAGACCAGCGGACGCGAGGGCGACGTGTAAACCCACCAAAGATAAATAGAATCGAACAGCCCGAAGAGGCTCAAAAGTAGTGTCAGGAACTTTCGCATGAAACCATTCTACCCTTTCCTCCGCCGCCCGCGCGACGGGTTGGCCAGCGGTGTGAGGGACGAAAAGTATAGCCTGCCTTTTGTTTCGCATATAGAATCGTGATTCCAGCTTCCGCCTCCTGATGCGGAAAGCATAGCTCACACAATGCCAGTGTCCTCTCGCGGGAAACAACAAATCGGCCGGTGGGGCCTCACCTGCATCATTTTCTTTGTGGTATCCGGGGGCGCCTATGGCCTCGAGCCGTTGGTCGGCTCCCTTGGCGCAGGTTGGGCAGTGGTTTTAATCCTGGCCGTCCCTCTCTTCTGGTGCCTGCCAATTGCTTGGATGGCTTCGGAGCTTGGCAGCGCCATTCCCGAAGAGGGCGGATATTACGTCTGGGTCCGTCGCGGCCTGGGGAACTTTTGGGGATTCCAGGAAGGCTGGTGGACGCTTTGCTATACAGCCGTGGATATGGCTCTTTACCCGGCTCTTTTCGTCGATTATCTGGCCTATTTCTGTCCTTCTCTCGCGCTCTCGGGTCATGATCCTGCGGGCAGGTACATGCTTCGTTGGCTGGTGGCGCTGGCTGTAATTGCCACGGGCTTTCTGGCTAACTGGCGCGGCATCCGGGTGGTTGGAAATAGTTCAGCCGTCAGCGCCGGATTAGTAGTTGCGCCCTTCGCCGTCATTACGTTTCTTGGGTTCCGGCATCGCGGCTCACTAGAAGCCAGCATTTCTGCGGTTACGCACGGCTTCACCCACGGTCACAGCTCGCATTTGCTCGCCCTGGGTCTGGCCACGATTTTGTGGAACTATTCCGGCTGGGATAATGTCTCCACTTTTGCGGCGGAGGTAAAAGACGCGCGCCGTAGTTATCCTTTTGCGCTCGGCGCGGCGCAACTGCTAATCCTTGCAGTCTATCTGCTTCCGGTGCTCGCGGGCATCGCCTATACCACCAGACCAGCCCTTTGGAGTGAATCGGCGGGGTGGCCCGACATTGCACGCCTGATGGGCGGTCCCGCGTTCGGATTGATTGTGGCCGCGGCGGCGCTCGTCTCTGCATGGTCAATGTTCAATAGCCAACTCCTCTATGTTTCGCGGTTGCCTTATGCAATGGCGTGCGAGGGCTGGTTCCCTGCGATTTTCACCCGCCTTTCGGGACCCGCCTCGGTCCCGCTGATTACGCTCGGCGCGTCTTGCCTGGTGGCGGCAGCCTTCACTATATTTCCTTTTACTAAGCTGGTGGTGCTCGACATTTTGCTTTACGCGATTGAGGTATTTCTGGAGTTCCTCGCGCTCATCGCGCTGCGCGCCAGGGAGCCTGAAATGGATCGTCCGTTTCGCGTGCCCGGCGGCTGGCCAGTGCTGATTCTCATCACGGTCTCGCCTATGGCGCTTGCGATGGTAGTCGCAGTTGAAAGCCTGCGCGGCGCGCATTCGGGGCTTTATCAACTACTGGTCATCCCTGCCATGATCCTGAGCGGCGTCTGGCTCTATTACCGGAGGCGCGATCTCATGCCGGTTGTTGCCATTCCTCGAAAAAGAACGACGTAAAAGGGAGTCCTTGGGAACTTCCCCTCCAAAAAATTAGTAACAGAAGATGTGACAAAACTCGTCCGGCGACGTCAAAGGTTCAGAGTAGGGCATTCGTCTTGGAGGCAAAATGAGAAATGTAAAAAGCGCGGTTATGGCCGCTATCGTGCTTGCAGTTATTACGTTGGGGATCGCAGGCGTGGTCCAGGCGCAGGATGAAAATGCGCACAGGCAGGAATTTCATCAAACTTATAACCTCAATTCTACCGGTCAGGTAAGCCTGGAAAACATTAATGGGAGCGTCCAGATTACCGGCTGGGACCGCAACGAAGTGAAGGTGGACGCCGTCAAGAGCGCGGAATCAGAAGATATGCTGAGCCGGATCAAGATCGATGTGAATTCTTCGCCGGACGGTATTTACATTAAGACGGACTTCCCGCACGACATGTTTGAGCATCACGGCAACTGGCGCGTGAATTACACGCTGATGGTTCCCAAGCGCGCGTCTCTTGAGAAGATTAACCTGGTGAACGGCGGCATTGAGATTCGCAACATCTCGGGCAATGTTCAAGCCTCTTCCGTCAATGGAGCGGTGGATGCGCGCGATCTTTCGGGCGCCGTTCATCTCTCAGCAGTGAATGGCCCAATTCAAGCCGCTTTCAGTGAGATTTCTGATCCCGTATCGGCAAGTTCTGTCAACGGATCGATCACCATCGCGCTGCCTGCCGGGGTCCGCGCGAACGTGAGCGCCAGCACACTGAACGGAAGCATCGACAATAACTTCGGGATGCGCGTCACCGGCCATCTGGTCGGCCATAGCCTCGAAGGGTCTATTGGAAGCGGCGGGGCGGAGATTAGCCTGAAGAGCGTCAACGGTTCCATCCACATTCGCTCAAATTCAGGCGAGGTTGAGTGATAAAAGCTGTGGCGGTTAGTTATGCTCTTCCTTCACGCGAGCGATTTTCCGCCATCCACGATAAACACTTGCCCTGTAGTGAAGCGGTTCCTTGTGGCGAGGAACACTACCAAGTCCGCAATATCTTCAGCGCGGCCGCCCTTCTGAAGCGGCGTCCGGCGGATGATGGCTTTCATGCCGGGGTCGCGCTCCTCGCCTGGGAAGAGGATAGTTCCGGGAGCAATCGTGTTCACAAGAATTTTGGGCGCGAGCGCGCGCGCCAGGCATTTGGTCAGCATAATCAGCCCCGCTTTTGAGGAACAGTAGTGCATGTAGAGAGGCCAGGGTTGTATTCCGCCCAAGGACGATAGGTTGATGATTTGTCCGCGCTTCTGGGACGTCATCAGGCGGGCGGCGGCTTGAGCGCAAAAAAACTGGCCTTTTAGATTCGATCCGAGCACGCGGTCCCAGTCGCTTTCGGTCAAGCGATCCCAGCGGACCGGGAAAAATACACCCGCGTTGTTCACTAGAAGGTCGAGCTGGCCGAATTTCCTTTTCACTTTCTCGAACATGCGCGCGACCTCGCGCGGCTTGGCAACGTCCGCGCGCACCGCAAGCGATTCCACACCGAGCGATTTGATTTCATCCGCGACTGCTTCCGCTTCTTCCTTGGAGGTGTTGTAATTCACCACCACGCGCGCGCCTGCCGCCGCGAGCGCAAGCGCGATTGCCCGGCCAATCCTCCGCGCCGCGCCGGTGACGAGCGTCACCTGGCCTCCGAGTGGATTTTCCTTGACGTGCGTTTTCATAGCAGCCTCCTTGACCCTTCCCGCTCTGCTTGCATAGAATTCATTCTTGTCCTTGAAAAATCAAGTTATTGTTTACGTGAAACCCGGCTGCTGCCTCTGCGATAAGGTGAAGGATCAGTTGCGCCGTCTCGAGCAGCACAACGATTTTTCCTGGGAAGAAGTGAACATCCTTGAGGACCCCGAGGCGTTCTCGAAATTCAAAGAGAATATCCCGGTGATTTTTGTGAACGGCCGCCAGGCGTTTCAATACCGGCTGGGCGAAAAGGAATTTCTAGATCTGTTGTTGTAGCCACGGCCCGGTTTGCGTGCCATGGGGTTCTATTGTTGTAGCGGCGGCCTCTGGCCGCCGGCTTTTTGATATTAAAGATCGGCGGTCAGAGGCCGCCGCTGCGGCGAAAAGGCGCACATGAAACTTGATCTGCTTTCCATCACCGCGCATCCAGACGACACGGAACTGACCTGCGGCGGGACTGTCATCAAGATGGTCGAGGCCGGGTACAAGGTGGGCCTGCTCGACTTGACCGGGGGCGAATCCGGCACGCGGGGTAGTTCCAGCCTGCGGTCTAAAGAAGCGGCGCGGGCCTCGCGCGTGATGGGCATCGCGCATCGTGAGAACCTCGGACTTCCCGACGCGGCGCTGGAGCACTCCCGCGACTACAAGCTGAAGATCGCGGAGCGAATCCGCGCGCTCGAGCCGCGCGCGGTGATCCTGCCTTACTGGGCGGGCCGCCATCCCGACCATTACACCGCCGGCCAGATTGGTTACGAGGCTTGCTTCCTCGCTGGGCTTTCGAAGGCGCCGATTGCAGGGAAGCCGTTCCGGCCCTATAAGATTATTTACGCTACAATGTACGTGCCTTCGGAGCGGCCTACGTTTGTGGTGGATATCACGCGGCAGTTTGAAAAAAAGCTGAAAGCTATTCTAGCCTATTCGTCGCAATTCTCGCCCCGAAAAGATCAGCAGAATTTGTTTCCTTCGCAGTCAGACTTGCGCGAGCGCGTGGGATCGCTCGCCCGGCATTTCGGGCTTATGATCGGGGTTCGCTATGGAGAACCCTTTATCACGCGGGAGGTGGCCGCCGTTGAAGACGTGGTGACGATGCCCGTGAAGTCAATCTGAATGTTGAATGGCAAGATGTGAAAGAACAACAGCCTCACGCAAAGGCGCAAAGAAGCCGGCGCGGCAGAGCCGCGCCACACGCCGGATGCGTCATGCTGAGCCCTTCGCTCGTCATCCTGAGCGCAGCGAAGAATCCCCGCATTTGGCTCAGGGTAAACTCCGCGAAGCATCTGCTGTTGATACGGGGGAAAAGGTAGATTCTTCGCGGAGTTTACCCTGAGCGGAGCCGAGGGGCTCAGAATGACGAGCAGTAGAATCGCCGCAGTTCAAAACGAGAGGATCATTACAAACATGACAAATCAGATTGCGCTCGTCACCGGCGGGGGCAGCGGCATTGGCCGCGCGGCCAGCCTCGCCCTGCAATCCGCCGGATTTTCCGTTGTAATCGCCGGCCGGCGGACGGCGGCACTCGAGGAAACCGCCGCGCTGGCGTCGCCTGCCGGCGGCAAAATACTTTGCGTGCCCACCGACGTAACTCAGCTTGATTCCGTCCGCGCGCTTTTTGCTAAGACCCGCGAGGCCTTTGGCCGACTGGATGTGCTCTTTAATAACGCAGGCGCGGGAGCGCCCGCCGTTCCGATGGAAGATATCACGCTGGAGCAATGGAGCGCGGTGGTGGCCGTCAATCTGACGGGGTCGTTTCTGTGCGCGCAGGAGGCCATCAAACTGATGAAGGCGCAGCAGCCACGCGGCGGACGCATTATCAATAATGGCTCTCTCTCCGCCCAGGCGCCACGCCCCAATTCAGCGCCCTATACGTCCACTAAGC
>DASZAE010000344.1:0-21269 GCA_035945515.1 Terriglobia bacterium
CATTCCCAGAGAAAACATCACGCCGGATGCGATCCAGAGCGGACGGCTGCGCGGCAACAGTTGCCTGCTGAGGTCGCTGCCCAGGCTGGCTTCGGAAGACGCTCGCGTGGCCACCATGCCGCCCGCCACGGAAACCAGCAGCGAAGGCACAATCGTGACCAGCCCGTCGCCGACCGTAAGGATGGTGTAAGTGCGCAGCGCATCCTGAAATGAGAGTCCAAGATAGAAAATGCCAATGAGGAAGCCCGCGCCGATATTGATGGCCGTGATGAGGATTGTGGCCAGCGCGTCCCGCTGACTGAAACGCGCCGCGCCGTCCATTGCGCCGTAGAACTCAGCCTCCCTTGCGATTTGCAAGCGCCGCGTGCGCGCCTGCGTTTCATCGATCAGGCCGGCTCCAAGGTCAGCGTCAATTGCCATCTGCTTGCCTGGCAGAGCGTCCAGGGTAAAACGCGCCGTGACCTCCGCAATGCGCACCGCGCCGTGGTTGATCACCAAATATTGAATGGCGATCAGAGCTAAAAAAATGACAAAGCCCACAACATAGTTCCCGCCCACCACAAACTGGCCGAAAGCTTCGATCACTTTGCCCGCCGCGCCCGGCCCTTGATTGCCGTCAAGCAGGATGCGCCGGCTGCTGGCCAGGTTCAGCGACAAACGGAACAGCGTTAACAGCAGCAACAGCGAGGGAAAAACGGAGAACTGCACCGGACGCTGGATGTACATCGAAACCAGCAGGACCAGCACAGAAGTGGTGATGCTCGCGGCCAGCAGCACATCCAGTAGAATCGCCGGAATAGGCACGAGCATCACAAATACCATCGCCACGCCAATGACCGGCACCACCCAATCGTGGCGGGAGCGGCCGGCGGCGGTCTTGGGCTGAGGCTGGAGTTGTGGCTGTGGAGCCATCGCTTAAGTTCGCCTCCTGGTTGGGGGCGCCGGTTTCGCTGCGTCCGCCTTCCGCCCGCCCGTCCGGGCTTTGAAGATGAAGGCTAGAATTTCTGCCACCGCCACGTACAGCGCCGGAGGAATCGCTTGCCCAACCTGAACCGTCCGGTAGAGCGCGTGGGCCAGCGGCCGGTTCTCGACGATCGGAATGTCATGCCAGAGGGCTTCACGCCGGATTTGCTGAGCGATCAGGTTGCGCCCCTTGGCCAGCACCACGGGCGCGCGCATGACTCCGGGTTGATACTTGAGGGCAATCGCGTATTCGGTGGGGTTGGTGATCACCACGGTAGCTTTCGCCACATCGCGCATCATCATTTTGCGGCGCATTTCAAGTTGTACTTTGCGGATGCGGCGCTTGATTTGCGGATTGCCCAGATTGTCCTTATTCTCCTGCGTGACCTCCTGCTTGGTCATGCGCAACTGGCGCGACAACTGGGTGCGCTGAAAGAGATAATCAAATCCCGACCATGCAAGGAAAACCGCGCCCGACTTCCACGAAATCTCGTATATGCGCTCGAGAAGGTAGGCAATCGAGGCGTGCGCCGGGACCATGCAGGAGCGCACCACCCAATCCCAGTCGCGCGTCAGCATGGCGAACACCAGGTAGGTGATGATGGCCATCGGGATGATCGATTTCAGAAGGTTGCTCACCGCTGAAAGCGAAACGAGCTTGCCCAGATTCGACATTGGGTTCACGCGGCTGAAACTCGGACTCAGCGGTTCGGTGGCGAAAACAACGCCGCCTTGCCCGATGTTGCCAAAGACGGAAACGGCGAGACCTAGCAGCAAGCAGGGAAGCGCCCAGTAGCCAGTCACGCGCGCAGTCCTCTCCATGACGAAGATCATGTTTTCCGGGTTGTCGCCATGCGCCATTGCCAGACTCTGTCCGAAGAACTCTCCCCACTGCCCAAGGAAGCCTCGAGCGTAGCCATTGAGCACCATGACGATGGCAATCAGGGCCAGAGCCGAGGGCAGCTCGCGGCTGCGCGCCACCTGGCCTTTTTTGCGCGCCTTTTGCCGTTTAAACGGCGTTGCTTCTTCTGTCCTGTCGCCCGCGCCCGCCACGTGTGAACCCGCTCCTCATAAAAGATGCAAAACGCGCTCGGTGGCGGTTAGCGCCCATCCGAAATAGCCGCCCGTCAGGCTGGGCCAGAAACCAAAGGTGATCACGAGCAAGGCAATACCGAGCAAAATCTTGATCGAAATCGAGGTAAACACCACCGGGAACTGCGGCGCGGCCTTGTTAATAAAGCCAAGCGATACATCCGTCAGAATGGTGATAAGTAAAATCGGCGCGGCCAATTCAACCCCGATAATAAAAATTTGCTCCGAGCCGTGCATTAAACGCATCATCCCGGCTCCGCTCAATCTTGCCGCGCCTACAGGAAGATATGAGTAACTCTTCGCCAGGCTGAGCAGCATCCAGCGATGAAATCCAAGCTGCAGAAAGAACAGCAGCGCCAGCGTCTGGTAGAACACCGCCATCACAGGCGACGCCGCTTGCGTGGTGGGGTCAATCGAAGTTTCAAGTGAATAGCCCAGTTGAAAGCCCACAATCGTCCCCGCCATCTCAATCCCCTCAAAGGCAAAATTCATCACCAGACCGATCACTAATCCCACCACCGCTTCCCCCAGAAGTATTGAAACCCAGCTTGCCAAGTCTGGAATCGGGGGAAACGCATGGAGAACCGGAAGCAGCACCGCTGTCACCGCCACCGTCACCGCCGCCTTAAGCGGCAGCGGAATGGCAGAGCTGCCAAAAAAGGGCGCGAACACCATCAACATGCTGATGCGCGCGCCGATCAGCACCGCCTTATCGAGATTGCCCAGCAGCAGGTTTGCGAGCTCCATTCCATTGGCCTCACCCGAGATAGGGCCGGAAATTTGAAAAGAGCAGCAAAGCAAAGGATAGAAGCTTGCGCAACAGCCAGGGCATCATGATGTACACCACCAACCCCACAGCAGCCAAACGCGGGACCGTGCCAATGGTCATCTCCTGAATCGAAGTCATCACCTGCAAAATGCTGGTTAAAAACCCCACAATGATCGCCACAATAAGAATCGGAGCGCAAAGCCATACGGTGACTTCAAGCGTCATACGCGCCAATGTGACGACCCTCTCGGGAGTCATAAATTCACCTTAATGAAAGCTCTTCACCAGTGACCCGACGACCAGGCTCCAGCCGTTCACCATGACAAATAGGAGAATCTTGAGCGGCGTCGAAATGACCGTGGGCGGCAACTGAAACATGCCCACCGAAGTCGTAACCGAAGCCACCACCAAGTCAATCACCATAAACGGCAAAAAGAGCACTAACCCGATCTGAAAGCCCGCCTGCAGCTCGGAAATCATGTAGGCCGGCACCACGACGCGCAGTGGGAGGTCCTGGGGCGAGCGGGGCTGGGGCAGGCCAGCCATCTTGACGAAAACTGCAAGGTCCTTTTCGCGCGCAAATTTGAGCATGAAGGTGCGCATAGGTCCGGCGGCTTTCTCGATCGCCTGAAAAGCGGAGATGTGGCCGCGCTCCATGGGCACCACAGCGGCGTCCACAATCCTCGCGCCCACTGGTTGCATGATGAAGTACGTCAAGAACAGCGCGAGTCCGATGAGCACCTGATTGCTGGGCGCGCTCTCGGTGCCAAGCGCCTGACGCAGAAAGTGGAACACCACCAGAATGCGGACAAACGGCGTCATGGAAAGCAATAGCGCCGGAATTACGGTGAGGACCGTCAGCAGGATGAGAATGGTCCACGGCAGCGAGGCTCCACCCGGCAGCCGCAAACCTGAGGCGGCGCGGGATTGCGCTCCGTAGGCGGGAAGGCTGCAAACAAAGCCGCAGACGAAGCCCACAACCAGCAGCGCCATGCCCCGGCTGATTGCGCGTCTGCGCTTTACCGCCATGCTTTGTATTCCTCAGGATCAAATGACTCATCGCTGTCGGCCTCATACAGAGAGCCTTGCCCAGAGGGCGCCTCCGAGCCGAATGGCCCGAAGGCGTCGTTTGGCTGGGCTTCAAGAGAAGGGAATCTGGCCAAAAGAGATATGGAACTTCCTGCCGTTCCCACCAGGAGTTTCTGGTTTTCAACCATCACCAGCGCCAGCACCCGGCGGTCGCCGAGCGAAAGCGTCTCGCACAAGCGCATCGACCGCTTGCCCCGCCGTTTGTGGATCCCTTTGGCGGCGCCGGCAAGCTGCCTGAAGGCTGAAACGATTGCGCGCAGCATTAGTTTTGTCCTTTTTGCTTCTTCATGGACTCACAGCAGCCTATCCCAGCTCGCTGATTCGAATAGCAAGGCGCGTTTTTAATACGTCGAATTCAGCCCAGCCCACCCTCACGCCGTTCACCCAGACGGGAACATGGCTCGTCGAACTCTGGTGGCTGTCAACGATGGTTTCGACGTCCAACCGCAGTAAGTCGCGCACTCTGAAGTTGGTCACACATAAGCCCACGCTCAGTTTGCACTGAAGACCCGCAATCAAGGCCCATTGACTTTCGTGGGAAACAGATTCTCTTGATTCGGCTTCGACAGTGGGAGAATTAGCGTCCATAGACTTTATCTACTGTTGAATCAGAAAATCGGTGAAATAAAGATCGGAAATTGCAAGCTCCGGAACACGTTGCTGCAGCGCGGCCAGCAATTGAGCTTTGAGCTTCGCCTTGCCATACGGCGCGAGCAGGGAACTCGATTGCCACGTATTGAGCACTCCCAGGATCGTGTCCCGGATCTCAGGAACCAATGGGGAATCGGCTGGATTTTCTGGCCCTTTGGGCATTGGCTTCGATAAGGCGACCGTAATGCCAATACGCAGAAAGGTGCTGTGGTCCGGATCCGCAAGGTTTACCACGAAAGACTCAAGCGGAATTATCGCCACCGGAGCGGCATCCGCATTGGGAACCGAGGTCTTCGCCTTATCCGTCTTTTTGGAACTGGCAAGCGCCCGGCGGGACATAAACACATATCCCCCGCCGCCTAAGACCAGAATGAGAACGACCGCAATTCCAAGAATGACGACCTTGGAGCCTTTTTTCTTTTCTTCTGGCGCGCCCGGTTTTGGATTAGCACTGCTTGTTGTCTCTGCCATCGATAAAGCGATGTGCAACTACCCGGCCAAACCGCGCTTTCCCGCGACTCTTAACTCGAGAATCGGGCCCTAAAGTAACTCATTGATGGTTAAGTGGTTGTGAGAGGAACGGCAAGCTGAGCGGGAGTTAATATTGCAAGAAGGGATTCGCTGGCGGAAGACACTAAGGGAATCTCATGAGAGTTTTCTTGGAATGCTCTCATGGTGAGCATGGCACTCCCTCACTATCAGTCCTTATCTCCAATTGGAGAATAGGAGTTCAGGTGATGGAGGATCATCCAATTTCAACCCGCCACTACGGGACTAGGTTCAGCACAGCCTGAACGACGTTATCAAAGGTGGTAAACGCCTTGGCATTGGCTTCATAACCCGTTTGCTGCAGAATAAGTTGTGAAAACTGAGAGGCGATATCAACGTTTGAACCCTCAAGGCCGCCGCCCGTCAGCGTTCCGCGACCGCCAGTTCCAGGCACGCCCACCGTAGGCAATCCGGAAGCTAGGCTCGCCATGAAATTATTTGAGCCAACTCGCAAAAGCCCCTGCGTGTTGGGGAAGTTCGCCAAAGCAATTTGTCCGATGGCGGCAGTCTGGCCGTTGGTGAAGCTTCCTTCAATGGTGCCGTCTGATTGGATGGCGAATGTCGAGAGCGTTCCGCTCGTAAAGCCGTCCTGCGTGGTCTGCGACGCCTCGGAAGTTCCAGCCACCTGCGAGACCACAGAGGTTCCGCTGGGATTGTAGAGATTCCAGTTGAATTTCATAGCATTTGCGCCATCGGCTAAGCCGCTGATGGTAATGCCTGCGACGTTGCCTGCAGGCGCGGTGAGCTGTCCGACGCCATTAAATGTGAGCGCGCCGCTCTTTACCGAAACAGGAGCGCCGCTGCTGCCTACATCCGCTGCCGGAATCGTAATGTTGTAATTCCACGCGCCGCTGCCGGTGTTGGTGAAGTTAAACGTCAACAAGTGGCTTGTGCCCAGCGAGTCGTAAGTTTCCACCGTCGTGCTGAAAGCCGGGGTGGTGGGCGTGGCGCTGGCGTCAAGATTCATGACAAGCTGCACGTTTTGTGTGGCCGAGGGAGGCGAAATCTGGCCCCGGTCGATCGACAATGGCGAGAGCACTCCATTGGTGTTCACAATCCCGTTCGTTGCTGTGTAGCCCATGACGTTGGCTCCATCCTGAGTGACGAGCTGGCCTTGCGGGCTGACCGTGAGGTTCCCGTCGCGCGTGTAGAGCGCCACCGCGCCCGCGTCTACTTGGAAGAAGCCGTCGCCCTCGATCGCCACATCCGTGTTCACGCCAGTATTTTGTATGTTTCCTTGCGTGAAGTCAGTGGACGTGGAGCTGACCTTTGATCCAAGCCCCACTTCAATCGGATTGCCAGCGCCTGTCGAACCAAGCTGCTGATAGAGCAGGTCGCTAAATTCCGGTGTCACGCCCTTGTAGGCCACCGTATTCATGTTTGCAAGGTTGTTCGAAATCACCGAGAGCGCCTGATCGCTCGCCTCAAGTCCTGAGACTGGGATTGAAAATGATGGCATCGTTTTCTCCTGATTAACCCTTGAAAATTGGTCTTAAATGCTCCTGCAGCTTACTTTTGCCTCATTTGAAACTGACGCTTCGGTTTTCAGTGGGCTTTATCGGCCCGCGGAAGCGCCAACTTAAGCTCTAGACGTAGAATTTCAAGAGCCGGACCCATTAGGGGTCGATGGCGTCCCGGAACCCGAGGCCCCGGGCGTTCCCGAACCCGAGTTCGTTGCGGGTGTTCCAGACGTGCTGCCAGAGCCTTGGACATAGCTCTGCAACAAGCCATATATCTGTTGAATCTCGTCTAATTGGGTAAATTGGGCCAATTGGGTCACAAACGTCGTCGGGTCCACCGGATTGGTCGGATCTTGCCCTTGAAGCTGGGCGCTAAGCAAAGTCATAAAGTCTGACATCGTGATCTGTTGCGGTTGAAACCCAGCCGGCGTTCCCTGATTATTCGATTGCGCGCCCGATGAGGAAGTAGGATTTGACGCCGGGGTTGAAGCCATCGGATGAATTGTCATAGTCGTCCCTTTCTTAATCTCGAAACTAAGCGCGCACGCTCAGCCGCCGCCGGATGTCCTCATGCGTTATGGGTTCCCGGCTGGCTGCCGCCGGAGCGGCAACGGAACCTCCAGAAAGCCAAGCGGCGCTCTGATCTCTCTGCTGGTTGTAATCCGCCGATTGAAAACCCCGATAGTCTCCTGTGCCGCCGCCGCTTGCCATCGGCGTGTTGATAACAGTCAGGTGATCTAGCCGCACGTTTTGATCGGTGAGCGCCTGCTGGAGAGAAGGCAGCTCGTTGGTGAGGAGCGTGTGCGCCTCATGGCTCACGACCGAGATCGATGCGCCTACCCGTCCGCCATCCAAAACGGCGTGCAATTGGAGCGTGCCCATCGTATCGGTCTGCAGGGCAACGCGCATCTCGGTTTTTCCCTGATTCTCAACCAGCGAAGCGCCGCTCACCACGCCTCCCGTGGCATTGACCGGGTTTTGCATGGCCGTGGCCACTTTTTCCGCCACTGTGGGCTGCTGCGCGGCCTGCGCCGATGTGGCAGAAGAACTTGTAACGGCCGAAGAGCCTTGAGCACCCGAAGTCCCACCTGGCTGCCCCGCCTGATTTAAGACCGCTCCAAAATTGTTTGACGCAGCCTGATTAGCCGCGGCCGCCGCTGTTGATATTCCGCCTTCGTTAACCGCAGATCCCGGCTGCGCATTGGACTGTTTCCCTTGCTGCGAGTCCTGACCATTACCATTTTTCGAGCCGTCGGACGCGCTCGCCGGTTTCACCGCGTTGCTGTAGTCCCCATGTCCAGAACCGGAGGACGTCGCGCCTATGCCGATGGCGTTCGCGTCCCTCTCCGCGGATTGGGCGGAGTTGTCCGTCTTCGGTTGAGGCGCATGAACGGCGCCGTTCAAAGCCGCCGTTGTGGATGGCGGAGCGCCTTTGCCGGAAGCGGCAGGCAAAGGCACGCCGTTCGCGGCAGTCGAGGTGGAGGCAAGCGAGAGACCGATGTTTTCGAGCGAACGGATAGCCCGTTGCATTTGGGCGTCATCCGGCGTAGCGGGCATGGATGCTGAAGATGCCTGTGGAGAGAGGCTCGAGCTTCCTCCGGCGCTCGCAGGCTGAGTGCCGTTCGGACTCTGATTTGAACTTTGGCTTGACGCGCTCTCCGCCTGCTTCGCGCCGGCTCCCTGGGATGCAGTGCTGCCCGCCGCCGCCAAGTCTTTCACCGCGCCGGGCGAGGTTGCGGTATTGCCTGCTGCATCTTTACCCTGACCCTGCGGCGTCGCAGCGGTTTGAGCGTTGCCGCTGCCCGCGCTCGTGGAATTGTCCTGAACATACGCGGCAAATGGGATCATCTCGGTCAACCACAAGAGGCGCGCGCTGACCGTTGCGCCTGCTTGGGGCTGCGATGGGTTCTGTGACTGGATTTGGGTCGCGCTGGCCGCAGTCGCCGTTGCATCGGGTTGACTCGGAGCCGCGCTCGCGGAAGTTGGTGTCGAAACCGGGCTTGGAGCGGCCGGAGTGCCAGGAGCGCCACTCGCATTCGTTGTGGGGTTTGGCGCTTGCGCGAGGGCGACTTGAGTGGCAGCGCGCGGCGTGGATCGCTCCGGCTTTGCGGCCTTTGCCTCAGGCACGTTTGGGGCATTGCCCTTGTTCAGCGCGTGATCCAGTTGGTCTGCAAACGTTGGCCCTGTGGAAGACGAAGAGGCGCTTGAAATTCCTGAGTCCTGCCCGGCGCTTCCTGCCAGAGGCAACGGCGAGACCGCGGTTTGTATGACGTTGGCGTTCATCGCTTACAGGTCTACGAGCAACACACTCATTGCATGTGGCAGTCCACACTTGCGCAAACACAGGAACATTAAAATAAGTCATTTAATATCAATATGTTAATGGGATGGGGTCGGGGCCGGAGCAAAACTTGCGAGCAAAGTATGGCGGCAGAACTAGCCAGAGGGATGGGCAAGGTTTGCCCAAATGAAGCGCGAAGGAACAAAACGATTGAACGGTGGCCAGGGCTTTTAGAGTCTGCGTGATAACTGCTGTTGTAGCGGCGGCCTCTGGCCGCCGAGTTTCAAATAGTAAAGACCGGCGGCCAGAGGCCGCCGCTACAGCTACGGCTGCGACTGCGTCTCCTGCCGCTGGGCGAACAAATCGTCAAGCGCCTGCTGCTCCCGGCGCTCCTCGATTAAGCGATAAGCCTTCCACTGGCGCTCGCGCACGCTCTCAATCACCTTGCGCTTCTTTTGCGATTCCCAGAAGATCTCGACTTGTTTGCTGACCTGTAGATCGAGCGCCTCCATCAACTTGGCTAGCTCCCGCTGACGGCGGCACGTCAACTGCAGCGACGCCTCTTCAAGCTGCACGTCTTCGGCCGCCATCCCTGCCTCCAGGCGGCGTTCCAATGCCTCAAACTCGCGCGCTCTGCGGCTCGCAGTTTCATCGATCTCCGCTCGCACCCGTCCGCGGGAGGCGTTAAGCACCATCAGGCGCATCCGCTCGCGCTGCTCGTAGATTTTGCGCAGCCGCAACAGGCCGCGCAGTTGGAAGTCAAAAGGCATAGTCCAACTCGCTGTAGCGGCTGGCAAAGCCTCAAAGGGGCCGCCGGTCTTTAATATTAAAAACCGGCGGCCAGAGGCCGCCGCTACAACAACAATTACTCCGGCAGCGCCATCAGCGCCGCAATCGTCTGATCAAAGGGCGCTGATTTTTCCGTGTCCTGCTGCAGGAACTCATTGATCGAGGGCAACACCGCCACGGCGCGGTCGAGCACCGGGTCGAGGCCTTTCTGATAAGCGCCGACGCGAATCAAATCCTCCGAGGCCGCGTAGGCAGCGAGCAGCTTGCGCAGCCGCCGGGCCTTTTCCAGGTGCTCGCGCGAGCAGACGGCAGTCATAAGGCGGCTGAGGCTATCGAGCACGGAAATGGGCGGGAAATGGTTCTGCATGTTCAGCCGACGGTCGAGCACGATGTGGCCGTCGAGCAGGGCGCGCACCGCGTCCACTAGCGTATCCTGCTGGTCGTCGCCTTCCATCAGCACGGTGTAGAAAGCGGTGATGCTGCCTTTGCCGAAGCGCCCAGCGCGCTCGATCAAGCGCGCTAAAAGGGTGAAAACCGAGGGCGTGTAGCCGCGCGAAGTGGGCGGCTCGCCCGCGGCCAGCCCGATCTCGCGCTGCGCCATGGCCACGCGGGTAAGCGAATCCACCACCAGCAACACGTTCTTGCCGCGCGAGCAGAAATACTCCGCCACCGAGGCAGCCGCCAGCGCCGCCCGGATGCGCAGCAGCGGGGGCTGATCGGAGGTGGACGCCACCACCACCGACCGCCGCCGTCCCTCTTCACCCAAAGCTTTTTCCAGGAACTCGCGCACTTCCCGCCCGCGTTCGCCGACCAGCGCCAGCACCGTCACGTCGGCGGCGCTGCCTCGCGCCATCATGCCGATGAGGGTGCTTTTCCCCACGCCGCTGCCGCCAAAAATGCCCAGGCGCTGGCCGCGGCCCGCGGTGATAAGCCCATCAATCGCCCGCGCGCCGCAACCCATCGGATCGGTAATTGGAACGCGGTCAAGCGGCAAGGGCGGCGCGGAGTGCAGCGGCCACTTGCGCTCAATCCGGTAGCGCGGACCGGAATCTATCGCCTGGCCCGAGCCGTCAATCACCCGGCCAATCAGGTCCTCTCCCACGCCCAGGCTAGGGTGCGCGCCCCAAGTGGTAATGCGGTCGCCATAACGCACGCCCTCCACCTTTTCTAGCGCCATCGAAAGCACAGTAGGACCGTGAAAGCCCACCACTTCACCCTCGTACACATGACCCGTCCCGTCCATGATCTCGCAGCACTCGCCGACGGCGCAGAACGGCCCTTCGGATTCCACAAGCTGCCCGGTGGCCTTGGTGACGCGGCCCCACCAGCGCAGCGTGGAATTGGCCTCGACCTGGTTAAGGTAGGAACTGAGCATTGTACCCATATCGGTAGTGGCAGCCCTGGCTGCCGGTCGTTATTGCGAAAGGGCACGACTTCAAGTCGTGCCGGAACAGGATCGTAAAGGACTTTTTCGTCTTGCGCGACCTGGGCTTTTCAGGTCCGCGGATTTTTCGTTGTAGCGGCGGCCTCTGGCCACGGATTTTAATAATAAAGACCGGCGGCCACTTATAGACTTTGCCCGCCGCTACAATCGCAGCACCGAACCGGAAAAACCCTGGTTTTTGACCTCAAAAGCGGTTACGAACCGGAACGAACCGGACCGGCTCTTGCATCTCCTTTGTTTTGTTGCAAATGCTCCGGTTCGTAGTGGAAATCTCTCTAATTCCTTTACCTTCAATCAGTTGTGCCGATTTCGTCCGGTTCGTACTCCGGTTCGTGCCGGTTCGTGTTCCTAATCTTTCTTTAGTTTCAATCACTTGCAAAAAAGTAAAACAATGCTTTTTTCGTGCTTTCGCTCTATTTTCGCCTTTGACCGCTTTGGGTTCAATGGCTTACTGCAAAAGTTCATGTGCACTAACGGCCCATTGTCATGCTGATCCCTTCGCTCGCCATCCTGAGCCCTTCGGCTTCGCTCAGGGTGAACTCCGCGAAGCATCTCCGTATTTCTTTGAAAATAAATACGAGACCCTTCGCTCCGCTCAGGGTGACAAGTGACGGCTTCGTTAGCGTTCTTAGGGGACAGCACACGAGCATGGTTCGTGAGACCTCCTGTTGGCGCGGCCAGACAGTTCTGTAGCGGCCGTTTTGTAGCGGCGGGCAAAGCCTATAAGGGGCCGCCGTCTTGACGACGAGCCGCTGTAGCGGCGGCCTCTGGCCGCCGAATTTTAATAGTAAAAACCGGCGGCGAGGACGCCGCCGCTACAGATCCAGCCTAGCACTTCGCTCTGAGACTTTTGAGACATACGGGATAAATGGGACGGTTTCTTTTGATGAAACGGCGGTTGTAGCGGCGGGCAAAGCCTATAAGGGGCCGCCGGTCTTCAAGAAGTAAATACCGGCGGCCAGAGGCCGCCGCTACAAAGGTCTGCGCCAGCCCTCTTGTTCCTCGTCCCTTGCCCTGCCTTACAGATGAAATCCCGGCTTATCGGGCATATTGCCCGGGCGGTCCTTGAGCAGGTCCAAAAAGCCGCGCTCGATCTCGGCCAGTTGCGAATTGAGCGACACATCCGTCGCGCCCATTTCGGTGACAATCACGCAGCGCGGGCCGCTGAGCGTGTCGTCAGCCACCACTTCGATCATGAGGTCGCGCGCCGGCATCTTGCGGATGGCCGCTCGCCAGGAATCCGCCTGCACGGGTGGCACGCGCACTTTCACCGCCGTGCCGTTGGCGATTTTCTCAAGCGCCACCCGCACCACGCCCGTCAAAAGCATGGGATCAACCTGCGCCTCGCGGTGCAGCACTTTGCGCGTAATCGAGAGCACAAGCTGCACCACTTCCGCTTCGAGCTGCTGATAATAAGCCTCGCGTCCCTGAGCGAATTCCTGCAGCGCGCCCGCAACCTCCGCGCGGTCGGCGGCCAGAGCCTTCTCCAGGTTTTCTTTTCCTTGCGCCAGCGCCTCTTCAAATCCCTTTTGCCATGCTCGCTGTTCGCGCGCCTGAATATCCTCTTCGCTAGGCCCTACTGCCGCTTCAGGCTCCGCATAGCTGGGCGGTTCAACGTCGATGGGCCACAGCGGCTGGGTTCCGGCGGGCAACAGCCCCCCGTCAGCTCCCGCGGCTGCCGCCTGAGCTGCGGCCGGAGTTTCAACTCCTTGATACCTGAATTCCCTCACATCGACCGCGCGTCCGCCCGGTTTGGACAGCAACCGCGCTTTAGACAACAAAGGCATCTTGCTCCTCGTTCCTCAAGCTGATTTTGCCTTCCGCTTCCATAGCGCGCAGCGTGCTGATCAACTCGCCTTGCGCCTTGGCCACGTCTTTCATGCGCACGGGGCCGAGGGCCTCCATATCTTCCTTCAGCATCTCGCCGGCGCGCGAAGACATGCACTTCATAATGTGGCCGCGCAAGTCTTCCGAGGCGCCCTTCAAGGCCATCGAGAGCGTTTTCTTATCAATCGCGCCCAGGCATTCCCGGATCGTGCTTTCGGGCACGGTCAGCAAATCTTCAAACGTAAACAGGACGTTGCGGATTTCTAGCGCAAGGTTCGGATCGCTCTGCTCGAGCGCCTCCAGCACCGCCTTGCTGGCGAGCGGGTCCATATTATTCAGCATGTTCGCCACGGCGGTGACGCCGCCATACGACAGCCGGTCGTGGCGCTTGCCAACCGCTTCAAATTTTCTTTGCACAACGCCGAGCACGCGCTGCACGGTATCTCCCGAGAGCTGGCCCATCCGGGCAAGCCGCTCGACCACCGGCCCGCGGCTTTCTTCCGGCAGCAGCGCGAGCAGCGATGAGCCAATCTTAGCCCCCATGTGCGCGATCACCAGCGCCATAGTCTGCGGCTGCTCGTCCTGAATCAATTTCACTAGTTGCTTGGGGTCCGACTGGCGCAAGTCGGTGATATCGACGGAGCGCACCGGCTTCGAGTGAATCGCCTGTTCAAGCAAACGCTTGGCCTCCGCCTCGCCAAAGGCGGCCCCAAGCAGCTTCCCGGCGTATTCCGCGCCGCCCACGGCCAAGTATTCCTGCGCGGAAACCAGCTTATTAAACTCGTCAAGAATTTGCGCCGAGGCTTCCGGCGAAACGAATTCCACGTTGGCGATTTCCGCCGCGATCCGCTGCGCGTCAGTTGGCGACATGCGCCGCAGAATCTCGCTCGCGGCTTGGTCGCCGATGGAGATGAGCAGCACGGCGGCTTTGCGCGCTCCGGTCAGATTCTGCGCGCTGGTCATGACCTCGGGCATGGTTATTGCTCCTCCTCGCGCAGCCACCCTTCAATCAATCTTCCAGCTTCGGCGGGCGTCTTCGTGACCTTCGTCGCCAGCGCCTCTTTGAGGAGCGCGGTTCTCTGCCGGGGATTGACCGGTTCGAGTTCCTCAAGCGGCGCTCCGTTCGCGGAGGCGAGCGATTGAGCAGATCCGGGCAGGCCCATTCCTGACCCAGCGGAGCCCGCTCCAATCGATCCGCCGCCTTCTGCTCCGGCCAGCTCCCGCGGCATGGCGACTAATTGTTTCATCAGCGGCTGAACCACAAAAAGGAAGATCAGCACTCCGAGCAGCCCCAAGATGAAATATCGGAAGAGGTAGCCATATTCGTTAACCAATGGCGTGAGCTTCTGGATGCCGGAAAGCGGACCGGAAGTTTGGACAGGAGTGATCTGGAAGGGCATGTTTTCGACCGTAACCACGTCCCCGCGCGCCGTGTCGAGCCCAAGCACGGCGGACGCCAAGTCCTGGATCTGCTTTAGCTCAGCGGGCGTTCGGGCTACGGCGACTTCGGTCTGCTTGCCATTCACCGTCTGCTTTTGCGTCTTATTGTCCACCAGAATCGCCGCCGTAATCCTGCGAATAACCCCCGGCGGTCGCACCGTATGCACCATCGTGCGTCCCACCGCAAAGGTCTTGCTGGAACTGGTGACGCCGCTACCGTCGTCGCCTGAGCCGTCGGTTGTGGCGGGCGCGGCGTTTTGGCCGCTGCTGCTATTTGAGCTGGCATTATTCGGGTTGGGAGGATTGGTCGTGTTATTAGGGCTGTTGGCGTTGCCCGATTGATCCTGCGGGACGTTGCTGGCCGCGCCTGGGACTCCCGCCGCGCTGGTTCCGTCGCCGCCGCCATCCGACGTCATCTGCGAGGTGAGCACCACCGAATCCTTCGGGTCATAAGTTTCCTGCGTGTTTTCGCTGGACGCCTGGTCGTACTCCACCGTCGCCTTGGCCACGAAGTGATCCGCTCCCAGAATCGGGGTGAGCGTAGCGGTGAGTTTCTGATCGAGCGCCTGTTCGTATTCGCCGGCTCCCTCGGGCGAGCCAGGCTTCACGCCGCCGCGCAGCACAATAGGCACGTTGCCGTTGGCGTCAATCACCGTCACGTTGTCCGGACTCAGCGTATCCACCGCGCTCGCCACCAGGTACGTGATGGCCTTGAGCGAACGGTCCGACAGGCGGCCATTGCGCAGCTTCACCAACACCGACGCCTTCGCCTGACGCTGCTGCTCGGTGAACAGCGAATCGTGCGGCAATACCAGGTTCACCCGCACCGCCTCAACGTCGGTTAAATCCTGAATCGTGCGCTCAAGTTCGCCTTCGAGCGCGCGCTGATAATTCACCTGCTCGGCAAAATCGCTCTGACCCCAGCTTGGCTGGTCAAAAATCTCAAAGCCCAGCCGCCCGGACTGCGGAAAGCCTTCCGCCGCCATATCCAGCCGGGCCTTGTCCAGGCGGCTATCGGGAACGCTCAGCGTTTTTCCGTCGGAGGAGATTTGGGCAGGGATGTTTTCCTGCGCCAGACGTTTGGCAATGGTGTTTGCTTCCGCCGGATCGAGTCCTGAGTAAAGGACTTTGAAGTCGCCCCGGCCGAGCAGCGAAACAAACACCCACAGGGTTCCCGCCACCGCGATGAGCGAAAGCGCAATTAACGCTCTCTGCCGCGCGCTGAGACCCAGCACGAACGAGCGCCCTTGCTGCATGACCTGTGATGCGTCGAGTGCCATAAATTAGTTCTATGCCTGGCGCCATAAGCCGGAGGCGCCTGACGCTGTAGCGGCGGGCAAAGCCTATAAGGGGCCGCCGGTCTTTTAACAGTAAATACCGGCGGCCAGAGGCCGCCGCTACAGCATCCCTTTGAGGCCGCTAAAACTGCATGTTGTAAACATCCTGATACGCCTGCACAATCTTGTTGCGGACTTCCATAACCATCTCAAACGAGAGGTTCGCCTTTTCTGCCGCCACCATGGCGGATTGGATGTCGCCCCCCTGCCCGCTCACCACGGAAGACACTTTTTGGTCGGCGTCGCTCTGGATTTGTTGCGCCTGCTGAAGAGTCTGCTTCAGCGTATCGATGAACTGCGGCTGGTTGCCCGAAATTTGGCTGACTTGCTGCCGGTTGAAACTGGCCGGATCAATCGGCGGAAGGCTTGAGGGAATAAACGTCATGCAATTTCTCTCCGAAAGGTTTCTATGGCGGCGGCGTCTCGCCGCCCGTCTTGACTATTTGAACGCCAGTGGTAGCCACGGCACGGTGTTTGTGCCGTGGGTTTTTGGTTCAGCGAGAGAAAATCCCACGGCACAAACACCGTGCCGTGGCTACCGCCGTAGCGCCGCCGAGGTCACAGATCAACTCAATATCGTCAGCGCCTGCGTGATCATCCCCTTGGTGGCTTGCACGGCGTCTACGTTAAGGTCGTAGGAACGCGCCGCCTCCATCATATCCACCACCTCTTCAGCCGGGTTGATGGCCGGGTACTCCACGTACCCTTGCGTGTTGGCGTCCGGATTTGAAGGATCATATCGCCGCACGGGGGGCGTGGGATCGGTTACCACCTTCTCCACCTGAACGCCCTTCACCGCATTATCCGCCGCCGAGCTGTAGACCTCGCCAAACGAGGGCGCAGTCACGCTCTCCGTCCCAAACACCACCTCTTGCCTCTTGTAAGGACCACCGCCCGGCGTGCGCGTGGTCTCGGCGTTCGCCAGGTTGGTGGCGACAATTTCGGCGCGTTCGCGCTCGGCAACCAGGGCTGAACCGCTGACGTCAAGCAGATTAAAGAGGTTCATATTTACGCTCCGTTGTTTTCGTTGATTGCCATCTGAATGCGGCTGAATTCCTGCCGCAGCAGCGCGATCGCCGTGCGATATTGCAGTTGCACGCTTGAAAGGATCAGCGCCTCGCGGTCCAAGCTGACGTTGTTGCCGTCGGGCCGCTCGATCAATCCTTGCGGCTGGTAAACCTGCGGCGGCAGAGGCGCGGCACCATCCTCAAGGCTTTGATCGGCGCGCTCAAGCGAATCCTGGAAGTTAATATCCTGGGTCTGGTAGCCCGGCGTATCGATGTTGGCGATGTTGCCTACCACCAGCTTCTCGCGGAAGCTGGTCACATTCATGTAGCGCAGAATTTTATCAACTGATTCCGTGTCCAGCCAGCTTTTAGGGTTCATAGAGCCTCCCTCGGCGGCAAGCCGTATTCACGAATTTTGTTGCGAATGGTGCGCAGGCTGATTCCGAGCATGGCGGCCGCGCGCGTGCGGTTTCCACCCGTAGCATCGAGGGTTCGCGCCAGCAACTTTTTTTCCGCCTCGCGCATGGTCACTCCTGGCTCAAGCGCGCTAGTTGCCGCCGCCGTAGGCCTCATGCTTAAGCCTTCAAAAGCCTCCACCCCGATCTCTCCGCTTCTTGAGAGCGCGATGGCGCGGCGCACGAAATTCTCCAGCTCGCGCACGTTGCCCGGCCAGTCGTAATCCTTCAGCCGCTTCAGGAACTCGCTTGAGAGATCCGTCGCGGCGCTCGCCGCCGGTTCCCCGTGCTTACGCGCAAAGTACCCGGCGAGAACGGGGATATCCTCCGGGTGCTCGCGCAGAGGTGGAATAGAAAGTGGAATCACGTTAAGCCGGTAATAGAGATCAAGACGGAATTTACCCTCTTGAGCAAGCTCCCGCAGGGACCTGTTGGTGGTGGCAATCACGCGCACGTCCACCGGAACGGATCGGGTATCGCCCAGCCGGTCGACTTCGCGTTCCTGAAGCACACGCAGCAGCTTGGGCTGCAGCACCAGCGGCATTTCGCCGATTTCATCCAGCAGCAGCGTGCCGCCGCTTGCCAGCTCGAACTTGCCCGGCTTGGTGGCGCTTGCTCCTGTAAACGCGCCGCGCACGTGGCCGAACAACTCGCTTTCGAGCAAAGCTTCGGGAAAGGCCGCGCAATTGACCGCTACAAACGGCCCTTTGGCGCGCGCGCTCGCTTCGTGAATAAAGCGGGCCACCATCTCCTTGCCGGTGCCGCTTTCCGCCTCAATCAGAACGTCGGCGCTCGACTTTGCCGCCTGACGCGCCCGCTCAATCACGGCGCGAAAGCGGGGTGATTCCCCGATGAGCCTGCTTTCCGCGGGCGCGGACGCCGCTGCTGCGTCGGGCTTCAGCGTGCCCTGGATTACCCGCCGCAGCTCCTCGAAAGTCACCGGCTTGATCAAATAATCGCTGGCGCCCTCTTTCATCGCAGCCACCGCGTCCTGAATATTGGCAAAGGCGGTAAGCAAAATAACTTTGGTCAGGGGGCCAAGAGCGCGGACGCCGTGCATCACGCCAAGCCCGTCGCCGTCCGGCATGCGCATATCCGTAATCACCAGCGGGCACGGCTCTGTCTTAAAAAGATCGAGAGCTTCGGTTTTTCCCGAGGCCGTCCGCACCTTCCATCCCTGGCGGCGGAAGTTCGCCTCCAGCGCCGTCCGCATGGCCATCTCGTCATCGACGACGAGCACGCTTTGTCTCATGAATGCGCCCCCAGAACAGGCAAATAGAGAGAAAAAATAGTTCCCTGGCCCAATTCGCTTTTGACTTTCAGCGTCCCCCGATGATCCGCAATGACGCGCTTGCAAACGGCAAGACCCAGGCCCGGGCTGCTCTTCATCGTGGAGAATCCTGCGTCGAATATTTTCTCAAGATGCTCAGGCGCGATCCCCACGCCCTCGTCTTCAAAATCGATCCGGGCCTTGCGCGAGATCCCCCGCCGATCACTCGGGCCGTTCTGGCCAATTGGCTCGATCCCCACGCGGATTTTCAATCGTTTTCCCGCGGGCATAGCACGGAAGGCATTGATCGCCAGGTTGAAAAACACCTGTTGCAGACGGTGAGCATTCGCGGGAATCAGAACCTCCAGACAGCCTGGGGTAAATTCAATCCCCATCCCGCGCTGGAGCGCCAGAGGCTGCAAAAACTCAACCGTGTTTGCCAGCAGCCCGACGGCGTCGAGTGGCGCGAGCTGCGAGGGCGACATGGAATGAAAATGCAAGACGTTGTTGACGGTCGCCGACAACGCCCGCAACCCCGCCTGCATATGGACAACCCATTGCGAAACTTCGGTTTGGTCTTTTGTGGCATCCTTAATCAGCCCGGCAAAAAGCTCAAGGCTGCCGAGGGGGTTGCGAATCTCATGAGCCAGTAAAGCGGTCATTTCGGCGAGCGCCCTCATGCGGCGCGCAAACTCGCGCTCCTCTTCCAGGCGCTTCTGCTCGGTGGCATCGCGCAGGATAAACACCTGTTCGCCGTCTGCGGAGCCGGCCTGCGGCCGCATGGCGCACGTCACCGCAAAAAACTTTTTGCCTTCCTGTGTATCAAATGCCCAAATCCGCTCTGCACCCGGCGCCTCCGACGCAATTTCCATCAGAATTGAGCCGAGGGACTCGGGAATCAAAGGGAGGGAATGCGAGCCATCATCCGGAGCGGCAATCAAAAGCTTGCGGGCAAGCGGGTTTCCAAACCGCAGGCGGAATGCGCCGTCTACGGCCAGAACCCCGCACGGCAGGTCCTCTAGCAAGCCTGCAAGATAGGTCTTGATCCGTTTGTTTTCAGATAGACTGCGCGCCAAGTCCTGGTTCTTAATCTCAAGCTCGTGCCGCAACATGGCAAGCTCCCCTTGGAGCTTGACGTAAGAGGTCTCAAGCGAGCCGGCGACATGGGTAAAGGACTCAAACGCCTGCAGGAGCGATTCGCGGTCCAGCGGGATGGGTTCATTAGAGCCTATTGGCCCGATTGAACATTTTTGCCGGGTGGCAGGCAAAGTTGGCATAGCAGGCTACAGAAAAGCACGACCCATGCCATTTCCCGGCTCAGGAGCTAAATTTTCTCTTATTCGCATTGGAATGGGAGGTATTAGGGTAAGTACCAGGCTATTTGTAACGTCGGGCATGAAACTCGTTCATCACTGCAGAACGCCCTTAGGCACGGATGAATCCGCGTCCTTAGGGGATGGCGCTCAAAATTTACGCACGTGTCTTTCTGAGCCCTTCGGCTTCGCTCAGGGTAAACTCCGCGAAGAATCTGCTTTTTCCGCATTGATTTACAAGCAGATGCTTCGCGGAGTCTACCCTGAGCCAAATGCCGGGATCCTTCGCTCCGCTCAGGATGACGAGCGAAGGGCTCAGCATGACATTCATCGTCGATTGCGGCTGCGCACTGCGCTACGCGTTTAAGTGAACAGTGTTGGGGCTAGACTTGCCGCCAAGGCGTTTGCAGGCTGATGTATTTAGGAAGGATTTCTAAGTAGTGTTCGGAAAGAATAAAGGCCCTCTCGATCACATGCCGGAGCTCGCGCACATTTCCGGGCCACGGATGCTTTCCCATCAGCTTAAGGGCGGTAGCGGAGATTGTTTTGGACGGAAGGTTTCCTTCCTGGCAGAACATATTCAGAAAACTCGCGCTCAGGGGAAGAATATCCTCGGGGTGCTCGCGCAGCGGAGCGAGATCAATAGGGAAGACTGAGAGGCGGTAGAACAAATCTTCGCGGAAGGCTTTTTCCGCCACGCGCTTGGCCAGATCGGCGTTTGTGGCTGCGATGACGCGCACATCCACCCGGACCACATCCGGGCCGCCGAGCCGCTGCACCTCGCCCTCCTGAAGGAAGCGCAGGAGCTTGGCTTGCATACTGAGCGGGAGGTCTCCCACCTCATCCAGAAAAAGCGTCCCGCCGTGGGCCGCGTGAATGCGCCCCATGCGGGATTGAAACGCCCCTGTGAAGGCGCCTCGCGCATAGCCAAACATTTCTGCTTCGAGAAGAGCCTCAGGGATGGCGGCGCAGTTTACCGTCACAAAAGGCTGCTTATGCCGTGGGCTAAGCAGGTGAATACCCTTCGCCACTAACTCTTTGCCCGTGCCGGTCTCGCCGGTTAGTAAAACCGTTGTCGAATGCCGAGCCACCAGGCGCGAAATCCGGTACAGATGCTGCATGGCCTGGCTGACGCCGATCATTCCAGGCAACGGCTCAACCGTCAGATTGGAATGCTCTTCTTCAGCCGCAATTACGCTGGGTTGGAGGGCAGGTCCGTTCGCCGAACCTGCGGATGCTTCGAGAACATCACCTGGGGCCGGAGCCGCACACGGTTCCTCATTGTTGTTATTGCTGCTGTGCTCTCCTTCGTCCGGATCCATCACGAGCACTTTCACGTGCGGATGCCGTTTCTTAACTATGCTCTGAATCTCATTCACATCCAGATCAGGTAGCCAATGGTCGAGCAGCAAAGCTTGATAATAGCCTTCTTCAAGCTGAGCGAGAGCTTCGGCGCCGCCGTGCGCTTCTTGCACGCTGCAGTGGGTGGATCGAAGAGAATCGATGAGCCTTTTGCGAAAATTATCGTCCGAA
>DASZAE010000345.1:0-6502 GCA_035945515.1 Terriglobia bacterium
CGGCCTCTGGCCGCCGGTCCTTACTATTAAAATCCGGCGGCCAGAGGCCGCCGCTACAGCAAATGACCGTCGCCGACTTAGGGCGCTCTGTATAATGAGATTGGGGGAACGGCGCTGCGCGAACAGAATCCCGGCAAACGGCTAGTCTGCGGAGTGGTCAGTAATCAGCGCCAGCAAAAATACCACTTCCGTCGTTCTGCTTGCTGAGAGCCGATCACTGACCGCATATTTCCGCCTGTGATTTCCGCGTTTACCAGACGACGTGATAAACCTTGTGCGCCGCCGATTGGAGGGCATTGTTCACGGCGGAAGGCGCGCCCTTGATCGAGTTCGCCGCCCCGGAAGCGCCCTGCGCCACCGCGCCGCCGGCGGCTGTTCCTGCCGCGGCTGTGGCGCCTGCGGCCGCGGCCACGCCGTTCTTCGTCGCGCTCAGGCCATCAGCTGCAGCGCCAGCCGTTGCGTGCCCCGCCGCAACGGTATCCTGCGCCACCGCGGCCCCGCCCGCCGCGGCGGCCTGCGTCGCAACGGACGCGCCCGCTGCAATATGCTTCCCCGTATAGCGTAGAATCCCCGCCTGCGCAACCTGCGAAAGCCCCATCAATCCAGCTACAGCAACCATGCCAAACAACACTCTGATTTTTCCTGATTTCATCTGGCGCCTCCCATAAATTCTGAGTTGTTCCGGATCGGCCGCCCAGCTTTGCGGCCCGTCCGAGCAATTTTCGCCTGGCATTTTTATTTTCACTTACTTAGACGCCCCTGCCCTCGGCAAGGTTGGCTACTTCTTTAAGACCATGCCCTATTGTAACCTGCCGCGAGTTGGTGAAGGAGCGCGGAGATAGTTGTCTACTTCTTTTTTTAAGACTACATCTTAATTGTAACATCCGATGCTGTACCGGCGGCCCATGGCCGTTTTTCAAATCTCCAAATTTCAAATCTCAAATTTGAGATCCCAACTGAATCACTCCCCAAGCCGGCCCGCGCCGATGCCCTGCCCGCCGGGAAGCTAAATAATACCTCGGGGGCTCATAGTGGTTTTCCGCCGTAAAGGGTTCAAGAAAGCGGTCGCCCGTTAAATCTTCCCGGACAAAAAATGCGTTCACGCCGGTCAGCGAGCATCCGACCAGCGCATAACCTTTGCTCCGCCCCAGCCGCTCGAGAGCGCGCAAACTCGCTCCAAAGTTAATCGTGCCGTCCCATGCGGCCTTCGGGTTGGGTTCCATCACCCAATCGCACGATGCCGGAAAGGTGGCGTTATATTCGATCACCACGACGCGCGGGCTGAACCGCTGGATCTTCTCCCACACCCAATAATCGTTCCCGTCAATATCGATGGAAAGCAAATCAAATTCCTGGGGCAGCGACGCCACGGCAAAAAGAGATTCGATGTTCTCTGCCGTCACCATCTGCTGCTGCACGAACAGGCTGCCTTCCGCAATCCTCGGTCTCATGCGCTGCATGATAGCGTTCACTTTTATTGGGTCGCACTCAACCCAGCAGCCTTTCCAACCCAAGGTCAGCAGATAGAGCGTATTATTTTCCAGGCCGTCGCCGGGCGAGCACTCAGCGAAAATGTGGTTGGTTACACCGATGCTTCTAAAGATTTCCGCCAGAATCCCGTCCTCGCCACTTTGCGAAAACACTTTATGCTCGTAACGGTTCAACTTTTTCGGGTCGTCGTACTTCGCGCCGCGCAAGAGTTCGTCCGTGCGCCGGTCGAGTTCAATCTGCTCGATGCTATCTAAATGTTGCTGAATTCTTTCGAGTAAAAGCTCAGGGGTCATCGGTGCTCCGGGAAATCGCGGCAGCCACGCATACGGGCAAGTCCCTGCGCCGGAAGAAGCTCAAAATCTGCTCCGGCGCAGGGACAATAGCCGTTATCTGTCGAGGATGATCATTGTGACGGTGGGTTTTGCGCGGGCGCAGCGGGCCTGGCAAACTTAGAGTCTGGCACGCTCACGTTTTGCTGCACTTGCTCGAAATGCACGGTAGATGTGCCGCGTGCCGACGAATTCACTAACTGATAAGGCGTCTTCACGCCGTCAGTTTCCCGATAATCGGAGAAATCCGTTTGGTCGGCCAGGCGCCCCAGAGGCGTTTGGGCGAAAATGACTTCGCGCAGCAGAAGGCCCGATTGCTGGTCAAAATAAAGCTCCGCCGGCGGGTTGCCGTGTCCAAATCCGAAGAGGACATAAGAGTCCGCGCCGTCCACTTTTGCCGGATGGCCCACGCGCAGTTGTCCATAAAGCTGCTGTGCCTGGGCGGGGAAGTCCAGACGCGACGCCACGCGCATGCCCGCGAGTTCAGGTCCTCCGATGGGTTGTGTCCGGCCGCCCATCGATTGCCACGCTCCGGTGGGACCAGAGGCTATTGTCATTTCGCCGCGCGGGGTTTGCACCGTCACCACGCGCAGGTCGGGCGTTTTATAGGTAATCTCTATCGGCATCGAATGGCCGCCCTGATCCGTCATGGTTCCCTTCTCCACACGCGTGGTGATTTTCTGAACCGCGTCCATGCCGCCGAGGGCCTCAACGTATTTGGCAAGCACTTGATCCGCGGTCGGCATTGGCCCGCTATTCATTCCCGGTTCACCTTCGGGAGCGGCTGCGGCGGCCTGCCCGCCCACCGCTGGCACGCTTACCGGATGCGTCGACCCGCGATGGCAGGTGTTGCACGTCACCTCCGGGCGGCCGCCGAAATTCTCCTTATCGATTGCAAGCTGCATCTTCATCATCTGCCGCGCGCGCAGCTTGGGATGTTTTGTGTCCTTGGAGAAATCGCCTTCCTCGTGGCAGAAGGAGCAGTGGACGCCAAGGGAGCTAGAGATAAACTCCATTGACGGGATCAGCTCATCGGCAGGAATGTCTTTTAGCACCTGGATATTCTTGAAAGCTTCTCCCGCCGTTTTGACCGCGGCCCCCGTTTGTGCCGGTCCGGATTGCGCGGGTGTCAAGACATCAGTCAAAGCAATGCCGAGCACCAGGGCGAGCGCGCCGGCGGCAAATACCAATCCCTTCGATTTTTTATTCATAGAGATCCTTTCGCTTGGGTCTGGCGCGCAGTATATCACACTCGGCCTGCACAATTCTTTCGTGATACGCTGGGACGTTTGAGGTGAGACTTGGCACAGGGCGAAGGAAGCACTGCTCTACGAAGGGAACTTGGCCTGGTTCAGGCCACCGCGCTCGCCATCACCGACATGGTGGGCATCGGCCCCTACATCACCATTCCTCTTTTTTTGGCTACGATGGGCGGGCCTCAGGCAATGCTTGGATGGTTAGTGGGCGCGGCGCTCGCTTTTTGCGATGGACTCGTCTGGGCCGAACTCGGCGCGGCGATGCCAAGGGCGGGCGGCAGCTACAACTATCTGCGCGAGGCTTACGGACCGGCGAGCGCGGGCCGTTGGCTCTCTTTCCTAATGGTCTGGCAGATCATCTTTTCGGCGCCGCTATCGGTGGCAAGCGGCAGCATCGGCTTTGCCGACTATTTTCACTTCCTTGCGCCCGCGCTCACAAGCAGAGACATCCGGCTGATCGCCGCCGTCTTCCCCTTGGTGATTGTCGCGCTTCTGTGGCGCCGCGTTGGCGTGATTGGCAGTATCTCCGTGGTGCTCGCAGTGGGCGTCCTCGGGGGCTGCCTGTGGGTCATTGTCGCGGGCGCGCCCCACCTGAGCGCGGCGCGGCTTTTCGCCTTCCCGCCTCACGCCTTTCACATGAGCTGGATTTTCTGGGCCGGTCTCGGACACGCCACGCTATATGCGCTCTACGATTACTTCGGTTACTACAACGTTTGCTATCTCGCCGAGGAAATCCGCGATCCGGGCCGTGTGATTCCGCGCGCCATCATGGGGTCGATCCTCATCGTAGGCGTGCTCTACGTCATGATGACCGCCTCGTTTATCAGCGTGATTCCGTGGGGAAAGCTTCTGGTGAGCAAATTCGTGGCGTCGCAATATATTCAGATTCTTGAGGGAGCATTCGCCGGGAAACTGATGGCGCTGCTTCTGCTCTGGATTGCGTTCTCTTCCGTGTTTTCACTTTTGCTCGGCTATTCACGCATCCCTTACGCGGCGGCCGAAGACGGCAATTTCTTTCGTGTCTTCTCGAAGCTCCATCCCAAAGGAAAATTTCCCTATGTGTCGCTGCTCACGCTGGGCGTGATTGCATCCTTCTTCAGTCTTGGAAACCTCGGCGAAGTCATCGGCAGCTTGATTGCCGTGCGCGTCCTTATTCAATATCTGCCGCAGACGGTTGGGTTCTTTCTTCTGCGCATCCGCGCGCCCCGAATGCACCGGCCCTTCAAGATGTGGTTCTACCCCATTCCGGGGATCGTTTCTCTTTTTGGATGGCTCTACGTGCTCGGCACCGCCACGCCGAAATCCTTGCTGTTTGCGCTCACGGTCCTTGTGCTGGGATCGGCGGCCTATGCCGTCCGCGCGAAGAGGCGCCGCGAATGGCCCTTTCAAATTTCGGCCTAGGGGAACGTAAATCGCGCAAGCCAAAAAACTGCTGATTGATGTATGCTGAGTTTTTATTTCAAATCTGAAATTTCAATTTTCGAATTTTAGTTGATATTTGAAACTTGCCTTGCCGCCGCAGAGACAGTCTGTTTATCATCGGAGAAAGTAAGGATTAAGCGGCGGCGCCGGGGTAAGTCACAGGAGGCATTCAAATGACAGAACCCACCAAAGAAGAACTTCAAGCGCGTATCGCTGAGCTTGAAAAGCAAGTGTCTGGCCGCAAAACCGGCCGCCTTGAATTTCGCGTAAGCGAAAAAGGCGGCGTCAGCGTCTACGGCCTGGGTCGTTTTCCGGTCACACTTTATTACGAGCAGTGGGCACGATTGCTCGGCGCAGCAGAGGACCTGCGCGCGTTTCTTGAAGAGAATAAAGGTAAGCTGAAATTGAAAGAAACGTTATGACCGGGTTATAGCGGTGGCCCTTTACAGGTTTTAGCCGTCTTTTTTTAGCAGGTAGCCATATTCTGTGCTTTCCTCTTGGCCGTATGCTCCTTGACGACGATTGCCTTAAATAACTCCTTTGTAATCAATAAACGTCCATTTATGGAGTCGTTTCGATCCAAAAATGGAGAATTCGACTCGTTGAAAAGCGCCCGAAGGCCTGTTTTTTGGCCAAATTCACGTCAAATTCACCCTTTTTTTAACGATTTTTGCAGGAGACAGGACTACAAGAGGGCTTGCAGGCAATCACAAAACGGTGGGCTGTGACGGCTTCTTTCCCAGCAGAAATGACCCTTCATAGTGGACGATAGTCAGGTCACCGTCCTGTGACGTAGGCGACATGCCCGCGCGGTCGCCAGGAATTGAACCCTCTAGAAGCTTGCGGGCCTCCAGGTAGCGCGCGTGTGAAGGTTCAAGGCCCGCGCGCAACATCCAGGCGTTAAACGAACGCGGCCGGCGCTTGAGACTCTGGCGCAGCACATCGAGTTCCGCGTCATCGAACTGCTTCAGCAGCGTGGTCAGCCGCAGCGACGCCGTGTGCGAAGGATCGCGGATAACGTCAATGCGGTTGTGCAACGCCCACTTCTCGTCGCTCTCCGGCCCGATCGTGTCCACGATCAACAGCCGCCCGTCCGCGCGCGCGACCCGGTGCATTTCCTTGAGCACCGCTTCCGGCCTGGGCATATGATGGAAGGCAAACTGGCAGCTCACCAGATGGAACGCGCCGTCTGGGTAGGGCAGTTGTTCCGCGTCCCCCTGATCGAAATATGCGTTGGTAATCTGCCGCTCGAGTTGGAACTCTTTCGCTCGGCTGAGCATGGGCGCGGTCACGTCAATGCCGCGCGCAAACCGGACCACCCGCGCAAGCGCCAACACGAAAGCTCCGGGGCCGCAGGCGACATCCAGCGCAAGGCTTTCCGGGTCCGGCTTAGCGAAAGCTAGCCGTTCCGCCACAACATCGGCCGAATCACGAACAGCAAATTGGGAGAACGCGTCGCGCGTCTTAGTGAATTGCTTCTGTACGAGCACGCGTTGTTTTTTGGACATTCTAATTTCCCGCCGGGGTCAAGACTTAATCACGGCGCGAATCACTAATTTCGCCTATTCGAATCTTATAAAATTGATCGCAGATTGAAAAGGTGCGGACGGTATTGAGAGAATAAATCGAGACGGACTTTCCCGGCGCTCTATTGAGGAGTACAAGCATCCTGCTTGCTAGGCCGGGAGTCAAGACATCCATCAGGCGGCGCGCGACGCCGCGCCTTTTGAGGCAGATCCAAACGCAAGCCCGTGACTGACGCGAAGATTGGAATTGAAAGCGCGCAACACGGAGTCGATGAACAGCGGCAGACGATCTGCCCGGATGTTGGAGAAGGCAAGAACCAAAAAAATGGCAGGGCCAAAAAAAGCGATGTTTTGCAGCCACGACTGCAGCGATTCACCCAGGCTGGCGCCTCCCCAACGGGCCATGACGTTCAGCGCGAGCATGGCTCCAAGCCCGTAAAGAAGGACCTGATTGACGGCGCAGGTTCGCCGGAGAAAT
>DASZAE010000346.1:0-12899 GCA_035945515.1 Terriglobia bacterium
CCTTTACATTCAATCAATTGAGCCGATTTCGTCCGGTTCGTACTCCGGTTCGCGCCGGTTCGTGTTACTAATCTTTCTTTAATTTCTATAACTTGCAAAAAAGTAAAACAATGCTTTTTTGTGCGTTCGCTCTATTTTCGCCTTTGACCGGCTTTGGTTCAGTTGCTTATCGCAAAAATTCATGTGCACTAACGGCCCATTGTCATGCTGATCCCTTCGCTCGTCATCCTGAGCCCTTCGCTCCGCTCAGGGTGACGGGTGAGAGCTTTGTTAGCATTCTTAGAGGACAGCACACGAGCATGGTTTGTGAGACCTCTCGTTCGCGCGGCCAGCCCGTTTTGTAGCGGCCGTTTTGTAGCGGCGGCCTCTGGCCGCCGGTCTTTAATTAGTAAAAGCCGGCGGCGAGGACGCCGCCGCTACAACGCCAGCCGCGTAGCGCAGACCGCCGTCTTTGCGGTCTGCGGTCTTTGAATGCACAAAAAAACCGCAGACCTCAAATACGGAGGCCTGCGCTACAAAAAGCCTAGCACGCCGCTTTGAGATTTTTGAGACAAACGAGATAATTGGGACGGTTTATTTCGCCGCCGTCTCCCTCGCGGCAAGCACGATTGTCTGCGCCAAGCTGCGCGCGCGCTTCGCATTCACGCGGCAATCTACGCCTTGGGCGCCGGGAAGGGCGATCCGCAGTTTCCGCAAAACTTTACCGGAATGGGATTGTTGAAACCGCACCGGCCGCAAACATACATCTCGGCAATTTTGCTTTTGAGCCCGGCCCGGCGGGCGGCGACCGCCTTCTCGATGAACCGGTCTTCCGCCGTCCCGCGCTCCAAATCCTGCGAGGCCACCATGAGCCTCGCCGCCTCCGCCTTGTAACTCGCGCGCAGCGCCGCGTAATCTTTTGGAGCGATTTTCCTGGCCTGATACTCAAACTCAAGGTCTTGAAGGTTTTCGTAGATCACCATCCGGCGGCGTTTCAAATCCGCCGCGGGGGTGACATCAAGCGGCATGGTTGACTTGTCTTCGTCGCGCGCCGACAACATCGGATAAACCACGAAGACCGCCAGCCCAATCGCAATGGCAAAAGCAATGACAAGCGCCATAAGTTTAATTAGCCCACCGAGTTATTGCATCATTGAATCATTTGTTAGCTGTAGCGGCGGCCTCTGGCCGCCGGTCTTAATTAGTAAAAACCGGCGGCGAGGACGCCGCCGCTACAGAACCACGATCCAATTAAAATAATCACTCAATCCTTTGTCGTTCCAACCTTGTTCATCTCTTCTTCCACGGCCGCCATGACCTTGGGATCAATCGGCCCATCCGGCGGCCCACCCGGCGTCTCTTCCCGCGCCCCTGAAACCTTCGCGCGCCAGCGGCGGACAATCAAAAGAACTATCCCGAGGCCGATGATCAACGCCACTCCAGGCAGCACCCACACCGTCAGGTTGAATCCGGTGGCGGGCGGCGAGGCGAGCACGTGAACGCCAAAACGGTCCACCAGATCCTTCAGAATGGAAGGGTCCGTTTTGCCCTGCTGGACGTCGGCTAGAATCACCGACTGCATTTGCGAGCGGCTCTGGCATTCCGAAGGCAGGTGCGGGCAATGATTCAGCACGGTCACGCAGCCGCACTGGCAATAGACCTGGTTGCCCACCTGCTCCAGCGTTGGCTTTGAAGCGGGCGTGGCCGCCAGCGCGCTAATGGCCCACATTCCAACCGCAGCCAGCATGAAGCAGCGCAGGGCGGCAGAACCGCGAACCCAGCGCAATGTCATGCTGGGTGCAGCGAACGATCTGCTTCTGATGGAAGAGCCTTTGAACAAAGCAGATTCTTCGCGGAGTTTACCCTGAGCGAAGCCGAAGGGCTCAGAATGAAATCTCCGGGAAATCCGCCTGAAAAAACAAGAATGCGCGCGCGCGTTTCCGTTAAATCGCATTGCGTTCTTCCAGCGACTCAAGCTGCGCCTGGCGAATCTGCGCCATCTCGCGCTCGACGCGGCTTGGAATCAGGGCAATCAGCGTGCCCAGCACCATGACAATGCCGCCAATCCAGACCCAAACCACGAGAGGATTCACAAAAACTTCGATCACCGCCTTGTTGGTGCCGGGGTCTTGCCCGGCAAGCACCACGTAGAGGTCTTCCTTGAACGTCCTGCGTATGGCCACATGGCTGATCGGCTGCTGGCTGGTTTTGTAAAACCGGCGCTGCGGAGAAACCGTGGCATACGCCTTGCCGTCTTTGAGCACGGTGAATACCGCATTCTGATAGGTATAGTTCGGCGTATCGCCCCCGCTCAAGCTATCGCACCGCAGCAGGTAATTCCCCGCTTGCAGCATGTCTCCCTGCTGCATCAAGGTCTTGGTGTGCGTCTGGAAGACCAGTCCCGCCAATCCCACAAAGATCAAGACGATCCCTAAATGAATAATGTAGCCGCCGTAGCGCCGGGTGTTCTTTGCCGACAGGTTATAGAGCGCCGCCGCGAAATTTTCGCCCGTGCTCTTCTGCCGCGTGCGCGCTCCCTTATAGAACTCGCCGACGATGGATGCCGCCACAAACGCTCCCAAAAACAGCGCCATCCAGGAAAACAGGCTCCTCAGCCCCGCCGCGAATAGGATCACGCCCACGCCCACGGCCACGGCCACGGGGACGGTAAAGTTGCGCTTAAGGCTTTCAAAAGAAGTCTTACGCCACGCCAAGAGCGGCCCAACTCCGGTCAGCAGCAGGAGCATCAAGCCCATCGGAACGGCCACCTTGTTAAAGAAGGGCGGCCCCACCGTCACCGTCTGGTGCTCCACCGCCTTCGAGATGATGGGGAAGATCGTTCCCCACAGCACCGCAAAGACTAGCGCCAGCAAAATCCAGTTATTAAAAAGGAATCCGCTCTCGCGCGAAACCACCGAATCCAGCCTGTTCTCGCTCTTCAGGAAATCGAGACGAAGGAAGAGCATCGTAATCGAAAATACCGCGATCAGCGCGAGGAAGACCACGAAGTAAATGCCAATATCCGATTGCGCGAACGCATGGACGGAATCCACGATGCCGCTGCGGGTGAGGAAATCGCCAAAAACACTGAGGAAAAACGTAAGCATCACCAGCGCCACGTTCCACACCTTGAGCATTCCGCGCTTTTCCTGAACCATTACGGAATGCAGAAAGGCCGTGCCCGCAAGCCAAGGCAGCAGCGCGGCGTTCTCGACCGGGTCCCAGGCCCAGTAGCCTCCCCAACCCAGCACGTTATACGCCCAGTGCCCGCCCAGGATAAGACCCGCGCCCAAGAACATCCACGGCACCATTGTCCAGCGGCGCGTCACGCGAATCCAATTGTCGCCCAGTTGCTTGGTCACCAGCGCGGCCATGCCAAACGCGAATGGAATCGCCATGCCCACGTAGCCCAGGTAGAGCAGGACGGGGTGGATCATCATGGAAGGATATTGCAGGGACGGGTTAAGCCCATTGCCGTCCTGCGCAGTGAACGGAACCAGGCCGCTGGCGGATGACAGGCTGAGTTCCTTGAACGGATTAGCCACGAAGAAAGTGATGCCCGCGAAAAAGACGCCAATGCCCAGCGCAAAGGCGATGACGTAGGGCATCAACTGGCGGTTCTTCTTGCGGTTGATGAGCACTACCAGGCCGGTGTAAATCGAGAGGAGCCACGTCCAGAAAAGCAGCGAGCCTTCCTGCCCGGACCACAGCACGGCAAACTTGTAATAAAACGCGAGGTCGCGGTTGGAGTGAGTGGCGACGTAGGCGTTATGAAAGTTGTTGGTTTGAAGCAGGACTTCGAGGGCGATCACCGACAGGGTGATCATGACAAAAAAGCCCAGCGTGGCGCGCTCGGCGCTGCGCGTGATCTTCAAGCTGCGCAGCTTGCCGCCCGCAATTCCAGCGGCAACCGCGTAAAGGGCAAACGCCAAGCCAAAAATCAGGCCTATACTTCCGAGTTGATTCATTGCTTCTCCCTGCGGGAACGCGCGCTATGGATGAGGCGCGGCGCGGTTTTCGAGCTCGCTCATATTCGTCACGCTGGTGCGCTTCGGGCCGGGCGGCGCGGCCTGGTATTTCGACGCGCACTTGGCCTGGACGTGATTGGCCTGGAAGGTTCCGTTGGGCGCGTAGCTGCCCTCCACAATCGCTTGCGCGCCGTCTTTGAAGGTGTCCGGCAGGGTTTCGGTGCCCACGTAAACCACGGAAAGAGATTGGGCGTTCTGCGACAGGCGGAACGAGAGGGTGTCGCCGTGACGCGCGATTGACCCCGCCGCCACCGTGCCGCCTACCCGGATATGATTGCGCGCGGTCTTCGCGCTTAAAAGTTCATTGACCGTTACGTAGTAAGTCTTGCTCTGTTGAAAGCCCGAAACCGCTTCCCACAGCGCCACTACTAAAATAATGGTAATACCCACGCCAAATTTCCAACGCCGGTTTTTCATGGTCTCATAACGTCCCGGAAGGTAAAGGTCTGCTAAAACAAAATTGTGCACCCTTGGCCGCGCGGAGTCAATTGGATTTGACAGGATCGAACCGCCCTTTGCACTCGCCCCAGCCTCGGCATATCATCTAAATTCTCGCTCCAGCGCGAGCCAGGAGGCAAAATCATGCAGCTCAATCAACTCGATCCGGGGCCGCAGTGCCCCGAGATCGTGCGGATGATTGTCGAAATTCCCAAAAATTGCAATAACAAGTACGAATACGACACCAAGCTGGGCGTCTTCCGCCTGGACCGCACACTCTATTCGCCCATGCACTATCCGGGCGATTACGGCTTCATCCCCGGCACGCTGGCGAGCGACGGCGACCCGGTAGATGTGATTGTGCTGACCGATGAGCCGACGTTCACCGGCTGTATGCTTGAGGCGCGGCCCGTCGGCCTGCTGCGCATGGCAGACGAAAAAGGGCCGGACGAGAAAATCCTCGCCGTGCCGGAACGCAACCCGCGCTACGAAGAAATCCAAACGGTCGACGAAGTGTTCCCCCACGTGCGCTTGGAGATCGAGCACTTCTTCGATATCTACAAAGAGCTCGAAGGCAAGAAGACGGAAATCAAAGGCTGGTTGGGCCTCAAAGAAACCCGCCAGTTCATACGCGACGCCCGCAAGCGGTATATTGCGCAGACGAAGGCGGCCACGGCGAGAGACAAGGGTCACGCGGTGAGTGACAAGTGATGAGTGACAAGAGATAGGATCGCGGTGCTTTAATGGATCGCCGCCACAAGCGCCAGCGCGCCGGCCAAACTGGTTCCGATAAAATTCACGATACTGTTGGTCACTAGACCCCGCCGCTCAAGCGTGGCGCCGATCAGGCTATCCGCAAGATTGCCAACGAATGCGGCGGCTAGGACGATGACCGCGTTCCACCCCCAGCAGAGACCGAGCGCGCACCCGAGCAAAACTACTAGCAAGGACGCCACGAAACCCGCCACAGTGCCTGCCACAGAAATGCCGCCGTCTTCACCCGCCTTGACCGGCTCAAGCGTGGTAATCAGGTAGGCGCGGGCCGATAGCCACTTGCCCGTTTCGCTTGCTACGGTATCCCCTGCCGCCTCCGCCAGCGATGCCACCAACGCCATCAAAAAAGCCCACTGATAGGGGGTGGTGATGACCAGCACCGAAAAAAAAGCGGCAGGGAGAATATTGCCCGCGGCTTCCCGCCAGGTGCGCGCGCCGCGACGACGCTCCGCAATCCCGCGCTCAAGTTTGCGCGCGTAGCCCAGACGCGTGGCGGCGGCGCCGAGCACAAAGAAGCTGAGGAGAATCAAAAAGCTTTTGTAGCCAAACCCCATATACACTGCGACGCCGAGCACAAACCCTAGCGCCGCGCCCGAAGCCGTAATTTGGCCGAGACCGAGGGCAATCAGTGCAAATGCCAGGTTGATCGCGACCGCCAGAACGATGCGCACGCCGAGGTAAGGCAGGTTGCGGTCCAGCGCGGAACGTTCAACTAGCCCCGCGCAAAAGATGAATCCGCCGCAGATGAGCGGCACGGTGATGTTGTCACTCAGCCGAATAGGAAGGCTTTCGACGAACGCGCCTACTATAGCCGCCGCGATACAAATCAGCAGGCCCTTGCGGGTGAGGGGCAAGTTGCCCACCCAAAGTTTCAGCGTCAGCGCGCCTGCGCCACCGAACACAATAAAGGCCGCGAATCCTTCCCATGTCTTTTGGCGATTGAACGGTAGCGGATGGCATCCCCAGACGGCCCCCACCGCTCCCGCCATGCCATCTCCGAGCGCGAGCAAGGCCCACGCCATAGCGACGATTTCAAGATAATGGTTGAAGATTAAAACCAGCGCCAAGATGGCAACAGGATACAAAATGATGTCTGTGCGAAAGGTTCGCAGGCTCGCGGTAGCTTCACTTTGCATTGATATAACGGCTAAATCGGGAAGCAAGTAAATATCAAAAAGGAGGATCATCACCGCCAGCGCCGCAGTCTCATACCAGGTGATCGAAAAAAGCAGGAAGGCGGGAATGATAAGCGCGATGTGAAGAGCGCGAGATGGGATCGGGTGATTGAGTGATCGAGCCATTATGATTGCCGGCGTTTCATCCCGGTTTGTGATGCGCTACCTTCCCAATTTCAGCAAATACGCTCCCGCCAGCCCTAGATGTCCCACCATCATCATCCAGTACATTTGCCGCCATGCGGGATGGTTCCCGCCTTCGCGGACAAGCTGCTGAGGGTCACGGCGGATCACCTTCACAATGTAGATACCCCAAGCGAGCATGACCGCGCTTAACACGAGAATCGCCGCCGCATTGCCCGTCAAGATTTTGCAGAAGACGCCGAGGGCCATCACAATCCAAGGCAAAATAAAAGCTGGGCTGATGAGGAGAATACTTTTTTCCACGCCGTATTTCACCGGGAGCGTCTGACAACCGGCAGCGCGGTCACCATCAACGTCAGCAAAGTCTTTTGTCGTCGTCGCCCCCAAGAGAAAAATGAAGTAGATGAATCCGATGAACCACGGCTCCGACGAATCGAGCACGGTAGCTACGGCAGCCCATCCGGCCACCTTCAATAGTTCGCCGCGCGTGAGCGCAATGACGAAATTGGATGCCCAGGTGCGCCGCTTGAGCCGCAGCGGAGGAACAGAATAAGCCACCGTAGCCAGCGCCGCAAAGACGTAAATGGCAAATGTCTGCGCGTTCACCTGCCAGGCGAACAGTAGCGCGACGCCGTAACCTGCTCCGCTGAGCCACGCCGCTTCCCGGAGCACCATCCGTCCCGAAGGCAGGGGACGCTGGGGTTTATTGATGTGGTCGTTCGCCAGATCAAAAATCTGATTCAGCCCGTTGGATCCCGCGTTGAGCAGCCCCGCCGCCAGGATTGCCAGCGCGATGGGCAGCCAGTGGAATTTTGGGCGCGCCGCCGCGATCCCGATCAACGCGCCCGAAAATATTCCGGTCATCGGAGGGATTAAGGTGAACGGGCGGGAAAATTCCCAATAGAGGCGGAGTTTAGTCATGCGCCCGGGGCGTGCGGCTGTTTGCTCTTGTGTTTGTAGTGCGGCGTTCGCTTTTTAACGCTGCGGAAGTTTGCAATGTAGCGCCGCCGTCCCGGCGGCTTTTGCCGGCAGGATGCCGGCGCTACCCGATGAGACTCTACACTAGCCGCTGTGCGTCATCAGCTTTGCGGCCGGCCAGATAGAGTCTCGATAACGGTTGAGCGCGCTCTGGCGCTCTTCGGCGGACCAGGAAAACTCTTGCGCAAAAACATCCGCAACGGCGTTTTCCGCGCCTGGATACGCGCTCATCATCCAGCTCAGCCCGGAGCGCCGCAGGAGAAAATCATCAAGATTCACGGCCATCTCTTCCCGGATTGAAAACAGAACCTCCGCCGCCAGAAACCCCGGAGGGCCGGCCAAAGGCTCGGCAAGTTCCTTGCGCTCGCGGGCCAGTTCGAGCACTTTCGGCCAGCGGCTTCCATAGACGCGAATCAACCGCTCCGCCGTCTCTCGAGCAATGCCAAATTCGCGCGCGGCTTCGGCGCGCGCCGAGTCCACAAATGTTTCAAAATTCCCCGTGATATGCCCGCCTGGAAAGGGCGTGTGCCGCGAAGGGCTGGAAGCGGCTTCTGCCGGAAGGTCCGTCAGTTCAGACGCAACCACATCCACCAGCTTTTCCGCCAGAGCACGCGCGGTGGTCAGCTTGCCGCCGCAAACGGTGATCAGATTTTTCACCCACGGATCACGGTGAAAGCGGTACTCTCTGGTGTTCGCCGAGGGATTTTTCCCGCGCTCGACCACCAGCGCCCGCAGGCCCGCGTAGGCGCCGACCATCGAATCCGTCTTCACTGGCTCGCGCAGCACGCGGTTGAGCGCCTTCACGAGGTATTCAATCTCCGCGCCCTCGGGCCGCACCGCCGCCGGGTCGCCTTCGTATTCGGTGTCCGTGGTCCCGAGCAGCGAATGGCCGTGCCACGGCATCATCAGAAAAATACGCTCGCCGGGCAGAATCGCCGCAAACAGCGCCGTGGACGTGGAAACACAGGGCAGGATCACATGCGTGCCCTTCGTCATGCGGATGGTCTTCGAACCGTCATGGCGCGGCAGCAGCGCCCGTACGCGGTCCACCCAAGGCCCGGCCGCATTGATCCAGAACCGCGCGGCAATCTCATGCTTGCGGCCCGTCAGCCGGTCAATCACCTCGGCGGTCGCAAGCGATCCGTCGTTCGAAGCATCAGGGGCAAAATTCGAAATCTCTGCATAATTCACCACTGCCGCGCCGTGCTCCGCCGCGTCGAGCACATTTTCAAACGTCAGACGGGCGTCGTCAGTCAGCGAATCATGATAGATCGCGCCTGCGCGCAAGCCTTCGGATCGCAACTCGGGCACGCGGCGAAGCGTTTCCTTCGGGTTCGAGAATCGATGGCGGTCTTTTGGGCCGAGATTGCCCAGCCAGTCATACAACGAAAGCCCCGCGCGCATCTTGAGCGGCGAGTACGGATCGCCCCGGTAAATGGGCAAAAGAAATGGCAGCGATGTAACCAAGTGAGGCGCAAGGCGCGTCATCCGCCGGCGCTCCAGGCGCGCCTCGCGCACCAGCTTAAATTCACGCTGCGCAAGGTAGCGCAGCCCGCCGTGAATCAGCTTGGACGAGCGGCTCGACGTGCCGCTGGCAAAATCACCCGCATCCACCAGCGCCGCCTTCAGGCCGCGCAAAGCCGCCGATCGCGCCGTGGCCGCGCCATTCACCCCGCCGCCGATGACAGCCAGATCAAACTTCGTGCCCGATAATGTGTCGAAATTCCGTTTCATGCCATACCGGCCGCCTAATCCCTCTGGCATACCGGCTCCTAGGTTAGCATAGGGCCAAAATGAAAAGACAGAAGGCGGGGCAAGACAGTAACGCGGGCCAGAAGATGGGCCGCCATTTGAAAGATTTTCCCTTCTGGCCGGTGTTGACATGAACTTCTGAATTTAGAGAAATAGTGAAAAACCGTCCCATGTATCCCATTTGTCTCAAAATTCTCAAAGTGGCGTGCTAGGCTCAATCTGTAGCGGCGGCCTCTGGCCGCCGGTTTTAATAGTAAAGACCGGCGGCCCCTTACAGGCTTTGCCCGCCGCTACAATGCGGCCCTCAGATATTAGAAAACGGCCGGGGGGAATGACAGAAACACACGCAAAAAATCACGGAACGAACCCTAGGACCCCTTTAGAATCAGCGCTTCTAATTTTCGGAGGCGGCCGCGCGGCTTGCGAACTGTCTCATTTGTCTCAAAAATCTCAGAGTGGCGTGCTAGGCTCAATCTGTAGCGGCGGCCTCTGGCCGCCGGGTTTTAATAGTAAAGACCGGCGGCCCCTTACAGGCTTTGCCCGCCGCTACAAAGGGAGGCGCTATTGCCTGGAGATGGCTATAACCTTCAGAACTTGCAGGAGCGCCCATGTCTTTGCGCAAGTCCACCGGGAGGACCTCCGCGCTCCTCGCAGCGTGCCGCGCCGACGCCCGGCTTGCGAAACAGCGCGCTGGTATAAAAGCGGTTCCAAAGATTATCGACGGCGCGGCGCGGCGCGTGCTACCATTTTGAACGTCAGGCTTCGGGTTCCGTGCAACGGACGCTCGCGAACCCCGCCAGGTCCGGAAGGAAGCAACGGTAACGAGCCTCTCTGTGTGCCGCGGATCCCCGAAGCTTGGCAAGGGAAAGGCAGAGACGAAGGACAAGGGGCGAGGGCTAAGGGCATAGGACCAGGGTCAACAAAGGCTTCCTAGCATTGCCCCTCGAGAAGAAAGTTCTGTGCCACTCAAGTATGCGGCGTGAATTTCTTTTGCTGCTCCTTGCCTCTTGGCCCATGTCCCTAGCTTTTAAGTCATGTCTTACCAGGTGATCGCCCGCAAATACCGGCCGCAGCGTTTTGACGATCTCGTGGGCCAGCGCCTGGTCAGCGAGACGCTGAAAAACGCCATCCTGAGCGGCCGCGTGGCCCACGGCTACATTTTTTCTGGCGCGCGCGGCGTGGGCAAGACCACCACCGCCCGCATTCTGGCACGGTCTCTGAATTGCATCCAGGGGCCCACGGTCGAGCCGTGCGGAGAGTGCGCGTCTTGCCAGGAAATCGCCGCCGGCAACTCGGTGGACGTGCTCGAGATCGACGCGGCCTCGAACCGTGGGATTGATGAGATACGTGAGCTGCGTGAGAACGTGCGCTACTTGCCTGCGCGTGACCGCACCAAGATTTTTATCATTGATGAAGTCCACATGCTCACCACCGAAGCCTTCAACGCCCTGTTGAAGACCCTGGAAGAGCCGCCCGACCGTTCTCTTTTCATTCTGGCCACCACGGAAGCCCACAAGCTTCCCGCCACTATTCAATCCCGCTGCCAGCATTTCGCGTTCCGCCTGCTCGATTATTCCGAGATCCTCGCCCGGCTGAAAGAGATTTGCGCCCGCGAGGGCGTTGAAGCCGAAGCAGACGCGCTCGGCGCCATCGCGCAGGCCGGGGAGGGCAGTCTGCGCGACGCGCTCTCGCTGCTCGACGAAGTCATCGCCGCTTGCGGCCAGAAGGTAGACGCGGAGCGCGCGCGGCAGCTCCTCGGCGTGGTGCCGGCGGCGCTATTCGCCGCCCTCATCGAAGACATTCAGGCAGGCAATACCGCAAGCGCGCTGGAGCGTGTGAGCCAGCTTACGGCTGAAGGGCACGACCTCGCCGCTTTTTGCGGCGAGATGACGCGCTACACGCGCAACCTGATGGTGGCGCGGAGCTGCGGCGCGGATAGTCCCTTGCTTCAGGTCCCGGACGACGAGCGCGCGACTCTCGAAAAGCTCTCGGCTTCTCTCAGCGAAGAGGACCTGACGCGCTTCTTACAGGCGCTCCTGCGCGCGCAGAGCGAGATGCGTTATTCGTTGCAGCCGCGCTTTCATCTGGAGCTTGCGCTAATGAAGCTCGCGCACGCCCCCAAGCTGGTGGCAATTGAAACCTTGCTCAGCGCGCTGAAGTCGCAAGCGGCCGCCATGCCCGCGCGAAGCAGCGGCCAAGGACCGGCTTCGGCGCCACAGGGCGGCTCAAGCGGTCAGAACAATCCGGGTCATCGCGCGCCGTCAGGCCCGTCAGGCGGCACGCCGCCTTGGAGACGCGCGGACTCCGCCGCGGCGGCAGCGGCGAAGCGGACGATACCGGCCGAACCGGTCCACTCTTTCGCCGCTGGACTTGAAGCTCCCTCGAACGAAGGCGGCGAAGCGTCCGTTGCCGGCGCCGCGCTGCCCGAACACGCCTCTTTAACAGCGGAAGACGCCGCGTTATCTAAAGGCGTGGCGGCGCCGGAAGACGCGCGCTTCGCCGCAATTAAGGCCGTGCTGTTTGAACAATCAAAATTCCTCAGCAGTTGCCTAAACCCCGTGGTCGGCTGGCGATTTGAAGACGGCCAGGCGCACTTCACGTATCCCAAAGAAGGGGCCTGGGCGGCGGACCTGCTCAAGACCCGCGAGCATCAGGAAAAGCTAAGCTCGGCGTGCGAAAGAGTGCTGGGCCAGCCGGTGAAAATCCATGTTACACTGGCTTCGGAGGAAGCCCAGGCCGCCGTGCCGCGCGCCAGCGCGCAACAAAAAGCGCAGCGCGATCCGGCGGTGGAAGCCCTTCAAAAACAGTTCGATTGCGTTTTGATGGACGTCAAAGACCTGAGGCGGGAGTAAGCCATGAAAAACCTTCAGCAGATGCAGCAAATCATGAAACAGGTGCAGCAAATGCAGGAGCAACTGCAAAAACAATTGGACGAGTTGATGGTGGACGCTTCGGCCGGCGGCGGCATGGTCACGGTCAAGATGAACGGCCAGAAGCAGCTCGTCGCGGTTCAAATTGATCCGGAAGTGTTCGCGTCGAAGGACGGCGAAATGCTTCAGGACCTAATTCTGGCCGCGGTGAACGAAGCCACGCGCAAAGTGGACGAGCACCTCGCTAGCCGCATGGGCAACATGGCTGGAGGATTGAATATCCCAGGCTTGATGTGAATCAGGCTTGCATCAATTATTTATTCACGTCGCTGGCGCAGATTTATTGAGGATTGCAAATTATAGTGACAACAAATATTGTAGCGGCGGCCTCTGGCCGCCGGTTTTTCGGCGCTCAGAGAGCGCCGTTACAGAAAAGATGTCACTATAATTTGTAATCCTCAATAGTTTTGCCATTCCCGTCAGCCAAGCGGCATTCGGCCGTGATTCGCATTCCTTGAGTTCCAACCAAGGCTATTCATTTTCCACCGCTTCATGATGGCATCACGACTCATTAATTTGAGGCAACGTCTCGCTCACTACTTCAGGTTCTCTTCATGGGTACATTCGCGGCGCCGCTGGCGCGCTTGATTGACGAGTTGAAGCGCCTTCCCGGCATCGGTCAGAAGTCCGCGCAGCGCATCGCCTTCCACATCGAGCGTGTGGAACGCGAGCAGGCCGAGCATCTCTCGCAGGCGATCCTT
>DASZAE010000347.1:0-6373 GCA_035945515.1 Terriglobia bacterium
TAAAGACCCGGCCGAATTCATCCACCGCGCCTTGGAGATAGTCTTCGCCCAGGGGCATTCCGCCGAGCGGATGAGCGGTGACAAGCTTATGGAGACTTAGGAAATGCCACCACGGATTGGAAATGAAATTTGCATCCAAGGTTCGCGCGTGGCGCCGGACCTCTTCGTTCATCATGGTAAAAATAGGTTCATTGCCGGCCGCATCCCAGTCAATTTCCAGGCGGCCGTTAGGATCAAGCATGTCCGTGTTCAACCGCATGGTGCCTTTGGAATTATCCTGACCCATCACCAGATAAAACATGGTGTGGTTCAGAGCGTTGTCCGCCTGATAAGGCCCGAATGGATTATCCTTTGCCAGCCGTGCTTTTTCCGCTGATTCTTCGCCCACTACGGTCGGGTCGCCGCCGATTGCCCCAAGCGCAATCATGGCCGCGCTCACGTAGGCAGTAGGAAATCCGAGGTCTTCAAAGGTCATTCGCTGATTTAGAGGGCGGCTCTTGTCGTAGCGTATCGCGCCCACGATGGTAGGCCCTGGCGCGTTTGCTCGCCACGGACTTTCCGGATGATTGCCAAAACCAAGTACGTTGGTTTGGAATTCGCCGTTAAAGGCAAATCCGAAGAAATCGCCGTTCCCCGAAAAACTGGTTCCGGCTTTTGGTGAAAGTGAAAGCCCGCGCGCCTCGGAACGAAGCAGAATCTCAGGGCTTCCGAGCGCGCCTCCGGCCAGAATGACACAGCCTGCGTCTAGGGTGTAGGACTCTGGAAACAGATGTTCGTGCCGTCTGCCGTGAATCCTCCAGCCGCCATCCGCCAGCTTCTCGATCCAATCGACCTGCGTTTCGGTAAAAATGTCTGTTCCATTATTGCGGGCGAGGGGAAGGTAGTTCATATAGAGGGTATTTTTTGCGCCCACATTGCAACCGGTAAGGCAATCGCCGCAATCGATGCAGGGCTTTTGGGCAGCGCCGTAAGGGTTCAACCCATCGATATCAAAATTGACGTTGATATCCAGGCCGTATGCTTCAAGTCCGATCTCTTTAGCCCGGCGTTCGAGGGCCTGAACTTTCAGCAACTGAGTTGCGCGTGGGTGCGGGCGGGAGGCGAGCATTTTCTTCGCAGCGTCGTAATAAGGTTGCAGCACGCCACGGTTGATGCTGCGCGGCCAGTCAGGCTGCAGAAATACATCGTCGTCTGGAATGATGGCGACATTGGCGTTGATGAGAGATGTTCCACCTAATCCACAGCCTTTGAGCACGCCAATGTCTTTAAAAACCGGCAGATCATAAAGACCCGTGGGGTTAGTAATGGGATTGCGAAAATGCTCCGTGGCTTTGAGAAGAGTGTCCGGGAACTGGCCCACAGGCCACTCACGTCCGCGCTCGAGAACACAAACGGACTTTTTGGGATTGAGCGGCGCGCCTGAAATTCTGGCGGCGGTGATCGCCCCTCCGTAGCCGGAGCCGATCACGACAACATCATACTTTGCCTTGCGCTCGTTCCAGTTCTTTGCCAGCATATTCCTCTCCCATCAAACGCGAGTCCGTTGACCGTAAAAAACCGAACAAAAGCCATCGCGCGGCGCAGCAGATGAATAAACGAGCGCCCTACTAGCGCCGGAGCAACGGTTTCCTACCTGCCAAAGTCAGCCTGGTTATAAAGTTGTCTTTTGGAAAAGCAGCGCAATTCGCCACTGTCTCCGCAATCATAAACCTTCGCAGGCAGGCAGTCTACGGAAATATCGGTGATCGAGGGGAGAGTATATGCGAGAAGAACATCGGATATACCTTCATTCTGCCGGGTTTTTGGCGAGGCTCAGCAAATTGGCAAACAGGCGGTACGCGCCCGGGACGCCTTCGGGAAGCTCGCGGTAAAAAGCATAGGCGCAGTAAACGTATACGCCCTTGCCGTACCTGGCCACCAGCAGCCCGCCATTTTGCGGGGCCTGATCCGGATCATGGGTCGAGAGCAAGGCGTGGTAATGCGCATCCCAAGATTTCATGAAGCCGTGGCCGCGCTCCTCAACCCAGCCCGTAAAATCCTGCTCGTTAATCAAATTGGGCCAGGTTAAAACGGGCGATTTTGGGTCGAGGAATGTCATCTTGGAGTTCACATCCATTACCACTTCGGGATTATTGGACAAGCTGTATGGGTAAGGCCCAAAGTTGTGATCATACGCTGGCGACTGATACTGAATAATCTCGACGCCGCCGTTCTTGACGTAATCAAGCAGCCGCGCGTTGTAGGTGCGCAGGTCGTCGCGCACGTCGTAGGCTCGCTCGCCCACGAGGATGACGTTGTATTTCCCCAGGTCGCCGTTGGCAAGATCAGCCGCGCCGAGCATGTGGGCTTGAATGCCCAGATTCAGAAGCGATTGCGGGACGCTATCACCTGTGCCGGCGACATAGCCCACACTCAAACCCGGCGCCACTCTGACATCCACGCCCGTAGTCTGATATACGGCCGGCCGGTAGAGGTTATACGGGCGCAGTCCCGCATAGTCCACGGTTCGGTATCCCTCCTTGTACTCATGCCCATCATAATTCGCTACGGCTGTTATCGTGTATTGGCGCTTCCGTAGTTGTGATGGCATCACCCGGAATGTGAGCGCCTCATCCTCGCCGTCTCTCGCTGTTGAGAACTCGGCCGAGGCTGGATTGGATCTCCAACCGGAAGGCAACTCGAGTCGCACCGCTCCTTGCGCCGGTCCTTTCACATTGCTGTGGACGAGAACGGCCACATTGAACGTTTTCCGGTCGAGCGGCACGATCCCCGCATGAGGCGAAATCCACAGCGAAATCGCCGGGCCGGTGACAAGCGGATGGAGCACAGTTCCCGGCCCCGTCACGCGCTCAACCGATTGCACTACTTGCCCCACTCTGACAGGTATGCCCTCGTATTCAAATTCCGCGAGCGCCGATAGCGGGTAGGGAGCGAAAGACAAATTCAGATATTTGCTATTCAAGATATCGTAGTACGGCTGCTCGATGTTGGGGCGCGAAAAATAGGGCTGCGTATAAACTGCATTTGTTGGCGCTGTCATTGCAAACCAAAGGTCCTTGCCTTTGTCTTCGTCTAGCAGGCCAACCGCGCTGCCTTGGGCTGTCGCGTCCCAGTTTTCACCGTATGGAGACGCAAGCCAAATCCGATTTATGCTGACTGAAGCGGAGCTTTGGTTGACCACATGCACTTTCACCCAGAAGTGTTGCCCCGGAATCGCTACCTGAAAACTTGGGGCTTCTGTTCCTCTGCTATTCCCTGCTGATGCCGGCGGCGGCGCAATGGTAGCAGTTAGCGAGAGACCAAGCGCCTCAATGATTCCTGTGTTGAATTGAGCCTGCTTTACATTAAGCTCGTGCGTCACATTGTATTTGGCGCCTGCGGTGAGATGGCTATCGGCCACTTGGCGGAGTAAGGCGTTGGTGGCCTTCAAACCTTCGGCCAGAACAGGAGCAATCTCTTCCGGGCGCTGGGCAGAGAACTGTTTCATCGCTTGTTCAACCAGCGCATTGATGCGCGCGAGGCCTTGCGTGAGGAATGCGGAATCCTGCCCGTGGGCTAAATCGGCGATCCCCAAAAGCGAAGTATCAATTCCGTCGAAAAAGGATTGCTCGTGGTCTCGAGCTCCCACGCGCGAGGCGAAGCGATGATACCCGCTCATCATCTGGCCTGCAGGCGGAAATCCTGTGCCGCCATTCTGCGACTTGTGAAATCCGTACCCCAGCGTGGAGAGCTGGTGATAAGACAAGCCCAGGAGCGGCGAGTAATCGCCCTCTGGGATGTCAACGTTGGCGCTCAGCATTCCCGGTTCCCAGCGGTTCTCGATGTAGTTGAAAAATCTCACCGGATAGTAATGACGATCGGCATAGTCATAAATGCCTTTTGAACTGGCGCGGAAGAATGGCGTTCGCGCATAATCCTTCAAAGGAGTCCAAGGGAGCAGCCCCGCCTTGACTTGATCCGGGAACACGCTGGGATCACCCGCCATCTTGTACACGAGCTGCGCCACTTCGCCCGCCACCTCATGATTGCCGTGACCGTCGGTATGGCCGCCCACAAAAACCGAGGTCACCACGAGAGGGCGCGTTATGCGCACGGCGCGGACGGCGTCATAAAGCACGCGCTGCAAGCCCCACTCGTCGAGCGTCTGCTGCATGGTTTTGGAAAAGCCGAAATCAGCAACGCGAGTCCAATATTGTTGAACGCCGTAATAGCGGTCGGCAGCAAGAAGCTCTTCAGTGCGAAGCAGCCCCATAGCGTCAAAGTAATCGGGGGACATCAGGTTCTGCCCGCTCTCGCCGCGGTTCAGCGTGAGGAGCGCCACGCGCGCGCCCTGCCCGCGGGATTCGTAGGCGAGCATTCCGCCGTCTTCGTCGTCAGGATGGGCGGTAACCATCAGCAGGCTGGCCCGCGTGTGGAGTTTTAGCAGCGTTTGCCACACGGCCGCCGCGCCGCGGTCAACCGGCAGCGGCCGCGCATTTGGCGTGGTGGTTATTGCGACATCACGCGGGGACTGGGCGCGGGCCGCGGCCAAAGTCATCACGAAAAGGACCGGCGCGCAGAGCGCCGCTCGCGCCATTTTTTTGGGGAATCTCACAAGTTGCCTCCGTTGCGCGTCTTCAGACAGACACTTATATCACATCGCGGGCGGCGTGGGGCAAATCCAATGCTTTCGAGGGGACCGTTCGGGGTTTCACAAAACAGAAGATGTCATATTTGTCGCATCAATCTTATGCCTCAGACCAAGCTAGCGCGGCGGACTCTGGCCGCTGGTCTCTAAAAAGTAACAACCGGCGGCCAGAGGCCGCCGCTACAGGCATTCCTGTCAGGGCCGGAGATTCGCGCCGATCAGCACGTGAGCTGTCAAATCCGAGCGGCTTGAGAATCTGCTTCAAGATCATCCGCGTCGTCCGCGAGTCATCGACCACTAACGCTTGCACGGAAATTCTCCTCTGGGCCGGCGAATGGCCGCTGATTCCTTAGCAGTTTGTTGAAAAACGTGTGCGACAGGTCATGCTCGCCCTTCGCTCGTCATCCTGAGCGGAGCGAAGGATCCCGGCATTTGGCTCAGGGTAAACTCCGCGAAGCATCCCGGTATCTTAAAATCAAACAAATACAGAGATTCTTCCTTCGCTACGCTCAGGACCGCCTTCGGCTCCTCAGAATGACTGACGATCTAGTCTTGCAACAGACTGTTAGCGGCGGGCCCTGCGGGCCCTTAAAAGCTTCGCTGTCAGCCGCATCAAACCGGAAAAACCCCCTTTTTGACCTCAAAAAGCGGATACGAACCGGAGACGAACCGGACTGGCTCTCACATCTCTTTTGTTTTGTTGCAAATGCTCCGGTTCGTAGTGGAAGAACGCTCTAATTAATTTACATTCAATCTGTTGTACCGGTTTCGCTCCGGTTCGAAGTCCGGTTCGTGCCGGTTCGTATTCCTAATGTTTCTCCATTTTCAATAAGTTACAAAATTAGGCCCTAAACATTCTCTTTTTCGCACAACTGCCTTTTTGCCCTCTTTCGTCGGTCTTGGTAACAACTCAAAATTGCAGCCATCTTGTTTACATTATGTTGCATCGTTTTAGCTGTAGCGGCGGCCTCTGGGCCGCCGGTCTTTAATTAGTAAAACCCGGCGGCGAAGACGCCGCCGCTACAAAACCAGCCTAGCACGCCACTCTGAGACTTTTGAGACATACAGGATAAATGAGACAGTTTTTCGCCGCCATCCCATTGAGATCAGATCGCGGAAACCGCCTTCATGCTCTCGCGGCGTGGGCGCGCGTAGACGTCTGATTGAGCGCGACGACCATCTGGCCGATTTCGTCCTTGCTATCCACCTGCAAACGAGCGGACAGATCACCCTCCGAGACTGTGCCGAGCACGCCCTTCGAGGCGCACAAGTTCAAGGAGGCTGATCTGCGGGATGGCTTAACGTTCGCCGGCGCTGGTCACGGTGAATGCTGGAAAGATAGACAACGTAAGCGGAATTTTGATTTTCAAGGTCGTGCCCTGCCCGGCGGCGCTCTGCACATCCACCGTGCCGCCAATTTTTTCGATGTTGGTCCGCACCACGTCCATGCCCACGCCGCGCCCGGAAACGTTCGTCACTTTCGCCGCGGTCGAAAATCCAGGCAAGAAGATCAGGTTGAGAGCTTCACGGTCTTTCATGGAAGCGCCTTGCTCAGGCGTGACGAGGCCGCGTTCAATCGCCTTCCGCTTGACGCAGTCAAGACTAATGCCCGCGCCGTCATCCGAAATCTGAATAATCACCTGCCCGCCTTCGTGGAAAGCGCGGAGCGAGAGGCAACCCTCGGCGGACTTGCCCGCCGCCAGCCGGGTTTCCGGCGGCTCGATGCCGTGGTCGATGGAGTTGCGG
>DASZAE010000348.1:0-11560 GCA_035945515.1 Terriglobia bacterium
CATGTTTCTGTCGCGCAAGCTGGACGACAAAGAAATCCAGCTCAAGCAGCAGAATCGCTCTTTTTTTCAAATCAGCGCCGCCGGGCATGAAGCCATTCAAGTGGCGGCGGCAATGTGCCTGCGGCCCGGCTACGACTGGTTTTACCCTTATTACCGCGACCGCGCGCTCTGCCTGCAATTGGGCGTCACCCCTTACGAAATGCTGCTGCAGGCGGTCGGCTCCAGGGAAGACACCGCCTCAGCGGGGCGGCAGATGCCGTCGCACTGGTCATCACCTTCGCTGCATATCGTCACCCTCTCCAGTCCGACCGGCAGCCAGATTCTGCAAGCCGTGGGCGCCGCGGACGCCAGCCTCTATTTTGACCGCGTTCAGGAAGCGGCGGAACTCTCGCGCAGCTTCCATCGGGATGAAGTCTCATTTGTTTCGCTGGGCGAGGGCGCGACCAGCGAGGGTGAATTTTGGGAGTCGGTCAACTGGGCGTGCAACGGTAATCTGCCTTTGTTCTATGTGATCGAAGACAACGGCTACGCCATTTCGGTGACGACGGACGTGCAGACCGCGGGTGGCAGCATTTCCCGGCTGCTCAGAAATTACCCCAATCTTCTTGCCATCGAGTGCGATGGCACGGATTTCGTGGCCGCCTACGAAGCCTGCGCCAAAGCGGTTGAGCACGCGCGCAAGCGGCGCGGCCCGGCGCTGGTTCATGCGCACGTTGTGCGGCCATATTCTCATTCCCAGTCGGACGATGAGCGCCTATATAAGCCAGAGGCAATCCGCGAGCAGGAAGCAAAACGCGATCCGCTGGCACGCTCGCGCCATTATCTGCTCAGCCTGGAATTGGCCGGTGAAAACGAAATAGCCGCCCTTGAAGCGGGCGTCGAGCAGGAAATTCGTGAGGCCGTCGATAAGGCGCTCGCGTCGGCGCCGCCCGACCCCTCGACCGTATCCCTTTATCTCTATTCTCCCTCTACCGACCCCACTTCAGACCGCTTCGATCATCCCCCTCGGTTTCATGGCGAGCCGAAAACGATGGTGGACCTCATCAACGCCTGTCTCAAAGACGAGATGGCGCGCGACCCGCGCGTGGCCGTTTTTGGGGAAGATGTCGCCGATTGCAGCCATGAGCGTGAACTACAGCAGGTGAAGGGGAAAGGCGGCGTTTTCAAGGTCACGCACGGCTTGCAGCGAAAGTTTGGCCCGGCGCGCTGCTTTAACACGCCTCTGGCCGAGGCTTCGATTGTCGGGCGCGCTACCGGCATGGCGGAGCGCGGCCTGAAGCCCGTGGTTGAAATCCAGTTTTTTGACTACATCTGGCCCGCCATGATGCAAATCCGCGACGAACTGACCACCATCCGCTGGCGGTCAAACAATGGCTTTTCGTGCCCGATTGTCATTCGCGCGCCTATTGGCGGCTATCTCGCAGGCGGGGCCATTTATCACAGTCAGTCAGGGGAATCCATTTTCACCCATCTCCCCGGCCTGCGCGTGGTGATGCCTTCAACCGCTCTCGACGCCAACGGGCTACTGCGCACTGCCATCCGCTGCGACGATCCGGTGCTTTTCCTCGAGCCGAAACATCTTTACCGCCAGACGCACAATCGCAGCCCCTATCCCGGCCCTGATTACATGATCCCGTTTGGAAAAGCGAAGCTGGCGCGCGAAGGCCCAGACTTGACGATCATCACCTACGGGTCGCTTGTGGTGCGTTCGATTCAGGCGGCTAAGACGCTGGAGAAGGAAGGCGTCCGCGCGGAGATTTTGGACCTCCGCAGCCTCGCGCCCTATGACTGGGATCTGATCAGCGCGTCAGTAAAAAAAACCAGCCGGGTGATGGTGGTTCACGAGGACACTATTTCGTGGGGTTACGGTGCCGAGATTGCGGCGCGCATTGCGGAAGAGCTTTTTGAATCTCTCGATGCGCCGGTGCGCAGGCTAGGGGCGAAGGATGTGTTCGTCCCCTACCATCCGGCGCTGGAGGCAGCCGTGCTGCCTCAGCCGGAAGATATTATCCGCGTGGCGCGCGAACTGGCGGCGTATTGAATGGCAGCCGGCGCCGGGACGCCATCTGGCTTTTCAGCAACCCACTACCGTCGTATAACCGAAATGGACGGCACATATCGCGGGCCTGTCATGCTGAGCGAAGCGAAGCATCTCTGCATTTTTATTATCAAAGAAATACCGAGATTCTTCGTCGCCTTCGGCTCCTCAGAATGACAGCTTGCGCATGTGTCACATTCAGAAACGCGACACTAGAACTTTTTGATGATTTTCACCACCGGCGCGAAGCGGACCGAATCAGGATCATCCTGTTTCTCGGGCGTATCCATAGGATGGTCCGCAACAGGCAAGAACTGAGGATGATCGAGCGTGGCATTGAGCCACTTTTCCAGCATATCGGTTCCCGTCTGGCCGATATAGTTGAAGACGGGTCTACCGGTGCGGTCGAGAATCACAATCTGCGGGATGTTTCCGGCAAAATACTTCTGCACCAGCTTGTTCTGTTCCCAGGACCAACCGTAGTTGAAGTCAATAATCACAAAGTGCACGCGGTCTTTGTATTCGTTGTAGAGGTCCACCGTGGTGCGCGCCTGGCGCTTGGCGTTATAGCAGAACTCGGCGTAAAAGACGATGAAATTGGGCACGCCGGGCTTTATGGTTTCCATCATATTGTCGCCCATGATGAGCGCGCCTTGCATTCCATTCTTCTTATAGTTCAGCTTGGGATTGAGCACCAGGTTCTCCGCCCCCATCAGAAACGACGGCAGAAGCAGTGCAAACGCGAGCGCGGCCACAAGCCGGTATTTGAGCATAGGGCTGGTCCTTAACACGTAAATCTTTTCTGTAGCGGCGCTCTCTGAGCGCCGCCGTTTTAAGTACCGGCCGGCGACCAGAGGCCGCCGCTACAGTATTTGTCACAATAATTTGTAACCGTCAATGAAACTTGCAGATGCAAATTACATCTTAATTGGATGTAATTCAATCCCCAAAAGCTGCATAAATCGCAGTGTTTTCGCGCCCTCAATCCACGACTGAGGCTCCGGTGATTTCCTGAAGAACGCGGTACGGCGCCTTTTCCGGAATCAGCATTGCGCGGCGAGAAACGAAAAACGTTTGTTCAAGCGCGAAGCGGCCGCTGAGGACCGCGTGCGGCACGAGATCGGTATAGACCAGCCAGGTAGATCCCGGGGGGAATTCCCATTTCGATTTCGGGCAGTTCTGCTGAAAATCCTGATTGCCCTTCAGATAGTGATGAAAGCTCAGCATGAACTCATCGTAAGGCGCGCGGTCGACAATGGGCAATCCGGCGGCGCGAGCCGCGCGCGCTGCGCGGCGGACCATTGCGCGCCAGGGCGAGCGGGATCTCGCTGCGACGCGCCCGAAGCTTGCGGGATCGCCATAATTCTTCACCAACCGGTCAAACGGATCGCTGGTCAGCCACACGCGGGATTGATCCGGGTTGAGGTTCGTAAACACGCGCAAAATGCGGTCGCCATTGGAAGGCCGGGTTGGGAACGCATCCACGTGCAGCAAGTCATTGCGCTTGCTTTGGGGTAGATTTCTACCCTCCTCCTCAATCGATCTGAAGCTGGCAAAGTCCAAACGCCAGCGGCCCGCATAAGGTAAAAGAAAACGGTCGACGAATTGAGAAATGCTTTGCGAATAGGCGCGCATGACTCCGCGCATCTTGGTTTCGTCCGCGCTGCCCCGCGTAAGGCCATTGATGCGGTCGTGAGCGGGCTTATAGGAAATGTTCTTGTGATGCGCTGAGCCGCTTTGCCTCGCCTGAAGCAGGAAGGCCCGGTCTTGCTCCGGCAAAGCAAATGGAGTCTCCGCGAAAAAGAGGATGTCACCCTCTTCCAGGCGCTCGCAGTAGCGGCGCGCGCGCGCTTCCGCCTCGGTGGGCAGAGACCAACCTGCGGCGGAATATTCTTTGGCGTCGATTAAACCCATGCGTCTGTCATGCCCCAGCGCAATGAATTATCGTGAGCGGCCGCGAAACGGCTGGTGTTTATTCGCCTTCGCCGAGCCAATGTCCAAGGGCTTTCAGCGAAGGAACATTGTCGCATACGGCTTTGAAGGCGGCGGTGATGGGGACGGCAAGGACCAGCCCCATCGCTCCCCACAGCCACCCCCACAGCATCATGGCCAGGGTTACAGAAAGCGCGTTGAGCCGCACCCGGCTGCCCACCAGTTTGGGCGTCAGCATGTTCACCGAAATAAAATGCACCACCGAGACGGCGACCGCGATAATGATAATGGGCGCCGCGTTATCGAACTGCATCAGAGCCACCAGCAGCGGAGGCAGCGCCGCCAGAGCCACGCCAATGTAAGGGACCAGATCCAGAACCGCCGATATCCCGGCCAGAATTAAAGCATAACGGAGATGAATCAGCACGTAAACGGGCGCGATAATGGCCATCGAGACCAGCGCCACCAGGATGTTTCCAAACACGTACTCGCGCACCATCGAGCCGATGGAATCGAGAATGCGCTCAACCTGCCCATGATGCTCATCGGGAAAAAGGAAGACGGTCGCGGAGCGCACGTGGCGCTTTGATGTGAGCATAAAAAACACCAGAAAGGGAATGAACATCACCGTCACCGCAAACGTATACACCGAGCCAATCCCGCGCAGTAGGAAAGCCGTCCACCCGGATTGCTGCTGAAGCTGCACGGTCGGAAAATTATTCTCCGGGCTGCTGATAATCGAAGTGGTGCTTTGCCGCAGATGGCTAATGATGCCCTGATAGTGCTCCACAATCTGCTTGATCCGCCCAGTGAGATTGGGAAGGTCCTCCACAAACGCCGCGGCGCGGTCATAGACCAGGTAGGACAACAGGTAGAGCAGCCCGAGCGCGAACATCACCATCATAGCCGCGCCCAGCCAGCGTGGGATGCGGATTCGCTCAAGCAGGCTCACCGCGGGATCGAGCACAAATGCAATCAGGATGGAAACAATCAGGGTAATAAGAATGGAGCTTGCGTAATAGGCGCAGATAAAAACAATCGCGGCGGCAATAATGCGCAGGCTTTTGCTGGAAGTAATCGGCAAAAACGGGCGGTCTTGCTGTTCCGGCTGTTCGAGCCGTTCCGTTTGTTCCGGCGGCTCCAGCGATTGCAGCTTAATTTCAGACATTTTGATCCCGCTTGATTTTAGCCCGCTCCCGGACGATTTTCCAGATGAGTTGGTTGTTGTGGATGGTCGGTTTTTTAACTGATGAGATTGGGGGAACCGCGCTGCGCGAACAGAATCCCAGCAAACTGCTAGTCTGCGGAGTGGTCAGTAATCAGCGCCAGCAAAAAATACCACTTCCCTCCTTCTGCTTGCTGAGAGCCGATCACTGACCGCATATTTCCGCCTGTGATTTCAGCGTTTACCAGACGACGTGATAAACCTTGTGCGCCGCCGATTGGACGGCATTGTTCACAGCGGAAGGCGCGCCTTTGATCGAGTTCGCCGCCCCGGAAGCGCCCTGCGCCACGGCGCCGCCGGCGGCTGTTCCTGCCGCGGCGGTAGCGCCTGCGGCCACTGCCACGCCGTTCTTCGTCGCGCTCAGGCCATTAGCCGCGGCGCCAGCCGTTGCATGCCCCGCCGCGACGGTATCCTGCGCCACGGCGGCCCCGCCCGCCGCGGCAGCCTGCGTCGCAACGGACGCGCCCGCTGCAATATGCTTCCCCGTGTAGCGTATAATCCCCGCCTGCGCAACCTGCGAAAGCCCCATCAATCCAGCTATAGCAACCATGCCAAATAGCACTCTGAGTTTTCCCGATTTCATTTGGCGCCTCCCATAAATTCTGAGTTGTTCCGGATGAGCCACCCAGCTTTGCGGCCCGTCCGAGGAATTTTCGCCTGGCATTTTTATTTTCACTTATTTAGACGCTCCTGCCCTCGGCAAGGTTGGCTACTTCTTGAAGACTACATCTTAATTGTAACATTGTTATACGGGCGGCTCCTGGCCGTTTTTTTCAAATCTCAAATTTCAAATTTGAGATCCCAACTGAACCACCCCCCAAGCTGGCCCGCGCCGGTGCCCTGCCCGCCGGGAAGCTAAATAATACCTCGGAGGCTCATAGTGGTTTTCCGCTGTAAAAGGCTCAAGAAAGCGCCCGCCCGTTAAATCTTCCCGGACAAAAAATGCGTTCACGCCGGTTAGCGAGCATCCGACCAGCGTATAACCTTTGCTCCTCCCCAGATGTTCGAGAGCGCGCAAACTCGCCCCAAAGTTAACCGTACCGTCCCACGCGGCTTTTGGGTTGTACTCCATCACCCAATCGCACGATGCCGGAAAGGTGGCGTTATATTCGATCACCACGACACGCGGACTGAACCGCTGGATCTTCTCCCACACCCAATAATCGTTCCCGTCAATGTCGATGGAAAGTAAATCAAATTCCTGGGGCAGCGACGCCACGGTAAAAAGAAATTCGATGTTCTCCGCCGTCACCGTCTGCTGCTGCATGAACAGGCTGCCTTCCGCAATCCTCGGTCTCATGCGCTGCATGATAGCGTCCACTTTTATTGGGTCGCACTCGACCCAGCAGCCTTTCCAACCTAGGGTCAGAAGATAGAGCGTATTATTTTCCAGGCCGTCGCCGGGCGAGCACTCAGCGAAAATGCGGTTGGTTACGCCGATTCTCTTAAAGATTTCCGCCAGAATCCCGTCCTCGCCACTCTGCGAAAACACTTTATGCTCGTAGCGGTTCAACTTTTTCGGGTCCTCGTACTTCGCGCCGCGCAAGAGTTCGTCCGTGCGCCGGTCGAGTTCAATCTGCTCGAGGCCATCTAGATGCTGCTGAATTCTTTCGAGTAAAAGCTCAGGGGTCATCGGCGCTCCGGGAAAGCGCGGCAGCCGCGCATACGGGCAAGCCCCCTGCGCCGGAAGAAGCTCAAAATCTGCTCCGCCGCAGGGACATAGCCGCTATCTGTCGAGGATGATCATTGTGACGGCGGGTTTTGTGCGGGCGCAGCGGGCTTGGCAAACTTAGAGTCTGGCACACTCACGTTTTGCTGCACTTGCTCGAAATGCACGGTAGATGTGCCGCGTGCCGACGAATTCACTAACTGATAAGGCGTCTTCACGCCGTCAGTTTCCCGATAATCGGAGAAATCCGTCTGGTCGGCCAGGCGCCCAAGAGGCGTTTGGGCGAAAATGACTTCGCGCAGCAGAAGGCCCGATTGCTGGTCAAAATAAAGCTCCGCCGGCGGGTTGCCGTGTCCAAATCCGAAGAGGACATAAGAGTCCGCGCCGTCCACTTTCGCGGGATGGCCCACGCGCAGTTGTCCATAAAGCTGCTGTGCCTGGGCGGGGAAGTCCAGACGCGACGCCACACGCATGCCCGCGAGTTCAGGTCCTCCGATGGGTTGTGTCCGGCCACCCATCGATTGCCACGCTCCGGTGGGACCGGAGGCTATTGTCATTTCGCCGCGCGGGGTTTGCACCGTCACCACGCGCTGGTCGGGCGTTTTATAGGTAATCTCTATCGGCATCGAATGGCCGCCCTGATCCGTCATGGTTCCCTTCTCCACACGCGTCGTGATTTTCTGAATCGCGGCCATGCCGCCGAGGGCCTCAACATATTTGGCAAGCACTTGATCCGCCGTGGGCATCGTGGAACCATTAGCGTTTCCACTGCTCATCGCTTCGCCCGGCGTGGCGCTGGCCGCCTGCTCGCCCACCGTTGGCACGCTCACCGGATGCGTTGAGCCTCGATGGCAGGTGTTGCACGTTACCTCCGGGCGGCCGCCAAAATTCTCCTTATCGATTGCAAGCTGCATCGTCATCATCTGCCGCGCGCGCAGCTTGGGATGCTTTGTGTCCTTGGAGAAATCGCCTTCCTCGTGGCAGAAGGAGCAGTGGACACCAAGGGAGCTAGAGATAAACTCCATCGACGGGATCAGCTCATCGGCGGGAATGTCTTTTAGCACCTGGATATTCTTGAAAGCTTCTCCCGCCGTTTTGGCCGCGGCCTCCGTTTGCGCCGGTCCGGATTGCGCGGGTGTCAAGACATCGGCCAAAGCAACGCCGAGCACCAGGGCGAGCGCGCCGGCGGCGAATACCAATCCCTTCGATCCTTTTTTCATAGAGCTCCTTTCGCTTGGGTCTGGCGCGCAGTATATCACACCCGGCCTGCACAATTCTTTCGTGATACGCTGGGACGTTTGAGGTGAGATTTGGCACAGGGCGAAGGAAGCACTGCTCTACGAAGGGAACTCGGCCTGGTTCAGGCCACCGCGCTCGCCATCACTGACATGGTGGGCATCGGCCCCTACATCACCATTCCCCTCTTTTTGGCTACGATGGGCGGGCCTCAAGCAATGCTTGGATGGTTAGTGGGCGCGGCGCTCGCTTTTTGTGATGGACTCGTCTGGGCTGAACTCGGCGCGGCGCTTCCCAAGGCGGGCGGCAGCTACAACTATCTGCGCGAGGCTTACGGCCCGGCGAGCGCGGGCCGTTGGCTCTCTTTCTTGATGGTCTGGCAGATCATCTTTTCCGCGCCGCTATCGGTGGCAAGTGGCAGCATCGGCTTTGCCGACTATTTTCACTTCCTTGCGCCCACGCTCACAAGCAGAGACATCCGGCTGATCGCCGCCGTCTTCCCCTTGGTGATTGTCGCGCTTCTGTGGCGCCGGGTGGGTGTGATTGGCAGCATTTCCGTGGTGCTCGCAGCGGGCGTCCTCGGCGGCTGTCTATGGGTCATTGTCGCGGGCGTGCCCCACCTGAGCGCGGCGCGGCTTTTCGCCTTCTCACCTCACGCTTTTCACATGAGCTGGATTTTCTGGGCCGGTCTCGGGCACGCCACGCTGTACGCGCTCTACGATTACTTCGGTTACTACAACGTTTGCTATCTCGCCGAGGAAATCCGCGATCCGGGCCGAGTGATTCCACGCGCCATCATGGGGTCGATCCTCATCGTAGGCGTGCTCTACGTCATGATGACCGCCTCGTTTATCAGCGTGATTCCGTGGGGAAAGCTTCTGGTGAGCAAATTCGTGGCGTCGCAATATATTCAGATTCTTGAAGGAGCATTCGCCGGGAAATTGATGGCGCTGCTTCTGCTCTGGATTGCGTTCTCTTCCGTGTTTTCACTTTTGCTCGGCTATTCGCGCATCCCGTATGCGGCGGCCGAAGACGGCAATTTCTTTCGCGTCTTCTCGAAGCTTCATACCAAAGGAAAATTTCCCTACGTGTCGCTGCTCACGCTGGGCGTGATTGCCTCTCTCTTCAGCCTTGGAAACCTCGGCGAAGTCATCGGCAGCTTGATTGCCGTGCGCGTCCTTATTCAATATCTGCCGCAGACGATTGGGTTCTTTCTTCTGCGCATCCGCGCGCCCCGAATGCACCGGCCCTTCAAAATGTGGTTCTACCCCATTCCGGGGATCGTTTCTCTTTTTGGATGGCTCTATGTGCTCGGCACCGCCACGCCGAAATCCTTGCTGTTTGCGCTGACGGTCCTTGTGGTGGGATCGGCAGCCTATGCCGTCCGCGCGAAGAGGCGCCGAGAATGGCCCTTTCAAATTTCAACCTAGAGGGACGCAAATCGTGCAAGCCAAAAAACTGTTGATTGATGTATGCTGAGTTTTTATTTCAAATCTGAAATTTCAAATTTCGAATTTTAAGTTGAGATTTGAAACTTGCCTTGCCGCCGCAGAGACAGTCTGTTTATCATCGGAAGAAAATAAGAATTAAGAAGCGGCGCCGGGCAAGGCACAGGAGGCATTCAAATGACAGAACCCACCAAAGAAGAACTTCAGGCGCGTATCGCCGAGCTCGAAAAGCAGGTGGCTGGCCGCAAAACCGGCCGTCTTGAATTTCGCGTGAGCGAAAAAGGCGGCGTCAGCGTCTACGGTCTGGGTCGTTTCCCGGTCACTCTTTATTACGAGCAGTGGATGCGATTGCTCGGCGCGGCAGAGGACTTGCGCGCGTTTCTTGAAGAGAATAAAGGTAAACTGAAATTGAAGGAAATGTCGTGACCGGGTTATAGCGGTGGCCCTTTACAGGTTTTAGCCGTCGTTTTTTAGCAGGTAGTCGTACCCCGTGCTTTCCGTTTGGCACGTACTCTCCGACAACGATTGCTTTGAATAACCCCTTTGTAATCAATGATTTTACATTTATGGAGCCATTTTACTCCAAAAATGGAGAATTCGACTCGTTGAAAAGTGCCCAAAGGCCCTGTTTTTTGGTCAAATTCATGTCAAATTCACCCGTTTTTTAACCGATTTTTGCACGAGACAGGACTACAAGAGGGCTTGCAGGCAATCACAAAACGGTGGGCTGTGACGGCTTCTTTCCCAGCAGAAATGACCCTTCATAGTGGACGAGGGCCAGGTCGCCGTCCTGCGGCGTAGGCGACATGCCCGCGCGGTCGCCGGGAATTGAATCCTCAAGAAGCTTGCGAGCCTCCAAGTAGCGCGCGTGTGAAGGTTCGAGGCCCGCGCGCAGCATCCAGGCGTTAAACGAGCGCGACCGGCGCTTGAGACTCTGACGCAGTACGTCGAGCTCCGCGTCATCGAACTGCTTCAACAGTGTGGTCAGTCGCAGCGACGCCGTGTGCGAAGGGTCGCGGATAACGTCAATGCGGTTGTGCAACGCCCACTTCTCGTCGCTCTCCGGCCCAATCGTGTCCACGATCAACAGCCGCCCGTCCGCGCGCGCGACCCGGCGCATTTCCTTGAGCACCGCTTCCGGCCTGGGCATGTGGTGAAAGGCGAACTGGCAACTCACCAGATGGAACGCGCCGTCTGGGTAGGGCAGTTGTTCCGCGTCCCCCTGATCGAAATATGCGTTGGTAATCTGCCGCTCGAGTTGGAATTCTTTCGCCCGGCTGAGCATCGGCGCGGTCACGTCAATGCCGCGCGCGAACCGGACCACGCGCGCAAGCGCTAACACGAAAGCTCCGGGGCCGCAGGCGACATCCAGCGTAAGGCTTTCCGGGTCCGGCTTAGCGAAAGCTACCCGTTCCGCCACAACATCGGCCGAATCACGAACGGCAAATTGGGAGAACGCGTCGCGCGTCTTAGTGAATTGCTTCTGTACGAGCGCGCGTTGTTTTTTGGACATTCTAATTTCCTGCCGGGGTTAAGACTTAATCACGGCGCGAATCACTAATTTCGCCTATTTGAATCTTATAAAATTGATTGCAGATTGAAAAGGTGCGGACGGTATTGAGAGAGTAGATCGAGACGGAGTTTCCCCGGCTCCTCTATCGAGGAGCACAAGCATCTCCGCTTGCTGGGCTGTGAGTTACGACATCCGTCAGGCGGCGCGCGACGCCGCGCCTTTTGAGGCAGATCCAAACGCAAGCCCGTGGCTGACGCGAAGATTGGGATTGAAAGCACGCAACACAGAGTCAATGAACAGCGGCAGACGATCTGCCCGGATGTTAGAAAAGGCAAGAACCAAAAAAATGGCAGGGCCGAAAAAAGCGATGTTTTGCAGCCACGACTGCAGCGATTCACCCAGGCTGGCGCCTCCCCAACGGGCCATGACGTTCAGCGCGAGCATGGCTCCAAGCCCGTAAAGAAGGACCTGATTGACGGCGCAGGTTCGCCGGAGAAAT
>DASZAE010000349.1:0-9250 GCA_035945515.1 Terriglobia bacterium
GTAATAGGCGAGCACAATCACCATCGTCATTTTCAGGATGAACTGGAAGAAATCGGTCCAAAGCACGCCCCACAAGCCCGAAATAAACGTGTAAAGTCCGGTGAAGGCGATGATGCCAAAAATAATAATCAGCGCCCAGAATTCGCTCACGCCGAGCACGGTCATCAGGATTTTTTCCATCGCGAGGTTCACCCAACCAAGGATCAGACAGTTCATCAGCACGCCGAAATAAATGGCGCGAAAACCCCGCAGGAAGGCTGCTGGCTTGCCGGAATAGCGCAGCTCCACGAACTCAACGTCCGTCACCACTTCCGCCCGCCGCCAGAGGCGAGCAAAGAAAAACACCGTCATCATGCCGCTCAGAAGCAAACCCCACCAGATCCAATTGCCCGCAATACCCTGCGTGGCGACGAAGCCGGTAACCGCGAGCGGCGTATCGGCGGAGAATGTAGCCGCCACCATCGACGTCCCCGCCAGCCACCAGCTCACATTGCGTCCGGAGACAAAATAACTGCCTGTGTCCGAGCTGCCCCGTTTGCGAAAGTAGAGGCCAATGAGAAGGTTAAAAATGAAGTATGCGGCGACGACAATCCAACCGGAAAAGGTGATTTTCATTCAAGCCTTTCGCTTCGAAAGTAACGTGCCGCTATATCCTTCGGTCTTTGCTGGGAAGCAGGTAGCGCCGCCGTCCCGGCGGCAGACGCTGGGACACTCGAGCCCAGCGGCTCCGATTCTGTAGCGGCAGTCTCTGGCTGCCGGTCTTTATTATTAAAATCCGGCGGCCAGAGGCCGCCGCTACAGCCAATGATCGTCGCGACTTATGGCGCTCTGTATATATCGCTTTGTGCAAACCAATTATTCAACAAACCAGCATTTTACTCGGTGTAAGATGATTCCTTTGCGTTTTATGATTTCACAACCTGCTTCCGGGCAGTATAACAAGTGAAAGGCTTTTTTAATGAAAAATAGACTATGGCTTTTCTGTCTGCTTTTGGGACTCGCGGCTTTCGGGTTCGCGGCGGCGCTGGCGAAACCCATTCCATCCTCGCGTGTCGCGGTTTCCCCGCGGTCGCCGGAATCAAACTCAAAGCTTGCCGCAATTGCGCCTCTCATTGAAGAGGCGATTCAAAAAGGGGAATGCCCTGGCGCGGTCGTGGTGGTGGGCCACAACGGGAGGGTGGTTTACCGGCGCGCCTTCGGATACCGCACGCGCATCCCTCACGATTTTCCGATGCGGCTCAACACCATGTTTGATCTCGCGTCGCTGACCAAAGTGACCGCTACCACGCCTGCCATCATGCAACTTTTCGAGGAAGGCAAAATACGCCTTGACGATCCAGTTGCCAATTACTGGCCGGAATTTGGCCAGAACGGCAAACAGGATATTACCGTCCGCGAGCTGCTGACCCACTATTCAGGATTGCCCCCCGACTTACCCTTGGATCAACCGTGGTCCGGTTATCAGACGGCGATGAATTTGATCGTCGCGGCGCATCTCTTCAATCCGCCGGGGACGCGCTTTGTCTATAGCGATGTTAATTTCGAGACGCTGGGTGAGCTGGTCCACCGCATTTCGGGCGAGCCGCTGAATGTTTATTGCGCGCGCCATATCTACAAGCGATTGGGTATGACGCATACGATGTTCAGGCCGCCCGCGCGGCTGCATTCGCAGATTGCCCCCACTCAGCCGCCTGATCAAAAGAACGAAATGATTCCCTGGTATGAGGTCAACGATCCAACGTCTTACCGCATGGGCGGCGTGGCCGGTCACGCTGGGCTTTACTCCACAGGAGATGACCTTGCCATTTATGCGCAGACGCTTTTGAACGGCGGCGTCTATCACGGCGTCCGCATTTTAAGTCCGATGACGGTCTTGAAAATGACCACGCCTGCTTCGCCTTCCGATGCGATTGCGGTGCACGCGCTTGGCTGGGATATGGATACCGCCTATTCTTCCAATCGCGGCGAGCTTTTCCCGGTAGGGTCTTACGGGCACACGGGATGGACGGGCACATCCATCTGGATCGACCCTTTCTCGAAGACCTACGTCATTATTCTCACGAATGCTGTCCATGCGGGCGCACATGGCAACGTGATTCCTCTGCGCGCCAAGATCGCCACCCTGGTTGCGGCGGCTTATGGCCGCGTCCCATCACACGAGGAGTTGGAAACGCGCGCGTCCTCAACCGGCTACTATGAGCTTCTTTATGGCTTCCGCGCGCCGCGCCTTCACAACGACCACGTTGAGAACGGCATTGACGTGCTCGAAAGTGAATATTTCAAGCCCCTTCAGGGATTGCACGTGGGGCTGATGACTAACCCCACGGGGCGCGACGCGAATGGCCATCGCACCATCGACATTCTCGCCCACGCGCCGGGCGTGAATCTCACGGCCATTTTTTCTCCGGAGCACGGCCTATACGGCACGGCAGAAGGCAACGTGGCCTCTGGGCGCGACCCGTCCACGGGCCTGCCCGTCTACAGCCTTTACGGCTCGACGCGCCGCCCCACTCCCGCCATGATGCAAGGGATTGCCGCCCTGGTCTACGACATGCAGGACGTGGGCGTGCGCTACTACACCTTCCTCACCACCATGCAGTATGGGCTCGAAACGGCTGCGCAGAATCACATCCCGATGTTTGTGCTCGACCGCCCCGATCCCATCAACGGGACGGTAGTTGAAGGCCCTATGCTCGACCGCGACCTCGTTTCCTTCGTCGGCTGCTTTCCGATGCCGGTGCGCGAGGGCATGACCGTGGGCGAGCTTGCCGAAATGTTTAATCACGAAAATCATATCGGCGCCGACTTGCGCGTTATCCACATGAAAGGGTGGCAGCGGCAGGATTGGTTTGACGAAACGGGAGTCACCTGGACAAATCCCTCCCCCAACCTGCGCGACCTCACCGAGGAAATTCTCTATCCCGGCATCGGCATGATCGAGGGCGCAAATATTAGCGTGGGCCGCGGCACGGACACGCCTTTTGAATTGGTGGGCGCGCCCTGGATCGACTCGCGCAAGCTCTCAGATTATCTAAACGGGCGGCGGATTCAGGGCGCGCGCTTCATTCCCGTGGATTTTATGCCCACAAGCGCGAAATTCAAGGGAGTGTTGTGCCACGGCGTCAATATTAACATCACCGACCGCCGGGCGCTCGATTCGCCCGAGCTTGGCGCTGAGGTTGCTTCAGCCCTAGAGCATCTGTACCCCAATGACTTCCAAATCGATAAAATCCTTCCTCTGCTCGGCTCACGCGAAACGCTGAGCGCCATTAAAAGCGGAACCGACCCGCGCGCGATCGCGCTCCATTGGGAAGCGGAGATCGACCCGTTTTTCCAGATGCGAAGGCAGTATCTTTTGTATTGAATGGCGCATCTTGGCCTGTAGCGCAGCGTTCGCATTTTACGCTACGGCTTTTACTATTGAGAATAAATCATAGTGACGACAAATGTTGTAGCGGCGGCCTCTGGCCGCCGGCCGGTACTTAAAACGGCGGCGCTCAGAGAGCGCCGCTACAAAAAAATTGTCACTATAATTTGTAATCCTCAATAATTCGATTGTTTTTGGAGGAAAGAATGGCAATAAAAGACGTATTATTACCCGAATTCGATGCCGAAATGGCCAAGACCCGGAAGTGCCTCGAACGCGTTCCGGAAGACAAATTTAGCTGGAAACCCCACGAAAAATCCATGCCCTTGGGCCGGCTCGTTTCGCACCTCGCGGATATTCCCAATTATGGAACCGTAACTATCACCCTGGACTCTCTGGACATGGCGCCGCCGGGCGGTGAGCCGCGCAAGACTCCGCAGCATGCGACACGGCAGGCGCTTCTTGACGCGTTTGACAAAAACGTGGGCGAGGCGCGCTCCCACATCGAAGCGGCGAGTGATGAGGATCTCCGCAAGCCCTGGTCGCTGCTGGCGGGCGGGAAAACAATCTTCAGCTCGCCGCGAGCCGGAGTGCTTCGCACTTTCATGCGGAGTCACCTGATCCATCATCGCGCTCAACTTGGCGTCTACCTGCGCCTGAATAACGTGCCACTTCCCTCGATTTACGGACCCTCCGCCGACGAATCTGTATTCTAGGACTAGCGGCGATTTGCTTCGATGATTGGGCAATTTAGACTGAGTAAATATCCCCCGGCAGAGCCGGGGGAACTCCCGATGGATTAGAAAAAGTCCTGAAAACCGTCTCATTTGTCTCATAATTCTCATCGTGGCATGGTATGCTTTTGTAGCACGGACCTCTGTATTTGAGGTCTGCGGGTTTTCTGCCCATTCAAAGGCCGCAGACCGCTAAGGTGGCGGTCTGCGCTACAGAGCAGTCCCAAAGATTAGAAAATGGCTGAGAGAGAAGAGACTAAACACACAAATTCACGGAACGAACCCTAGGAGTCCTTTAGAATCAACGTTTCTAATTTTCGGAGGCGGCGGCGTGGTTTGCAAACCGTTTCATTTGTCTCAAAAATCTCAAAGTAGCGTGATAGGCTCAATCTGTAGCGGCGGCCTCTGGCCGCCGGGGTTTAATAGTAAAGACCGGCGGCCAGAGGCCGCCGCTACAAAGCTGCCCCTCAAAGATTAGAAAATGGCCGGAGGAGATGATAGAAAGACACACAAAAATCACGGAACGAACCCTAGGACCCCTTTAGAATCAGCGTTTCTAATTTTCAAGAGCGGCTCAGCCGCTTGCAAACTGTCTCATTCGTCTCAAAAGTCTCAATGTCAGTAACCACGCCCAGGCTTTGAAGAGAATGCCAAAGACAGGCGTGGGAGGACGTAAGATTTACATCCAGAGATCAGCCTTACCAGCCCCTTGTATGTCCGGCCAGATGGAGGTACTATTCTGCCTTTGAAATTCCGGCTGGCGATGCCGCCACTACCGTCGTTTGGCGCCATATCTTCGGCACGCCGCAGAGGGGAACCATGAAACAAATCCTGCACAGACCCGTAACCAGGGCGCTCCTCGTTTTCACCGCGGTGGGACTTCTCTGTTATGCGCCGCCGTTGCGCGCTTTGCCGCGCAAGCACAAACCGAAGGAAGCCGTGGCCGCTAACGATCCCACGAGCCGCCTCTATCAGATGGCCGATCAGTCGCTTAATGGCAAGTTTAGTTTGTATCTTCTCGCCAACATTTATACCGATCCTTCCACCGGCTCCCAGTTTCAGCGCGTGCTGCGCGTGACTTATGACAAAACGCTCTACTTTGGCCGGTTTACTATTCATGTCCGCAGCGTTTCCAAACTAACCCCTGACCAGCTTGCAACTTACACGCCCGAAGATATCTTCAACTATGGCAACGCCGACACGGCTGAGTTCGAAAAAATTAACCCCGGCAGCTTCGGCAAGACGGGCGACCTCTACCTTGCCGCCTCGAATGGCCAGCCCCTCGCATCCGCCCCCATCGACTCCGACGTTCAATCCCGATATGAAACGCTAGTGACCGACTACATCCTGCCCGCGGTCGAGAAGCAGGCCGGTCAAAAGCAGTAATTGCGGATATCAGGTGGCAAAGAAGTCTGTTTCTCCCGGCTCACCTTTTAATATCGTCTGCGTCTAAGTTATTGGACGCGCAAGAGACGCTCAACTGTTATGGATGGCGCCTGTTTGGAATTAACCGGCAAAAATCTCGCGCAAGACGCGCCGGCCGCGGGACCCGAAGACCTTATCCTCATCCGAAGGGCGCAGGCCGGAGACCGCGCCGCCTTTGACGCCTTGGTGCGCCTCTACGACCGCGAGGTGCTGCGCCTAGCCGCGCGGATGACTGGATCGCCCGAGGAAGCGGCGGACCTTTATCAGGACGTCTTCTTAAAGGTCTACCGCTCGCTCGCCAACTTCCGGTTTCAATCCACTTTCTCCACGTGGCTCTACCGGGTGGTGGTGAACATTTGCCTCGATCACCTGAGACGGCGCAGCCGGCGAATGGAGCATCAGGCGCCGCTGCGCGAGGATGGGAAAGAAGAGTTTTTTCAGACGGTGGCGGATGAGCGGCCCGGCCTCAACCCCGAACGGTCTCTGCAAGCAAGCGAGATCGGCCATCGCCTGCACGCCGCGTTGGGGCTGCTTACGCCGCGCGAGCGCATGGTTTTTGAGCTGCGTCATTATGAGGGTTTGAAATTGCGCGTGATCGGCGAGATGTGCGGCACCACTGAAGAAACGGCCAAGAATTGCCTCTTCCGCGCCACCCAGAAGCTGCGCGGCGCGCTGGAGGACTTGGTCTAACCCATAGAGAGTTTTTGAATTTATGAACTGTAACGAAGTTACTCAAAACATCGCGTTTTATCTTTACAACGAGCTTGGCGTACCCGAGCGCGAGGCTCTGGAAGCGCACCTTGCGCAATGCGGCAATTGCCAGACAAGCGTTGAGCGCGCCCGCCGCTTGCAGGCTTTGGTCAGCCGCCGCCCGGAGCCTGGCCCGGATCTTCTCGTGCAATGCCGGCAGCGGCTGGAAGCCACGCTCGACCGCGAGCAATACGGCTGGCGAAAACTCCTCGCCGACGCTTACGCGGCGATTTCAAACCCTTCCCGCGTGGCCGCCGCGCTGACTCTGCTGGTGTTTGGCTTCGGGCTTGGCTGGATGATTCGCCCCCGCGCTGGAAGAATAGCCCAGACAGGTAGCCTAATCGGATCAGGACGCCCGGTAGAATCCACAGTGGCGCCCGATTTGGGAAACATCGGCAGCATCAGCCAGGTTTCGCAAGACCCGGAAACGGACAAGGTCCGCATCACGGTGAACTCGGAACGCAGAGTCACGCTTGAAGGGTCGCTCGATGATCCACGCATCCGCCAGATTTTAGTAGACGCAGTGAAAACTTACTCCAATCCGGGCATTCGGTTGGACACGCTGGACGCGCTGCGTCAGAAATCGGATAACCCTTCGGTGGAAGACGCGCTGCTCTATGCGCTACGGCACGATCCGAATGCGGGCGTGCGGCTTGAAGCTTTGCGCACGGTCCCATCGATGAGTTGGAGCGCCCAAGTGCAGACCGCCCTCGTTGACGCGGTGCAGCACGACGCAAACCCCGGCGTGCGCGTTGAGGCTATTGACGATCTCGTGAAGCACGCGCTCACCGGGCATGACCGGGCCATGCTCCCCGTTTTCCAGGATTTTGCCAGGAATACTTCGAATACCTACGTTCAGGTTAAAGCTCTGGCGGCGGTGCATGAATTGGAACAAGCGCAATGATAAAAATAAGAAACAAGGGACAAGCGGCGAGAGACAGGAGTCGAGAGACAAGGGGTGAGAGGCGAGTCTGGCTGCAGCGATTCTCCCCTGTCTCTTGTCTCTCGTCCCTTGTCACCATCTTATTAGTAGTTTCCGCCAGCGCGGCTCTCGTGCTGGCGCAGGAGCCGTTGATCCAGCGAAGCGCGCCGCAGCTTGAGGGTAATAACTGGGTGGAGCAAGTCCAGTGTCAGATTCCGGTGAAGCCGGGAGGCCGGCTGGTAATCCACGCTGATCCGGGGGTGATCCACGTAAGCCCCGGCGCGGACAACGAGGTGAGATGCCTGATCGATGTTGCCTCATACAACCGAAACGAACAAAAAGCCAGAAACTGCCTCGACCACTATAAGATCAAAGCGGTCCGCGCTGGCGACGGCGCCTACATCGAAACCTCCCCCGCATGCACAGGCCGCGCGGGTCTCATCAGCGCCCATTTCGAAGTGAATGTCCCGCTGAAATTCAACCTGGAAGCGAAAACACAAGGCGGCAATGTTGCAGTCGAAAAGCTGGACGGCGAGTTGCGAGCGGAAACGGCGGGCGGCGATATTCGCACGGGCGACGTGCTGGGTCCGGTTTGGGTCTCGACGTCGGGCGGGGCTATCCGCCTGGGCAACATTGGCCAGAATGTCGTCGCCCACTCGGCGGGCGGCAGCGTGCAGGTGGGCAATGTGAATGGGAGCGCGACGCTCGAAACCAGCGGCGGCAGCATTATGACCGGCGTTGTGAATGGTTCCGTTATGGCGCGCACGGCGGGCGGAGACATCGTGATGCAGGCGGCTTCCGGGCCGGTGGTTGTCGAGACCGCGGGCGGACAGATTCATCTTGGAGAATGCGGGAATTCAGTGCAGGCGCAGACGGCAGGCGGCAATATTCAGGTGGCCGGCGCGCGCGGCCTTGTAAAAGCCGGCACTTCGGGGGGCAACATCACCCTGTTGCGGATGATGGGTCCGGTGACGGCGCAAACCACGGCCGGCCGAATCCTGACCCAGATTGCAGCCAGCCGCCGCACCTTTGGCCCCTCCAGCCTTCAGACCCAAGTCGGTGACGTTGACGTATTCATTCCTCCTGCTTTGCCAGTTACGATCAACGCTATGATCAATGTTGCGATGGGGCACCGGATCATATCCGACTTTCCTTTTGCCGCTCAGGCCGCCAATCGAAATCTTGCTTATGGGCCGGAAAGCGCCAAGGTCATTCTGCAAGGCGGCGGGGCCGCGCTCAATATCCAGACTTCGATGGGCAACATTCAAATCCGCAAGCTCGATCCCGCTTCCGCCGCCGCGCTCGACGCCTATCAGCGGGCATTCTGGAAAAACTGGAACTGGAATTGGAACGATGTTTCAGGGCAGCAAGTGGAAATGTTTCGTCAAATGCAGGCGATTCAGCGGGCGATGGACCGGCAAAGATTTGAACTTGACCGGCAGTTGCGGCAACTCAACCGCGAGCTGATGGAGCGGTCCCGCGAGCGGGTGGAGCAAATCACTCCGGTGCCGCCGCAATCACCGGCGCCGCCGCAACCGCCTAATCAGTGAGGATTACAAATTATAATGATAATTTTTTCTGTAGCGGCGCTCTCTGAGCGCCGAAAAGCCGGCGGCCAGAGGCTGCCGCTACAATGGGCTGGCTGGTAATTTTGAGAAGTTTTGGAGGCGACTTATGAAACAGAAAATACAGATTGCAGGCGGCGCTGCGGTCTTGTTGGCGGCCGCACTTTTCGTTCTTTCCTATGCTCCAAGCCCGGTGCGGGCGCAGCAAGGTCCGCCCCCTCCACCGGAGGCGCCCGTTGCCCCGCCGGGACCTAGTTTTAATTTATTTCGAGGCCCTAATGGCGCTTATCTTGGCGTTGTCATGAATGACGTTACCGCCCAGGACGTGAGCGCCATGAAGCTGCCCGGCGAATACGGAGTGATTGTCAGGCATGTTGAGCCGGACAGCCCCGCAGCCAAGGCCGGGCTTGAGACGAATGACGTGATCTTGGAGTTCGGCGGGATGCGCGTGTGGAGCGCGAGCCAACTCGAGCAGCTTGTGCGCGAG
>DASZAE010000350.1:0-2131 GCA_035945515.1 Terriglobia bacterium
CTTCTGGCGCGTCCACCGCTCATATTTGATCAATATTAACCGGATCAAAGAAGTGGTCCCGTGGTTTAAGAGCTCGTTTCAGCTCAAAATGGACGACCGCAAACAGACGGAAATTCCTGTCAGCCGCGCCCAGACGCGCAAGCTGCGCGAAATCCTCAATCTATGACATGCCCTACCGTAGCGGCCGCCCCTTGCAGGCTTTGGCCGCCGGTTTTACTTTTTAAAAACCGGCGGCGCTCCCCATGAAAATCCGGCCTATTGCTTCCTGCGATCTTCCAGACGTCCTGCGAATCCAGCAAGAATCAGCTTTGAATAGCGGCTGGCATGAAGACGACTACCGGCGTTTAATCGAGGCTCCGGGCGGGCTGATTCTTGTGGCCTATGAGGATTCCCCCGGTCCGATCGCGGGGTTTGTGGCGGCAAACCTTATTCTGGGCCATGCGGAGTTGCTGAGCATGGCCGTCGCGCCTGAGATGCGACGACGGGGGATCGGTAAAAACTTGCTTCTTGAAGCCTGCCGGTATATGCGCGATACCGGAGCGTTGTCTATCTCGCTCGAAGTCCGCGCCTCCAACCTGTCCGCAATTGGGCTTTATCATTCGGTGGGGTTTGCTGCCTGTCGAACCCGCAAGGACTATTATTCCAATCCTTTGGAAGACGCCTGCGCCATGGCGCTCAGTCTCACCGGCGCCGCGCCAGTTGAAAATGAGTACAAGCCGGGCTGACTTTTCCTCCGAGGACTGAGACACTTCAACCCCACAAGGGGATACGATGTGAATAGGCTCTACATAGGCGCGGTTTGTTTGACTTATCATAAAGCCTGCCCTTAAAATGAAGCTGAGTGTGCCGCGACAAGGCGCGGGGGTTTTTGTGTCTATTATGATTCGCCATGTTTGATTCCTTACAAGAAAAATTCCAGAACGTCTTCAAGAACCTGAGGCTGCAAGGGGCGCTGACCGAAGAAGCGGTGGACGAAGTCCTGCGCGAGGTTCGCATCGCTCTGCTCGAAGCGGACGTGAACTTCAAGGTGGTGAAGGAGCTTCTCGACCGCGTCAAAGTGAAGGCTCTTAACCTGGAAGCGCGGTCCAACCTGACGCCGCTTCAGGAAATCGTCCGCATCGTGCGCGACGAGCTGATTGAGATTCTGGGCCGCAAGGAATCGCTGCTTACCTATTCAAAAGACTACCCTACGGTTTTTCTGATGGTCGGGCTGCAGGGTTCGGGCAAAACCACCTCGTCGGGCAAGCTGGCACTGTGGCTGCAAAAGAAAAAGCGGCGGCCCATGCTGGTTTCAACCGATGTTTACCGCCCCGCGGCGCGCGAGCAACTGGCAGTGATCGCCGGCGAAACGGGCGTCCCGATCTTCAAGGGCGAGGGCATGAACTCGCCCGTTGAGATCGCGCTGGCGGCAAAGAAAGATGCGGCCGACCGCGGCCATGACATTCTCATTGTTGATACGGCGGGCCGCCTGCACATCGACGAGCAGCTCATGCAGGAAGTTTCAGAATTGCAATTAAAGCTGCGACCCAGCGAAATCCTGCTAGTGGCAGACGCCATGATCGGCCAAGACGCGGTGCGCAGCGCGCAGGAGTTCCACGAGCGGCTAGGCACTTCCGGCGTGATCCTGACCAAGATGGATGGCGACGCCCGCGGCGGCGCGGCGCTCTCCATTCATCACATCACTGGCCAACCGATTAAGTTCATCGGGTCAGGAGAAAAGTACGACGCGCTCGAGGTGTTTTATCCGGATCGCATCGTCTCGCGCATCCTCGGCATGGGCGACGTGCTCTCGCTGATCGAGCGCGCCGAAGAGACCATCGACAAAGAAAAGGCGATGGAAGTCCACCAGAAGCTGCGCACGGATAGCTTCACCCTCGCCGATTTCCAGGAGCAGATGCGCCAGGTGCGCAAAATGGGGCCTCTCGAACAAGTGCTCGGCATGTTGCCCAAGGTGGGCATGTTGAAGAACGCCGCCAATCTGCACGTGGACGAAAAAGAATTGGTCCATCTTGACGCGATCATCGGCTCGATGACCATTCAAGAGCGCGTGAACCACGAGATCATCAATGGCAAGCGGCGGAAGCGCATCGCCAAAGGCAGCGGCACCACCGTGCAGCAGGTGAATCAACTG
>DASZAE010000351.1:0-1618 GCA_035945515.1 Terriglobia bacterium
CGCTAAAAAATCCTGCTTGCTTTGCGACTACCTCAAAATCGAAATCGAACGCAGCGAGCGCGTGGTTTGCCAGAACGAAGCCTTCGCCGTTGTAGTCCCCTTCTGGGCGGTGTGGCCGTTTGAAACGCTGCTTCTGAGTAAACGCCATTTGGGCGCCCTCGACGCCTTCACCGGCCCGGAACGCGGGCTTCTGGGCGATATTCTGAAGCGCATTACTACGCATTACGACAACCTGTTTGAAATTTCCTTTCCGTATTCCATGGGTTTTCACCAAAACCCAACCGACGGCGACTCGCACGAAGAATGGCATTTCCACGCGCACTACTACCCGCCGCTGCTGCGCTCCGCCGCAGTACAGAAATTTATGGTGGGCTATGAGATGCTCGGCATGCCGCAGCGCGACATCACGCCGGAGAGCGCGGCACAAAGGCTGATCGAGGCAGGCGAGACGCACTACCTTGACCGTCAGCCATAAGGCGCGGGAAGGGTAGCCACGGTCAGTGTTTCACTGACCGTGGGCTTTGGTTTTGGTAGCAGCTATCCCACGGTCAATCGAAATGCGATTGACCGTGGCTACCCGCTGACCGTGGTTGCCCGTTGCCGGCATGTTTATAAAACCGCGCCGCCGGGACGGCGGCGCTACTTGCGGTTTCCTTGTTTTCGCCGCGAGCCATCATGTATGATGAGATTTTAAGAACACACACCGGTTAGAGGAACCTTCATGGCGGAAGTAAAAGCGGGGCTTCAGGGCGTAGTCATTGCCCAAACATCTATCTGTTCAATTGACGGCGAGAAGGGAAACCTGCTCTATCGTGGATATAATATTCACGATTTAGCCGCTCATTCCACGTTTGAAGAGGTGGTCTATCTCCTATGGCATGGGCGGTTGCCCAGCCGGACAGAGCTAGAATCTTTGCGGAAAGATTTGAGCGATCACCGCGCGGTCGCTGCGCCCGTCCTCGATCTGCTGAAAAAGCTTCCTCCTGCGCAGCACCCCATGGAAACGCTGCGAACCATTGTTTCGGCGCTTTCTCTCTACGACCCCGAAGCTGAATCGATGTCAAATGAATCCAACTGGCGGAAGGCCTCACGTCTGACGGCCCAGATGGGGACGCTGGTGGCCGCGATGGCGCGGGTGCGCTCGGGCAAGGACCCTGTGGCCCCAGACCCTGCCTTGAATTGCGCCGCCAATTTCCTCTATATGCTTCACGGCCGCCCGCCCGCCGCCGAGGATGCGCGCGCGTTTGACATTGCGCTGATCCTGCACGCTGACCACAGTTTTAACGCCTCCACTTTCGCCGCTCGCGTTACCGCTTCCACGCTTTCCGATATGCACTCCGCGATCACTTCAGCCTTGGGGACGCTTAAGGGACCTCTGCATGGCGGCGCGAATGAGCGCGTGATGCGAATGCTTTTGGAAATCGAGACGCCGGAGCGCGCCGAGCCATACCTCCGCGATCTGCTTGACCGCAAGCAAAAGGTGATGGGTTTTGGCCATCGCGTGTATCACACGGAAGACCCGAGGGCGACCGTCCTGCGCAAAATGTCGGAAGAAACCGGGAAGCGCAGCGGCCAGCCGAAATGGTTCGAGATTTCGCGTAACATCGAAAACATGATG